>NZ_JBOBFT010000017.1:0-95726 GCF_050587525.1 Plantibacter lichenum | reverse complement strand
CCGCGGCAGCCCGCGCGGCGGCGGCGGCGACTCCTGTCGCGCAGGCAGCGGGACCTGCGCCGGCGGCCAACCGTCCGGTCGAATCCGTACCCACGACGGCCGCCCCGATCGCGATCATTCGGCCAGCGGTTGCGCCGAAGCCGATCGTTGCGCCGATCAGCACCCCAGTCGTCACGGCCGCACCGGTGCTGACGCCGCCGAATTCACCACCCCCGACGCAGCTTCCGCCTCTGCGCGCCCGGAGCGAGGAGATCAAGGCGAGTGCGCCGCAGCCGATCGCGCCCGCGCCGCTCGCATCCGCTCCACCAGTCGCCGCGCCGGAGCCAACGCCCCAGTCGCCCGGCCAGCACCAGCTGCCCATCGCATCGCAGCCCCAACACGTTCCCGCGCCGACCGGGCCGCGCGCGAAAATCGGCTTCTTCAACGGGAAGCAGGTCGCGCAGTCGCTGCAAGTCGAGAACGATCGGCTCAACGCACTCATCGCACAGCACGGCCTTCTGTCGGTCGCCGAGCTCGATGCGACGATCCGCGGCTACCAGGCACAGGCGATTCAGGTCCAGCAGGACATCGCTGCTCAGGCGGCGCAGGCGCAACAGGCGCAGCGTGCGCAGGCGGATGCCGCGCACGCGGAACTGCTCAACGTGCGTCGTGACATCGATGCGGCCCGTGCACACCTCCTCTCGGAGCAGGCCACTCTGGAGGCGGAGCGCCGCCGGGTCCTCGACGTCCGCGCGACCATCGACATCCAGGACCTCGGTCTCTACGACTACGAGCATCCCGCGGAGATCTCCGCGACCCTCGGGACGTCGCTCGAATCCCTGCGCCAGCAGATCAAGGACGCGGTGCGGAACAAGCAAGCCGTCACGACGACATCGGGATTCACGTTCAACAATTCCGAGGCGAAAGGACGAAAGTTCGTTTCGGACATGTCCAACATCCTCTTGCGCGCGTACAACGCGGAAGCGGAGAACTGCATCAAAGCGGTCCGCGCCGGCAACCTGCACACGGCGCAGGCTCGCCTCTCCAAGGTGCGGGATCAGATCGCTCGCCAGGGCACGATGATCTCCCTGCAGATCACCGAGTACTACCACCACCTGAGGTTGCAGGAGATGGAGTTGGCTTCTCGGCACCTGCAAGCGCTGCAGCGCGAGAAGGAGCTGGAACGCGAGCGTCGAGAAGAACTGCGTGAGCAGCGCAAGGCCGAACTCGAGTTGCGGAAGGAGCAGGAGCGCCTCGCCAATGAGCGGAAGCATTACCTCAATGCACTCGCCGTCCTGCAGGCGAACGGTGATGTCGAGGGTCTCGAGCGGATGCAGGCGAGGATCGCCGATGTCGATCGTGCGATAGCCGATGTCGACTACCGCACCGCGAACATTCGCGCGGGGTACGTCTATGTCATTTCCAATCTCGGCGCGTTCGGCGGCAACATGGTGAAGATCGGCATGACCAGGCGCCTGGAACCGATGGATCGCGTCAATGAACTCGGCGATGCCTCCGTGCCGTTCAAATTCGACGTCCACGCGCTCTTCTTCGCAGCCGATGCCGTCGGTGTCGAGAGCACCCTCCACAAGCATTTCGCGGAGCATCGAGTCAACAAGGTGAACCTGCGTCGGGAGTTCTTCAACGTCACGCCCCAGGCGGTCCTCGACGCTCTGCGGTCCCACTCCGTCGAAGTGCTCGAATTCCGTTCGGAGGCGGAAGCTCCCGAATATCGGATGAGCGGCGCCGTGCTCGCGTAGTCCGCGGCTGGGGACCGCCCCGTGTCACCGGCGCATGGGAGACTGGCCGCAGCTTCGCCCGCCACCGTCGAAAGGCCCACCGCACCGATGTTCCTCCTCGACGGCCAGCCGGTCACCTCGGCCAGCGACCTCAGCAACGCCTCGTACTGCGAGTTCGCGTTCCTGCGCGGCATCGATGCGAAGCTCGGGCACATCGACCGTCTGGACGAGGTCCCCGACGAGATGTTGCAGCGCACCTCAGCGCTCGGCGACCAACACGAGCTGCGGGTGCTGCAGCGGTATCGCGACGAGTTCGGCGACGGCGTCGTCGAACTGGAACGACCGAGCGTGCGCGATGCCGAAGCGCTCGCGCAGGCGGTCGAGGACACGCTCGCCGCCTTCCGTAGCAGTGCGCCCGTCGTCTTCCAGGGCGCGTTCTTCGACGGATCGTTCATCGGTTTCGCGGACTTCATCATCCGCCGGCCCGATGGCAGCCACCGCGTCCAGGACACCAAACTGGCACGCTCGCCGCGCGTCACCGCACTCCTCCAGCTCGCCGCATACGTCGAGCAGCTCCACGCCGCCGGCATCCCCACCGACGACCACGTCGACCTCCTCCTCGGCGACGACACCACGAGCACCCACGCCGTCGCCGACATCCTCCCCGTGTACCGCCGCCGCCGCGCCCGCCTGATGCGCATCGTGCAGGAGCGCATCGATGCCGCGACCGCCGTCGAATGGGGCGACCCGCGCTACAGCGTGTGCGGCCACTGCGCACACTGCGAGGCGGAGATCGCCGCCAGCCGGGACGTGCTGCTCGTCGCCGGCCTCAGACTCACGCAGCGGGACCGGCTCTTCGCGGCCGGCATCGAGACGATCGACGCGCTCGCCGCGATCAGGCTTGAGGATCCCCTTCGACAGGCTCAGGGACCGGAGGTGGGGGCCCTTCGACAGGCACAGGGACCGGGCGGGCACTACACGCACGCCCACCACACGACGGAGCCGACGACCGTCGCCGGCATCCCCGATTCGACCCTCCGCGGCCTCCGCGAACAAGCACGCCTTCAGATCCAACCGTCCGATGCCACGGGCAAGCCGCCCTTCGTCGTTCACGATGCGCAGACCATCGGACTCCTCCCCGAGCCGAGCCCCGGCGACATCTTCTTCGACTTCGAAGGAGACCCCCTCTACACGGAGGGCCACGGGAACGGCCCGCACGGCAGCACCCGCTGGGGCATCGACTACCTCTTCGGCATGGTAGACGCCGATGGCGCCTTCCGCGCCTGGTGGGCGCACGACTTCCACGAGGAACGCCTCGCGCTCGAAGGCTTCCTCGCCTATCTGACGGAGCGCCGCGCCCAGTACCCCGGCATGCACGTCTACCACTACGCCGCCTACGAACGGACGCACCTGCTCTCCCTCGCGGCCCGGCACGGCGTCGGCGAGCACGTCATCGACGACCTCCTCCGCGACGGCGTCCTCGTCGACCTCTATCCGCTCGTCCGCAAGACGCTCCGCGTCGGCTCCCGCTCCTACTCCATCAAGAAACTCGAACCCCTCTACATGGGCGAGGACCACCGCGACGGCGACGTGACCAACGCGGCCGCATCGATCACCGAGTACGCCGATGCCCGTGAGCTCGTCCGCAGCGGCGACCCGGAGCTCGTGGCGCAGGGTGAGCACAAGCTCGCCGAGATCGCGGACTACAACGAGTACGACTGCGAGTCCACCCGGCGGCTGCGTGACTGGCTGCTCGAACTCGGCGCCGAGCGAGGCGTCCTCCCCGGCAGCTTCGTCACGGACCAGGTCGAACTCGTACCCGACGAACCGACGCCGCTGCACAACGCACTGAGCGCATTCGCCGGCGACCCGCTCGACCCGGAACGATCCGATGACGCCGCGGCCTACGCGCTCGCGGCGGCCGCCATCGACTACCACCGCCGAGAGCACAAGACCTTCTGGCAGGAGCACTTCTCCCGGCTCATCGCCGCGGCCGACGAGTGGGAGGACGTCCGGAACGTCTTCACCGTGACAGGTGGCGAGGTCGAACGCGACTGGTTCCGCGAGGGCAAGCAGCGCAGCGATCGCCGTCACGTGCGGCTCTCCGGACGGTGGGCGCCCGGCAGCACGGTCAAGGTCGGTGGCGACCCGTTCGCGCTCTACGAGTACCCGGGCCCGTTCACTCTGCCGCGCGCGGAAGCGGGGTCACGTCCGGCTGGGCAGATCACGATCCTCGAGATCGACGACGATGGATCCCTCCTTATTCAGGAGACGCTCAAAGCCGACCGGGATCCGTATGACGACCTTCCGATGGCGCTCACACCATCGCCGCCGCCGCGCCCTGGAACGCAGGTGGACGCCATCGCGGACTGGGGTCAGCGCATCGTCGACGCCCACCCCGAGTGGCCGAAGGACGGCGTGGTCGACATCCTCCGTCGTCAGCCGCCCCGGACCCGGAGCGGCGCAGCGATGCCGGACACCGGCGACACCATCCGCGACGTCACGGCCGCACTCCTCGACCTCGACGCGTCGTACCTCGCCGTCCAGGGGCCTCCCGGAACGGGCAAGACGTACGTCGCCTCGCACGTGATCGCCGGGCTCGTCGCGGAGCACGGGTGGAGGGTCGGGGTGGTCGCGCAGTCGCACGACGTCGTCGAGAACCTGCTCGAACGCATCGTGAAGGCCGGCCTCGACGCGGGGCTCGTCGCCAAAGCGGCGAAAGCCGGGGCCGATGGAACGATCGAGCGCGCGTACACGATCCTCCCCTCGAACGGACACGCGGCCTTCGCTCGGGAGGCCGCTGCGCGTCCGGGCCCCGGCCTCTCGGTCCCTGAGCCTGTCGAAGGGCAGCGTGGCGCGCACCCGGTCCCTGAGCCTGTCGAAGGGCGACGTGCCGGCCTCCCGGTCCCTGAGCCTGTCGAAGGGCCATCGACCACCCCCTCGGCCACCTCAACACACCGCGGTGGCGGCTACGTCATCGGCGGAACCGCATGGGACTTCAGCAACCCCGTGCGATTCGATCGACGCCAACTCGACCTGCTCGTCGTCGACGAGGCCGGCCAGTTCTCGCTCGCCTATACGATCGCCGCGAGCGTCGCCGCCGACAACCTGCTCCTCCTCGGCGACCCGCAGCAGCTCCCCCAGGTGAGCCAGGGAACACACCCCGAACCGATCGACACCTCCGCGCTCGGGTTCGTCGCCGACGGCCGCGACGTCCTCCCCGCCGAGCTCGGCTACTTCCTCCACGAGAGCTGGCGGATGGATGCGGCCGTCACCGAACCGGTGTCGACGCTCTCGTACGCGGGTGAACTGCGATCCGCCGCCGCGACCGCCCGCCGCAGCCTGGCAGGCCTGGCGTCGGGCCTGCACATCGCAGAGGTGCACCACGCCGGCAACGCGACGCACTCGACCGAGGAAGCCGATCGGGTGGTCGAGATCGTGCGGTCCGTCGTCGGCCTGCTGTGGACGAACCCGGATGACGCGCGGGTGTCGGACCCGCTGACGGCGTCGGACGTGATCGTCGTCTGCCCGTACAACGCACATGTCGCGGTCGTTCGTGATGCGCTCGATGAGGCCGGGCTCGAGGACGTGCGCGTGGGCACGGTGGACAAGTTCCAGGGGCAGGAGGCGGTCATCGCGATCGTGTCGCTCGCGGCATCGTCCCCGGCCGACGTTCCGAGGGGGATGTCGTTCCTCCTGCTCAAGAATCGGCTGAACGTCGGGATCTCGCGTGCGCAATGGGCCGCGTTCCTCGTCCACTCCCCCGCACTCACCGACTACCTACCGACGACGCCGGACGGCCTGGCCGAGCTCAGCGCGTTCATCCGCCTCGTCGACGGTGGGCTCCGCGACTGAGCCTTCCTCTCTCCTGTCCTTGATCCTCTTCTCTGGTCCCTGAGCTTGTCGAAGGGTTGGGTCTGGTTGCTACCACTTCGACGGGCTCAGTGGCCGGTCCGGGCGTTTGTGGTCTCGGTCCCTGAGCTTGTCGAAGGGTTGGGTCCGGTTGCTTGCACTTCGGCAGGCTCAGTGACCAGTTCGCGGACTCTTGAACCAGGGTCTCGACCCGGATCAGCAGCCCGGACCGGGACGCGGGTGCGTGCAGAGCCGATCGACGAGGACCGTCCGCGCGGATCGGACGGTGACGGTGATGGGCGAGTCGGTCGGGATGCTGAGGAAACCGGGCACTGCCGTCCACTCGCCGCCGCCGATGCGATACTCGGCCGCGTACTCGACAGACACCGTGGCGACGAACTTCCCCGGAACGCCGTAGGTATGACTCGTGGGCGTCTCGGAGAATTCGCGGAGGCCGGCCGCCGCCCACGTCGCGCCGCCGGAGGCCGAGCTGAGGGCGTCACCGTCACTGAAGTCGAACACGAACCGCGTCGGCGCGAACCGGACCTCGGCGCTCTGACCGAGCAGTACGCCCGACCTGACATGGTTCCCAGCTCCCGCGATGAAGTTCGCCGGCAGGCCGACGACCGCCCACCCCGACGGCTCCATGCGCAGCGTTGGCGATACAGGGGCGAAGCTCGCGATCTCATGGATGGTGATCGCCGGAGTGCTTTCGATCACTTCCTCCTCACCGGGAACCGCAGGCCCTCCGCCGAGCGGCGAACAGGAGGACCCGGGCCCGATGAAGCAGGAGCTGTCGTCACGGACGGGTGTTCGTGGCCGGTCGGTTCCGCCACCGCTGGTTCCTCCGCTGCCACCTCCAGACCCGGCTCCGCCGCTCCCGCCTCCCGCCCCGGGCCGGGTCGCTCCCGCGCCCACGTCGATCGACCCGCTCCCCAGACATGCTCCGGTCCAGTCATCGCTGTCCGAACATCCCGCCGCCGCTGCCGGGAGGGCTTCTGGTTCGGCCACCACCACAGCGGTGGCGACGAACAGAATGACCGCAACCCAGGTCAGTGGACTGATCGTCACTCGCATCGTGACGAACTTTCGATACGATTCTTGACCGCTATCAAGAACGGAGGGTCGTCCTTGGTGTTGGGACTGATGCCAATCTCCCATGCGGAGAGCGGTGCACGTTCGGGCGCGACGATCGAGGATCCAGTCGAGTCCACGACGTCGGTTTCGGAAAGGTCCACACAGGCATGAATGACCGCGACGACGCCGAGTCTGTCGGGCACTCGGGACCAGCTCTGCAACGCTGCACTCGACAGTTTCGCTTGACCAAGGTAACGATGTCCGGTCACCGCGATATCTGCATAACCCGCTCGTTCGACATCGCTTATCGCGGGAGCGGCGATCGCGTCGATTCGCTCTGGGTTTGTCCCACCATCGTTGAGAATCTGGTTCGAAAGTGACAAGAAGCGCTCGTAGGTATCTGTAGCGGCCGCCAGAGCTTCATCCTCGGAGGTCAGGACCGAGGATGTCGAGGGCAGCGCGCGCGGGCTCGTCGGTGGCGCGTGGCAGCCGCCCAGGCCGACCAACACGACGACGAGCAGGAGACTCCGGAATACACGCATGTGAAGCACGCTAGGTGAGCGGAGCGCCCGAAACGGGTTCTCCACAGGGTTGGATTCGGGATGAGTGACAGGAGCATCGCGATGGGATCGCGGAAGAGCGTTTCCATCCGGTGCCCACAGCATCGGCCGACACACCTGTTGGGTAAGCCGACCGCCAACGAGGCGACGCGGTGGCAAGAAAGTGCTTCTGGCCGGGTCTTTCCCCTCCGCTCACTCATTGTGTTTATGCATCCCTTACACAGCTCATGAACAGGGAGTCCATAGGCTGCTCTGGGCGAAATCGAATGCTCTGCACGGGTGGGCGTCGTCTGATGGTGGAAGCAACTCGCCGCTGAGAGGAAAACCACCCATGAACGAGTCCACCGATCCGACTGACCCCGCTGCCCCGATGAACGCGAACGAATCGGGTGATGTGAACAACGCACCCGTCGCGAACGACGGCATCGCTCAGCCGGCTCCGGCTCCGAGTGTGGATGCGGCTTCGAATCCTGCGGCCGACGATCAGACCACCGCGATCGTGCCGCAGCAGGACCCGAGGCTCTCCCGCGGCCAGGACGTGCAGCCGTACCAGGCGCCGACTGCCCCGGCCGCGCAGTGGCCCGCGGCGACGCAGGAGAACCTCCACTTCACCGAGCAGGCAGGCAGCCAGGCCGGACCCCGGTCGCACCAGGGACACCAGCTCTTCGACCAGTACGGCCGTCCGCTCATCCCGGGGCAGCCCGGCTACGCGGCGGCCAACTACGGCGCCCCAGGTGCGAGCTACCCGTACGCCTACGGCCAGCAGCCGCACCCCTACGCGGCCGCGCTCCAGCAGCTCTCGCAGGCGAACGGCACGGGCAACGCCTTCGGCAACGGCGGCAATGCCGCGAACAACGGCAACGGCGGGTTCGGCGGCTACGGCAACGGGCTCGGCCCCAACGGCCAGCCCGCAGTCGGACCCCGTGCCCCGAAGCCGCCGATGAAGCGCGGCATGGGGTGGATCATCGCCGCCGCCAGCACGGCAGCAGCGGTGGGCGTGATCGCGGGCATCGGCGGGATCGCGGCCCTCGCATCGCAGACCGCACAGATCGCCGCAGCGCAGCACGAGACCTCGCAGCTCGCCCCGAGCCAGAAGGGGAACGGCGGCCAGAGCTTCGGCAACGGCAGCGGTGGGAGCGGCGGGAGCGGATCCGATCCGTACATGACCCAACCGCAGTCGGCCACGCCCAACACGCGTTCGGCGACGGCAGCGGAGTCGGTCGGTGTCGTCGACATCAACACCGACCTCGCCTACCAGGGCGCCGCTGCGGCCGGCACGGGCATGATCCTCACCGCCGACGGCCAGATCCTCACGAACAACCACGTGATCGCGGGTGCGACGAGCATCACGGTCACCGTCGTCTCGACCGGCCAGCAGTACACCGCGAAGGTCGTCGGAACGGACGCGACTGCAGACGTCGCCGTCCTCCAGCTCGACAACGCGAGCGGGCTCACCCCCATCACGATCGACAGCGACGGCGGAGTGGCCGTGGGTGATGCCGTGACCGGCGTCGGCAACGCAGGCGGCAAGGGCGGCACGCCCACCGCGGCGGAAGGCACCGTCTCCGCGCTCGACCAGAGCATCACGGTCCAGGACGAGCAGACCGGCCAGGGCAAGAACCTGACGGGACTCATCCAGACGGACGCGGACATCCAGGCCGGCGACTCCGGCGGACCGCTCTACGATTCCGAGGGCGAGGTCGTCGGCATCGACACCGCCGCTTCCTCCGGCGGCACCGACATCGACGGGTTCGCCATCCCGATCGACGATGCGCTGTCGATCGTTAAGCAGATCGAGTCCGGCGTCGAAACCGACACCGTCTCCATCGGCTACCCGGCGTTCATCGGCATCGGCCTCGCTGCAGACGGCGCGGCCGGCGCGAACGGCCAGGCCGTGGTCGGCGCAACGGTGAGCGGCGTCATCGCCAACACGCCGGCGGCCTCCGCAGGGCTCGCGGCCGGCGACGTCATCACCGCGCTGAACGGGGTCGCGATCGACTCCGGCAGCACCCTCACCGCCACGATGAAGGGCCTGCAGCCCGGGCAGACCGTGTCGATCACCTGGACCGACACCGCCGGCACGAGCCACACGGCGGACATCACGCTCATCGAAGGGCCGGCCGCCTAGACGGCCACCTCAGCGGCCTGAGCACAGGAGGTCCGCTTGAGGGGAGGATGCGCTCGAGACCCGCGTCCTCCGCTCAAGCGGACCTCCTGCGTCGGCGGCAGGTGATCGGAGCGATGATGCGATGTTCTGATGTCGCGATGATCCCGCACGGAGAGCCGTTGCGCCCCTACGATTGTCGGTTATGAGCACCCCTGGATCGTGGCAGCCCGAACAGCCTCAGCAGCGCCCAGCGCAACAGCAGCCGGTGCCGCCGACGCAGCACACGCAGCCCGGTTACCCGCAGCAGCCGCAGCAGTTCGGCCCGCCGCTGGTGCAGCCGCCTGCGCCGCAGTACCAGCAGCCGGCACAGCCCGTGCCGCCGCAGCCTCAGTACCAGCAGCCTGGACCTCAGTACCAACCCCAGCAGCAGTGGCAGCAGCAGCCGACGCCACCGCCGGTGACGGCGTGGCAGACGCTCCACCTCACCACCGCGAAGCCGAAGGGTGCCGGGTACTGGCCACAGATTCCCGTGGTCGTGCGCATCGACGGCTACGAGTACCGGCCCGGCTGGGGGACGTCGCAGTACACGATCCCCGCGGATCGCCCCGTGCGCGTGCAGTGCTCGATGGCGTGGCTGTGGGAGTTCGGGAATGCTGAGATCGTCATCATTCCCGGCCAGCCGCCGGTCCTCGACTACCTGGCGCCTGCGCAACAGTGGTCGGGCGGCTCGCTCGCCCCGCGGGGGCAGGCCATCGTCAAAGGGCGCGCGATCCAGATCGTGACGTACGCGGTGCTCGGCCTCGTCGTCGTCGGTCTCTTCGCCGCCATGTTCGCCGCGCTGGCCCTCGATTCCGCCGGATACTCCTCGTACTAGTTCGCTGGCGTCGGCCGGTTCGGTCGGGTCGGCCGGATCGACCCGGACCATCCTGACGCCCGACCGCGGTGTACGAGCACCTCACCGGACGGTGATCGTGAGGGTGTGATCTTGGTCCAGCTCCACGTCGCTCGCGTGACCTCTCCCGCCCGGAGGGTCCCAGCATTCGACGTCGACCGAGTACGTCCCCGCGGGCAGCGGGATCCAGGTGAAGGAGCCATCGAGCGCTGTCAGGATGGCGATCTCCGGGATTCCCACCCCTGGTGACGCCGGCACGACTGTGCATCCGCCGGCCGGCGTGCCGTCTGTGTACGTCACGTGCCCTGAGATCGTGAAGCGCGCCGGTGGGCCCGAGCAGGACGTGAGTGCCGCGAACGCGGTGATGGCCGCGAGAGTTCGCGCCGTTCGTCCGAACACGGCTCCATGCATGTCCTGCTCCCCTCACTCGCGACCCACCATACGAAATCGGAGTCGATCTCACATGGATTCCCCGCGGTTGTGAGCTGATCGTCATCGGACGGGCTCGTCGGCAGGCCTGTCGCGCGAGACGCCGCATACGATGGGGGACCATGGGGAACTCGGACGGAACGAAGCGGTGAGCCGCTACCTCGGCGTCGACCTCGCCTGGGGCGAAGGTACGACGGAACGGTCCGCCAACGAGACGGGCCTCGTCTGCATCGACGACGCGGGCGTCGTGCTCGAAGCAGGCTGGGCCACCGGCATCGCCGAAGTCGTCCAGTGGTTGGCGGCCGTCGCCGAGCCGGGTGATGTCATCGGGATCGATGCCCCGCTCGTCGTATATAACGAAAGCGGCATGCGTCTCTGCGAGCGGGAGGTCGGCCAACGCTACGGTCAGTGGCAGGTCTCCGCCTATCCTTCGAATCTCGGGCTGCCCGCGCTCGGCGGAGTCGCCTTGCGGAAGGATCTCGAGGAGATCGGCTTCGAGTACCAGGACGGCACGCAGGTTCATGATGCCGACGCGATCACCTTCTTCGAGTGCTACCCGAACACGACGCTGGTCGGCGCCGTCGAACTCGGTTACGTCACTGAACGCCCCCGCTACAAACGCCTCAACACCGGTCTTCCGGCGGCAGAGCGACGCGCGCATCGCGCCGCGGAATGCGACGAGCTGCTGCGACGCATCGCCACGCTCACCGACGCGACACCGCCCATGGACCTCGCGACGCATCCCGTCACGGCTGAGCTGCTCGACACTCGTTCGCCGCTCAAGGACGGAACCTACAAGCATCGTGAAGATCTGATCGACGCCGCCCTGTCTGCCTGGACGGCCGCGATCTGGGCGACGGCCGGACACGACCGGTGTCAGATCCTCGGCGCCGATGCCGCCCCCGACGAACAGGGACGGGTGCCGGTCCTGATTGCGGTGGCGAGGCCCGAGCAGCGACGGGCGACCTCGAGCGCTGCGGTGTCGACCGATGCGACATCCGCGGGCACGACCGCGAGCGTGACGCCAGCCGGAGCTCCGCGCTCGCTCCCCCGAACTGAGCTCCCGGCACCGACCGTGCTCGTGTCGTCGACCAGCGCGGCAGCTCCGGTCAGCACGGCAGATCCGGTCAGATCTGCATCCCCGGCTGTACCGGCCTACTCCCCCAGCTCGCACTCGAACAAGGAATCCGCCGTGTCCCCCGCCTCATCTTCATCCGCCGCCGACGGTGCTTCGTCCGTCCCAACGGTGGCACCTGCACCGACCATGATCCCGGGAGTGCAGCCGGTCAACCCGAGCCGTGTCCCGTCGCCGACGCCGTCCACGGTCGACCTGCTCAACAGCGCGACGTGGCTGCTCGAGCACGCGGCCGTTCCCGATGGCGACGACGTCGCGTTCGAAGCCGCCCGCACGGCACTCGCCGAAGCGGTGTTCGATCTCGAGCGCATCCAATACGGCATCGCCTGATCCTCGTGTTTCAGGAGGAGGCAGCCGTCGAGTGCAGTGTGCGCTCGGTGATGAGCACTTCCTGAACACGGGGCATCGATCGGTGCGTGACCGCGCCCTAGGCTGAGTGCATGCCCTCCTACCGCGTGACCATCGGGATCGGAGCGCTCGTCGCCGGTGTTGCTCCGGACGTTGTCGTGCCTGCTGCGGCCGCAGGCGCTGCGGCGCTGACGACCGTCGAAGCGAGCGACCTCACGGTCGTGGCAGGCCTCCCGAGAGTAGTCATCCGGTTCACCGCTGACGATCGTCCGCAGGCTCAACAGGTGGCGATGAGTGTCCTCGAAGCCACACGAGCCGTTGCGCAGCCGTTGACGTGCACGATCACTCGGCGGGTGGGCGGCCGATGGATTGACGACGCTCAGCGTCCGTGACTCCTGCTTCCCTGGGGCGGGTCTCTCTGAGCTGCGCGGCCTCTCTGGCCTGGGCCGCGAGCCGTGCACGATCGGTCTCGCGTCGGCGCTCGCGCATCCATCGCGCAACGACGGCGATGCCGAGGCTCACGATGAGCACGAATCCGGCGCCTGCCGCGTAGGCGAGGATGTCGGTGGGGACGAAGGTCGTGCCGAGGACGAGCCGGATCGGCGCCCACTGTTCCGCGAGCCTGATCGGGACGCCCGTGAGCTGGAACAGTTCGATCGCGGTGCAGAGGGCGAACGCGACGGTCGCGACGAGCCACGCGTTCCATCGGGGCATGAGGAACGCGACGAGCAGTGAAGCCATGACGGCGTAGAGGACGTCGCCAGCCGGATCGGCGAGCGGCCCGGTCGCGAAGGTGTGGACGGTGAGTCCGACGACGATCGTCAGCGCTGCGGCTCCGAGGAGGAACGTCCGTCGGATGCGTGTCTTCCGCCGAGGATGGTTCGCGATCACGGGCGGCTCGTAGAAGGGAGGCACTTCGGCGTCGGTGGTCGTCCGGGAGCCTGCGGTTGTCCGGCGTGCGTCGGGGGCGGTTGCAGCGAGTGCGGCGGGTTCGGCCGGCGTGCCGTGGCTGGTGTCGTCGTGGGGTGGTGGTCGGGAACTCGTGCTCACGCTGTGCGCCTTCCGCGTCGTTTGCGTCCGCGCGCCCAATCGCGGGCCTCGTGACCGGACAGGGCGAGCAGGATGGAGATGTCGACTGCGAGGCCGATCAGGTTCGTCTGCAGGGTGATGCCGCCCTGGCCGAGGAAGTAGAGCGTCGCGAGGCCGATGATCGTGAGCGAGCTCAGCGTCATCGTGGTGATCCGCGCCCAGTTCGACCCCCGGTAGACGGCGGTCGCGAGCAGCAGGTACGCGATCGTGCCGATTGCCAGGAAGCCGATGCCGATGCCGAGGGCGAACGGGACGTTCGCGATGTCCTCGTCGTTGTCGAGCAGGGCCGTGGCTTCCTGTTCGAGCATCTTCACGGACAGCATGAGGGTGATGACCGTGACGACTGACGAGATCGACCTGAGCACCATGAGGAGTGCGCCGACCACGGTGTCGAACGGGCGTGGTTCGGCGTGCGTGACGACCGTCGTGACCGAGGAATCCGGTGCGCTGGGCTCGGTCGGGCCGGCATCGGCTTCGTCGACGGCCGCCGAGTTCGCCGGGAGTGCTGCCGGGAGTGCTGCCGGGACGGTGGCGGGGGCGTCTTCCCGAGGCTGCAGCGCGACGAGCCGGCTGAGGGCAGCGGCGGTGCTCGATTGAGACGCGCTGGAGCCAAACCTGGAGCCAAACCTGGAGCCGGACGTGGAGCTGGAGCCCGAGCCCTGTCCAGATTCGACCGTTCCACCACCACCGGCTGGAAGCGGTTCGCGGCCGTCCGCCTGCATCACGACATCGGGAACGATGACCGCCCGGAGATCGATGATCGGGAGGTCGCCGTCGGTGACGATTGCGTCCCCGCCACCGTTCCGCGAGTGGTACCCCGTGGAGAAGTTGTCGATCACCTCGACGCGCGCACCCACGCCGGCATCGGTCACGCTCGAAACGATGTGGTCGCGTTCGACGTCGATGTCGTCAGCGATGCGATGCGTGATCTGCAGGGTGAAGACGCTCAGGCCGACGCTGCGGTCGAACGTCCCGGCGGCCAGCCAGTCGGTCTGATATCCGCCCGGGAGCATCCAGGCGTCTGGAGTGGGCCAGAAGCGGACGTGGTGGCGCTTGCCCGGACTGCCGTCCACCTCCTGCTGATAACAGAACGCCTGCGGGTGGCCGAAGAGATAGAGGTTGGAGACGGGCGCCTGCGGGTAGCTGCGCCGCGTGATGGTGGACGTCACGATGCGGAGGTTCGCGCGCAGTCCGAGGTCGTCCGCGAGCGTCCAGCCGGCCGCGACCATCGTGGCGTGGATCTGTTGCTCCGTGCCCTGCAGGCCGAGATTGACGGGATCGCCGAGGATTCCCTCACGGGTTCGCGTTCGCCCGATGAAGTAGTCCGGCAGGTAGATGCGCGAGAGAACGGTGTGGAGGCGCGGCAGGATCAGGTACGCGATGACCAGATAGATCACGAGGATGAACCACGACTGCGCCCAGCCGCGGGCGAACGCTTCGCTCGCGAGGATCCAGGCGAGGAAGACCGCCGCGATGATGCCGAACCAGAAGAACGACGCGTCGACGAGTCGTGCGATCCGGCCGCGCTCGTCGTCGGTGAGCCCGCTGGCGGGCCCCCGGAGCTTCGGTCGGATCTTGGTCACGCACCCAGGCTATTGGAGAGTGTCGGTTGTGCCACGGATCTGCGTGGATGTGGATGAATCGAGGCGCCAGCCTGGCTGTGGAGGAGCATCGCCGAACGTGCGAACTCACCGACGGAGGAGGGCGGGGAGGAGTGAGCAGCGCCCGCTCACCTCGCCGCTCGCACGCACGCAACACGGGTGGTTGGATGGAGGGATGGATGCCAGCACGCACATCGACGACTTCGCAAGCTTCATCAGCGCATCGCCCTCCTCGTACCACGCGGCCGCGGAGAGCGCTCGCCGCCTGACCGAGGCCGGCTTCACGGCACGCGATGAGACCGAGGCGTGGACGGCTGAGGCCGGCCGGTTCTTCGTGGTCCGCGACGGCGCGATCATCGCGTGGGTGCAGCCGGAGGGCGCCGGCGCGACGACGCCGTTCCGCATCCTCGGAGCCCACACGGACTCCCCCGGTTTCAAGCTCAAGCCGAAGCCCACGATCGGTGCATTCGGCTGGCTGCAGGCCGGTGTCGAGGTCTACGGCGGACCCCTGCTCAACTCCTGGCTCGACCGTGAGCTCGAACTGGCCGGGCGACTCGTCACGACCGACGGGTCGGTCCACCTCGTCCGAACCGGTCCATTCCTCCGCATCCCGCAGCTCGCCGTGCACCTCGACCGCCAGGTCAACGAAGGGCTCACGCTCGACCGACAGCGGCACCTGAACCCGGTCTTCGGCACGGGTGATCTCGCGGAAGCGGATCTCCTCGCCCACTTGGCCGCGATCGCCGGAATCGCGGCCAAGGACATCGCCGGGTACGACGTCCTCGTCGCCGACACGCAGGCTCCGGCCCGATTCGGTCTCGACGGCCAGCTGTTCGCGGCGGGCCGGATGGACAACCTCTCGTCCGTCCACGCCGGGCTGGTCGCCCTCCTCGATGCCCCCGAGGACGCCGCCCACATCAGTGTGTTCGCCGCGTTCGACCACGAGGAGCTCGGTTCCGCGTCCACGTCCGGCGCGAGCGGCCCCTTGCTCGACGACGTGCTCACCCGCATCGGCGCCGCGCTCGGAGCTGCGCCCGCGGACCGCCTGCAGGCGTACGCGAGTTCGTGGTGCGTGTCGTCGGATGCCGGCCACGCCGTCCACCCGAACTACCCGGAGCGGCACGATCCCACCAACCGTCCCCTCGCCGGTCGCGGTCCGCTGCTCAAGATCAACGCGAATCAGCGGTACGCGACCGATGCCCTCGGTGCGGCGCTGTGGGCGCGATGCTGCGATGCCGCGGGTGTCGAATACCAGGAGTTCGTGTCCAACAACACGGTTCCGTGCGGTTCGACGATCGGTCCTCTCACGGCGACGCGTCTCGGCATCCGCACCGTCGATGTCGGTCTCCCGCTGCTGTCGATGCACTCCGCGCGCGAGCTCTGCCATGTCGCGGATCCTGTGGCGCTCGCCGAGGCCATCCGGGCCTTCTTCCGCGGCGCCTGACGCTGCCCGGACTCCCTGTTCACCAACGCACGCCTCAGACGAGGGGTAGACGAGGTCGACGCCGACCGGGGTTCCATCTGGGCCGAGGATCCCGCGCTGACGCAGTTGCGACAGATCCACGTCGAGCCCGCGGTCCTCGATCGTCTCCAAGAGGGCGATGATGGCCGGATGGGTCGTGTCCTCCGTCTGCGGTCCGTCGGCGAAGAGCCATCCCGCCGAAACTTCTCGGCCTTCGGGGATCGCACCGGTCTCCGTCAGGTGTCCGGGAAGTGTCCAGCCGTCCGGGAGCTCCTCCTCCAGCGGCCAGCAGAGCACGAGCTCGACCGTGTCAGGCGAGGTATTCGGCCCGACTGCACCTCGAATGGTCGACCAGTACGCGCCGGTGGGAGCGGACCCCTGTTCCTGGAGTGCTGTCCACAGCGCGCCGAACGCGACGTTGGCATCGTCGTTCGTCGGCTCGGTCTCAGCATCGACCGGTACCGGCATGACGACACCGACCCACGGTTGTCGCTGAGCATCGCGCACCTCGACCGAGAGTATGCGGCTGAGGGCGTCAAGCACGTTGCGCGCCTCAGAATCGGCTCGATCCTCACGATCTCGCTCGACGAGGCGTCTGGTGCGTTGTGCGTCGAGCAGCGCGGTCGCCGATGCGATGTCGATCGGGGAATCGACTGATCCCGCCGTCAGCCGATCGGTCAGATCGTCGATGGGGACGCCCGCGTCTCGCATCGCCCGGATCGCGACGGCCTGCCGCAGTTGTGACGCGGCATAGGAGCGGTAGCGGCTGTGCGGGTCGACCTCGGCGGGCCGGAGCAGGCCTCGCTCGTCGTAGTGCCGCAGCGCCTTCACCGTCAGACCACTCACCTGTGCGAACTCGCCGATCTGCATGGCCACGATGTCTCCCCTCGGTGCCGAACCGGTGTCCGGCGCCTGTTCCTTCACTCGAGTGTGACGTCTCCCCCAGCGGGAGGGTCAAGCTTCGCGGGCAGCCGTCCGTCCGCTGGCCCTGTTCACAACTCAGGAGCGTCCCCGCGAGTCGGCCGCGACACGCCGCGTGCCGCGCCCGACACGCCGCAGCCCTCCTGAGTTGTGAACACCCGCACACGCCGAAGCCCCGTGAACTCCGCCCCGGGCGAGGCAGGGCAAGCGCGCGTCAGAGGTGCCCGGAAAGCCGACCGTGGAAGGCTGTGCTGCGCTCGTCGAGCCCTGTGAACGTGACGGAACGATCGTGCTGCCGGTACTTCTCCTCCACGGAATCGAGGACCGCGACCGATGACGCATCCCAGATCTGCGAATCGCTGAAATCGACGACGACGGTCGCTGGATCGAGCGCGTAGCTGAACTGTTCGACGAGGTCGTTGCTGCTCCCGAAGAACAGTGGCCCGCGCACCCGATACGTGACAGAGGCGCCGTCATCGGCGACGACTCTGTCGACACGGATGACGTGAGCGACGCGGCGCGCGAAGAGCACCATCGCGAGCACTGCTCCCCCGGCGACGCCGATCGCCAGGTTGTGCGTCACCACCACGACGACGACGGTCACGACCATCACCGCGGTCTCCGGGATCGGCATCCGCCGCAACGTCGAAGGCCGGACGCTGTGCCAATCGACCGTCTTGATCGCGACGATCATCATCACCGCGGCGAGGGCGACCATCGGGATCTGCGCCATTACCGGACTGAGCAGCGTGACCAGGAGCAGGAGGAATACGCCCGCGACGAACGTGGAGATGCGGGTGCGCGCCTTGCCGAGCTTCACGTTGACGACCGTCTGGCCGATCATCGCGCACCCGGCGATGCCGCCGTACCAACCGGCGAGGATGTTCGCGATGCCGAGCGCCCACGACTCGCGACCCTTGGCCGAACGGGTGTCGGTCAGGTCGTCGACGAGTTTCGCCGTCAACAGGGTCTCCATGAGCCCGACGAACGCGACGCTGAGCGCGGTCGGCCAGATGACGCCGAGCGTTTCGAGGTTCAACGGGACGAGCAGCGGCGTCAGACCCGGCAGACCTCCGGACACGTCGCCCTGGTCGCCGACCGTCGGCACGGTCGCGTGCGCGATCATCGTGATCGCGGTGACGACGACGATCGCCACGAGCGGCGCAGGAACAGCGGATGTCAGTTTCGGCAGCAGCACCACGATGAGCACGGTGATGACGAACAACGGATAGACGAGCCACGGGACGCCGAGCAGGTGCGGCACTTGCGCCACGAAGATGAGGATGCCGAGAGCGTTGACGAAGCCGATCATGACCGAGCGCGGAATGAATCGCATCAGCCGGGACAGCCCGGTGACGCCGAACACGATCTGGATGAGTCCCGCCAGCACGACGGCCGGAAGGAGGTACTCGACCCCGTGCTCCTTGACGAGCGGCGCGACGACGAGGGCCACCGCACCCGCCGCAGCGGTGATCATCGCGGGTCGGCCGCCGAGGAACGACATCGAGATCGCCAGGACGACCGATGCGATGAGGCTGACCTTGGGATCGACGCCTGCGATGACCGAGAACGAGATGACCTCGGGGATGAGCGCGAGGGTCGTGACGATGCCGGCGAGCACCTCGACGCTGAACGCACGCGGGTTGCGCAGGGTCGCGAGGACGGTGGGGCTCGTGCGGGCGACGGAGCGTTCGGGCTGCTTCACCGTCCAACTGTAGGCGTGCGGAGGAGGCGCCTCGACGCGCCGCAGGTCGTGGTCGCGCTGCATCGTGTGTTCACAACTCAGGAGCGCTTTGGCGTGTCGGGGGCGACACGCCGCGGCGGCGGCGCGACACGCCGAGGGCGTCCTGAGTTGTGAACAGAGGGAGAGTGGAGGGCGGCAGGGACTCAGGCGCGGAGGCCGTGCATCCAGGCCTCGATGCCAGCGGAGGTGATCGGGAGCGCCGCGGACAGGATCTCCGAGCCCGTCACTGTGACGAGGACGTCGTCCTCGATCCGCACGCCGATCCCCCGCAGCTCCGGCGGGACCGTGAGGTCGTTGGCGTGGAAGTACAGCCCCGGCTCGACCGTCAGGACCGCGCCCGGGAGCAAGGGCTCGTCGAGGTACCGTTCGTCGCCGATGCGCGCGCAGTCGTGCACGTCGAGGCCGAGGTGGTGTCCCGTGCCGCTCGGAAGGTACCGTCGGTGCTGCTGGCCGCCCGCCGACATCGCCTCGTCCACCGACACCTGGAGGATCCCCCAGTCGCGCAAACCTTCGGCGATCGTTCTATATGCCGTCGAACGCATATCAACGAATGACCGTCCTGGCCCGACCTCCGCGAGGGCGGCCCGATGCGCACGCTCGACGAGATCGTGCACCTCGCGCTGGGCATCGGAGAAGGTGCCGCTCGCCGGGAACGACCTCGTGACATCGGCCGTATAGAGGGACCGGCCCTCGACGCCGGCGTCCATGAGGACGACGTGCTCGGGCAGGACGGGGCCGTCGCAGCGCGTCCAGTGGAGCGTCGGCGCATGCGGGCCGCTGCCGATGACGGTCGAGTAGCCGACACCGTTGCCGTACGTGCGAGCGTGCCGATCGAACGACGCCTGCAACCACCGCTCGCCACCGAAAGCGATCGCGGAAGGCAGCTCACGGACGACGGATTCGAACCCGGCGACGGTCGCATCCACCACGGATCGCATCTGCGCGATCTCCCACTCGTCCTTCACGAGCTTCGCCGCAGACAGGGCGATGAGGAGTTCGCCGGATTCCGTGACCGAGCCGGAGACGCGCGGTTCCGCGTGCCCGGCGCCGAGCGCATCGGAGGGCAGAGCGGTGATGGCGGCAGCGAGGTCGTCGAGGGACCGCGTCTCGATCTGCAACGCATCCGCCCACTCGGCGAGCCCGGCGGCCGGGCCGATCCAGAGTTCCCCGCGCATCGCGTCGGCGTAGAAGACGTCGTCGTCACGACCCGGACCGGCGGGCTCGGGGATGAAGAGGGTGGCGTCGTGACCGCTGCCACCAGGCCGCATGACGAGGACCGCGCCCTCCGCCTGGCACGAGGTCAGCCACACGAAATCGCTGTCGGGCCTGAAGGCGAACTCGGTGTCGTTCGATCGCAGCATCGACCGGCCGGCCGTCACAACGATCGTGTGTCCGGGGAACTGAGCGCTGATGGTGGCGCGATGACGACCGGCTGCCGCACCGGCGCCCTCCACGACGTCGGGTGTGCGGTCGACGGGTCCCCAGCCCTGCGCCATGTACCGAGTGAACTCGGCCGTCGCTGGCATCGGCTGGGTACGGGGATCGCGGAAGGAGAACGGTTCTGGACGCATAGTCACACAGTTAGCCACTGCGTTGGCGAGACGTCAAGCCGATGGAAGACCCTGCGACAATTCATCCGGTTACGCTTCGTATATTCAGACATTTCGTCCGGACTGTGCTGTCCGGTGAGGGGTACTGATGGACGGATCGCGCTCGGATTGACACGCTTTCCCGCACCTCCACACAATGTGCACATGACCGACGCGCACCAGACCACCCCAGACTCCCCCGTGGCGATCGACGCCTTCGACCTCGACGGACGCGTGTTCGACATGGTCTCGTCCACGGCGAGTGTGGTCGACCCGGATGCTCCGACGCGCTTCGTCTACCGCGAGGAACGTGGCATCATCTGGGGCGACTACACGGGCGACACGGTCACGACCGGACGCTTCTGCGGCACGCGGGTCGACACCCGGGTGGACGTGTCCTTCGTCCACTGCAGCCTCGCCGGCGAGACGACGCGGGGGAACGCGAGCTCGGTCCTCTCGCGCGCCGAGGACGGAGCGCTGCTGCTCACGGAGGACTTCGTCTTCCCCGACGGGGTCGCGCACGTGAGCGTGTGCCGTGAGGTTGTCGCGCCGGGTCTGTGAGGGCGGCCCTTCGACGGGCTCAGGGACCGGGGTTCCGGGAGGGCGGCCCTTCGACGGGCTCAGGGACCGGGGTTCCGGGAGTGGGACCCTTCGACGGGCTCAGGGGCCGGAGGTCAGCGGCCCCCGCGGCGGTCCGGCACGCGCTGAGCGCGCTCGTCGCTCGTCCGCACGAACCGCGTCATGCCGAACCGCTCCCCCGAATCCTCGACCGAGGTCCGCTCGCTGCGCGCCATCCGCAGGGACACCGATGCGCGCTCCTCGTCCATGAGGAACACGGTCGTCGTCGCCTTGATCGACGGCCACTGGGCGAGCTGGGTCGCGACGAGCTCGTGGATGGCGGCGACGTCCGGCGCGCGGACGAGCAGCATCGCATCGTGCTCCCCCGTGGTGACGGCGAAGTACTCGAGTTCCTGCACCGATGAGAGGCGCGCACGGAAATCCGCCCACTGGCTCTGCCGCAGGGTGATGAAGACCATGGCGGCGACGCCGAGTCCGACGGTCGACGGGTCGATGTCCGCGTGCACTCCGCGGATCACGCCGGCGCGCACCATCGCCTCGTAGCGGGCGTACGCGTTCGAGCGGGAAATGCCCAGGTGCTCGGCGAGGGCGGCGACGGAGGTTCTGCCATCGTCCCGCAGGACTTCCAGCATCCGAACATGCGTGTCATCGAGTTGCATTCGTGCGCTCCATTTGTCCAGTCACGGCGTTGGTCGGGGACTTCGTTGGAGAGAATATGCCATTTGCGCGCTAATTTCGATACTTTCTTCCGCTCACACGCAACAAAGATTGACGGATGATCTGCTAACGCACTATTTTCAAGCTCATCCCTCCAACCAGATAAGGAGCACCACCTTGTCACGATTCCCCCGCCGCGGAGCAGCAGCCGTCGGCATCGCCATGGCTGCCGCACTCGCGTTCAGCGGTTGCGCAGGCAACACACAGTCCGATTCCTCCGCAGGAAAGTCCCTCGTCGTGGACGCTTCCTTCGACCTCAAGACCGCGGACCCGAACCGCGAGTACGAGACCACCGGCTCGATCGTCGCCAAGGCGCTGTACGAGACGCTCCTCACCTTCAAGGGTGAGGACGTCACGACGCCCGTCGACGGCCTCGCCAGCTACGAGATGAACGCCGACAACACAGTCCTCACGCTCACGATGAAGGGCGGCTCGACGTTCTCCGACGGCTCCCCCGTCACCGTCGACGACGCCGTGTTCTCGCTCCAGCGCGTCCAGGGCGTCAAGGGCAACCCGTCCTTCCTGCTCGACGGCGTGACCGTTGCGAAGACGTCGGACACGACCCTCACGCTCACCTCCGCCACCCCGAACCCGGCCCTGCCGTTCATCCTGCCGAACCCCGCGCTCAGCATCGTGAACCAGAAGGTCGTCGAGAAGAACGGCGGCAGCGCGACCGCCGACGACAAGGCCGAGTCCTTCCTCAACAAGACGTCCGCCGGTTCGGGCCCGTACACGCTCGAGTCGTTCGACGCCGCGTCGCAGGTCGTCTTCACCGCGAACCCGAAGTACACGGGCACGAAGCCCGCGTACGACCGCATCGTGCTCCGCAACGTCCAGGGCCCGACGCAGAAGCTCAACGTCGAAGCCGGTGACTCGCAGGTCGCCCTCGACCTCAACCCGGACCAGGTCGGCGAACTCGACGCATCCAAGGTGAACATCATCTCGAACGCGTCGCGGTACATGATCTTCCTCCTGCTCAACCAGGACCCGTCGGTCAGCCAGTTCACGAGCAACCCGAAGTTCCTCGAAGCGGTCAAGGCCGGCATCGACTACGACAAGATCATCGACCTCGCCGGCAAAGGTTCCGTGCGCCCCGGCGGCTTCATCCCGTCGATCTTCAACGGTGCCCTCGACGCGAAGGACGGCAACCAGTTCGACGCAGCAGCAGCCAAGACGGCCCTCGCCGCCTCCGGCTACAACGGCGAAGAGATCACGCTGAACTTCCCGAACGACATCACCGTCCAGGGACTGTCGCTCCAGAGCGTCGCCGAGTCCGTCCAGGCTCAGCTGAAGACGGTCGGCATCAACATCAAGCTCGCACCGGCGCCCGTCGCCACCGAGCTCGACGCCTACCGCGACGGCAAGGAGACCGTTGGCCTCTGGTACTGGGGCCCCGACTTCCCGGACCCGTCGAACTACCTCGTGTTCACCCCCGGTGAGCTCGTCGGCCTCCGCGCCGGCTGGGCCGCAGGCGCCGACCCGACCGTGACGGACCTCGCAGCAGCAGCCGCAGCGGCCGGAACGACCGACGAGCGCGCGAGCGCCTACCAGGCACTCCAGAAGGCACAGAACGCGAGCGGGCCGTTCATCCCGCTCCTGCAGCCCGCGCAGAACGTGGTCACCGCGACCACGATCAAGACGGTGCCGCTGAACCCGGTTTGGACGATCGATCTTGCCGGAATCAAGTAGCACGGCTCCTGCCGAGCAGCGCGCGCGAGCGGGTGTCCACCCGCTCGCGCGCTACCTCGGCATCAGGGCGGCCCTCACGGTCCTCCTGATGTTCGGGGTGACGCTCGTCACCTTCACCCTCACGAACCTGGTCCCGGCCGACCCGGTGCAGGCCGCCCTCGGCGAGCAGGCAGCGGCCGATCCGGCAATCGTGGCGCAGTTCCGGGAGAACGCCGGCCTCGACAAGCCGCTCCCGGTCCAGTACTTCACCTACGTCGGCAACGTCCTCCAGGGCAATCTCGGCACCTCGCAGCAGACCCGCGGCGCAGTGTCGGACGAACTCGCGAAGGCGTTCCCGGCGACCGCGGAGCTGGCACTCACGGCCATCGTCATCTCCGTCATCATCGGTGTCGGCCTCGGCATGTGGGCAGCGCTCCGCCGTCGCACGATCACCGACCAGGTGATCCGCGTGGTGAGCCTCATCGGCATCTCGGTGCCGTCGTTCTGGCTCGCCCTCGTGGTCTACTTCGTCTTCTTCTCGCAGCTGCACTGGTTCCCCGGTTCCGGGCGACTGTCACCGGCTGCGATGCCACCGCCCCAGGTCACGGGCATGTACACGATCGACTCGCTCCTCGCGGGGCAGTGGGCGACGTTCGCCGATGCGATCGCGCACCTGATCCTGCCCGCGTCGGTCCTCGCGCTGTACACGATCGGCCTGCTCACGCGGTTCGCGCGGTCGGCGATCCTCGAGGTCCTCGACCTCGACTACGTCCGTGCCGCCCGCGCCAAGGGGCTGCCCGGCCGCGTCGTCACGACCCGCTACGTCCTCCGCGGCGCGCTCGTCCCCATCATCACCGTCCTCGGCGTGGCCTTCGGCTCGCTCCTGTCCGGCACGGTGCTCGTGGAGAAGGTCTACTCGTGGCACGGCCTCGGTGAGTACGCGTACTCCGCCGCCACCAAGCTCGACCTCCCCGCCATCATGGGCGTCGGCCTCGTCGTCGGGTTCGTCTACATCGGACTCAACTTCCTCGTCGACGTGCTGTACGGCTTCATCGACCCGAGAGTGAGGGTGGCATGACCGACATCCTGGCCACGCAGACCAAGCGTCGTGGGCGGCTCCGCATCGCGCCGGCCCTGCGCACCCCGCTCGCCCTCGCCGGCGGCGTCATCGTTGTGTTCTGGCTCCTCGTCGCGATCTTCGCGCCGTGGATCCGCCCGTTCGACCCGCTCGCGCAGGACTTCCAGCGCCTGCAGGCCCCGAGCGCCGAGCACTGGTTCGGCACCGACCAGGTGGGTCGCGACGTCCTTTCCCGCGTCATCAGCGGTGCACAGGTCTCCATCCCGCTCGCCCTGATGCTCGTGATCTTCGCGATGCTCATCGGATCGATCCTCGGCGCGATCGCCGGGTACTTCGGCAAAGCGCTCGACGAGACGATCATGCGCATCGCCGACCTCGTGTTCGCATTCCCGACGATCATCCTCGCGATGGTCATCGCGGCGGCCCTCGGGCCCAGCCTCACGAACGCCGTCATCGCGATGCTCATCGTCACATGGCCGGCGTACGCCCGTGTCACCAGGTCGCTCGTCATCGGCGCGCGCAACCAGGAGTACGTCGTCGCGGGCCGCCTGCTCGGCAACGGACCGTTCACCTCGCTCGGCAAGGACATCCTGCCGAACGTCGTGTCGCCCGTCGTCGTCCTCGCGACCCTCGACGTCGGAACCGCGATCCTGCTGCTCTCCGGCCTCTCGTTCCTCGGCCTCGGCGCTGTGCCGCCGACGCCCGACTGGGGTGCGATGGTCTCCGACGGCGTCCAGAACTTCTCGTCCTGGTGGATCGCGGTGTTCCCCGGCCTCGCCATCCTGACCGTCGTCCTCGCCTTCAACTTCCTCGGCGACGCACTGCGCGACGCCCTCGACCCGCGGTCGCAGGAAGCCGTGCAGGGGAGGACGATGTGAACGCCACCACAACCGTGAACGGAACCGACCGAGTGTCAGCACGAACCGGCATCACGATCAGCGGACTCACGCTCAGCTTCGGCCGCGGCACCGCGACCAAGGAGATCCTGCGCGGCATCGACCTCGACGTCCCGGCCGGGAAGATCACCGGCCTGGCGGGGGAGTCTGGCTCCGGCAAGACCATGACGGGCCTCGCGATCTGCGGGCTCTTGCCCGCCGGTGCGAATCTCGGCGGCAGTATCCGCTTCGAGGGCACCGAGCTCATCGGCCTCAAGCAGCGCGCGATGAACCAGTACCGCGGTTCCCGCATCGCCATGATCTTCCAGGACCCGACCGCGAGCCTCCACCCGATGCTCACGATCGAAGCCCAGCTGATCGACCACTACCGCCACCACACCGGCGCCTCGAAGTCGGCCGGGCGTGCCCGTGCGCTCGAGATGCTCGGACTCGTGGCCGTGCCGAACCCGGAGGCGGCGCTCAAGAAGTACCCGCACCAGTTCTCCGGCGGACAGCTGCAGCGCATCGCGATCGCCTCGGCGCTCATGTGCGAACCGTCGGTGCTCATCGCCGACGAACCCACGACGGCGCTCGACGTCACCGTGCAGGCCGGGATCCTCCGCCTGCTGCGGAAGCTGTGCGACGAGCTCGGCATCGCGATCATCCTCGTCACGCACGACCTCGGGGTGATGTCGGCGCTCGCCGACACGATCGCGGTCATGCGGATGGGCGAGATCGTGGAGCACGGCGACCGCTTCCAGGTCATCACGGCCCCGCAGCACCCGTACACGAAGGCGCTCATCGACGCGCTCCCCGGTGAGCACGATGCCGCTGTGCCGGCCGGCGCTGGCGCTGCTGCTGCACCTGCTGCACCGGCTGCTGCTCCCGCACCGGCTGCTGCTCCCGCGGGTGCCGCTGGCGACGACACGGAGGACGCATCATGACGCTCCTGAACCTCGACGACGTCCACGTCACCTACAAACTCCCCGGCCGCGGCCAGCTGCGCGCGGTCGACGGCGTGAGCTTCGACCTCGAACCCAAGCAGGTCCTGGGCCTCGTGGGGGAGTCGGGCTGCGGCAAGTCGACGCTCGCCCGTGCCGTGTGCGGCCTCGAAGCCGTGTCCGACGGGTCGATCTCCTTCAAGGGGAAGCCGATCGGCAAGCTCGGACTGCGGAAGCGCGATCCGGAGCTCATGCGCATCCAGATGGTGTTCCAGAACCCCTACGCGTCGCTCAACCCGAGGCGCACGGTCGGCAGCCAGATCGAGGACGGCCTGCGGGTCAACCCGGTCAAGGACGCCTGGAACGTTCCCGACCTCCTCGAACACGTGGAACTCGATGCGGCGAGCCGCACCCGCTACCCGCACCAGTTCTCCGGTGGGCAGCGTCAGCGGATCGCGATCGCGCGTGCCATCGCGGCCGGTCCGGATCTCCTCATCGGTGACGAGCCCATCGCATCGCTCGACGCGTCGCTCCAGGCGCGGGTCGCGAAGCTCATGCGGAAGCTCGCTGTGGAGACGGGCGCCGCGATGCTGTTCATCAGCCACGACCTGTCCGTCGTGCGTGTGATCGCGGACGACGTCGCGGTCATGAGCGCTGGGAAGATCGTGGAGCACGGGCCCGTCGACCAGGTGTGGACGAACCCGCAGGACCCGTACACGCAGCGCCTGCTGGCTGCGATCCCGCTCGTGGACGGCCTCGGTAACCTCCCCGGCTGAGGAGCGCCCGGTCACTGAGCTCTGCCCCGGTCACTGAGCTTGTCGAAGTGCAGAACCCTTCGACAGGCTCAGGGACCGGGGTGCTGGGCGCTCAGCGCTCGCCCGTCCCGTGCCTCCCGGAGCCGCCGCCCGGTCACTGAGCCCTGCCCCGGTCGCTGAGCTTGTCGAAGTGCCTTTTCGACCCCGACCCCGGGCACTGAGCCCTGCCCCGGTCACTGAGCCCTGCCCCGGTCACTGAGCTTGTCGAAGTGCGCAACCTCAGTGACTCGGGCGAACGCGCTCTCTGGCGAGCGCCGCGATCGCGAGGTCCTCGACTTCGTCGAGCATCGCCGATTCGAGTGTGTGCACGCAGTACCCGCCCACGAGTCGCCAGGACAGGCGGTCGAACAGCCGTGTGCTCGCGGGGCCGCCGGAGTGCCGCATCGTCAGCAGGCAGCTCGGTGCCGAGTCGTCGCCGGCCTCGTCTCCGCCCGTCGGTTCGATCGTGAATCGGGTGACTCCGTGGACTCCGTCGTGGCAGGCCTCGATCGTCGTCGCGAGCGGCGCTTCGGCTTCAGTCACGGTCAGGAGTTCCTCCGCGGAGCAGCCGAAGAGGGTGCGGGTCTCGAACCAACTCGTGCCCACCCGGTACTCGGGACCTTCGACCACCCGGACCGCATCGACGCTCCGCAACCGGGTCGGCGACCGTTCGACATCGGTCAGGACCTCCCAGATCGCCGTGGCCGACGCTTCGATGTGGCGGGAGACCTCGATCGTCTGGGACACCTGTGCTGCCGACGTTGACGTGCGCATAAGCACCTAGCATACGAGTCACTCGTGCATCGTGCACCTTCGTACCCGCGTTTCCGCCGAGGTGAGGCTTCCGGTTGCTTTCGGTCGAGAAAAACCACCGGAAGCCTCACCTCGGCGTCTGGAGGAGGAAGGGAAGATGCGCGTAGGGTGGGCGCACGCATGGGGGCGGCGGCAGCGATGGCGGGGAGGGTGCGATGCGAGGACGGCTGACGGCGCGAGGGGTGCGCTGGTGGGGGATCGGGCTTCTGGCGGTCGCCGTGCTCGTCGGCCTGACCGCACCGGACGTGCACTTCTGGCTCAACGGCGCACCCGGAACCGGAGACCAGGCGCAACTCGACGTCCTCTTCGCGGTGCTCACCGTCGTCGGCGAGCTCGTCCTGCCGCTCGGCATCGGTCTCGTGAGCGCCTCGATCGTCATGAGCTACGCCGATCGGCGCGCCGGCACGCCCGCGAGGTGAGGCTTCCCGTCGTCCCGGGGCGTGAAAAACGACCGGAAGCCTCACCTCGGCAGGTTCAGGGGTCGAGGCGGAAGGGGGTGATGACGGGGCCCGGGTGGGGATCGACGAACGGACGGTCGATCGTCTCACGCGCGAGGAGTTCGATGAGCCGGAAGATCCCAACGGCGAGCAGTTGCGGCACGATGAGCGGCGTCAGCGGAGCACCCGCGTAGGCGAGCCACACGAGCAGCTTCGCCTCCCGGCCCCAGAGCGGACTCACGGCGGCGGGCGCGAGCGCGAGCGCCACCCAGAGCGGCGAGACGACGATGCCGAGCACAACGGCCGCGATGATCGCCAGGACGCCCAGCGCGGACTGCAGGACGAGCAGCGTGAATCGCATCGGTGCATGACGGAAGTACCGTTCGACGCTCACGAACGCCCACATCAACCATGACCGGAGCAACGGGACCCGCTGCTGCCGGAGGCCGACTCGGAAGACGCGATCGTCCTCGAACCGTTGGGCGAGCGCCGCAGCACGGGGGAGGGCCAGCGCGAGTTCGCACCGGTGGTCGTGCACGAGCGCAGGAGCGCTCTGCCGGCCGAAACTCCCGATGAAACTCCAGAACACCCACGGAACCGATGCGAGATCCGTTCGATTCCCGGGCTGCGGGTCGACCGAGGGGATGTGCGCCGGAGCCCACACGATGTCACCGCCGTCGTGCTCCTGGAAGCCGATCCGGCGGTCGAGCTGGAAGAACCGCCCGTCGGCCGGCGCCTGCGTGAGGCGGATCGTGCGGAGCGGGGTACCGTCGTCGTCGAGGTAGGGCATGCAGGCATTGTCGCGCACGCCGCCGACGGAGCCGAGTGATCCGGTCGCCGGGTCGAGCGACCCGGTCACTGAGCTCGTCGAAGTCCGCCCTTCGACAGGCTCAGGGTCCGGCGGACGGGCCAGGGTCGGGTGCAGCACGGTCGGCGCCCTCCCGGTCACTGAGCTTGTCGAAGTGTTTCACCGTTCGGCGCCACCGGTGGTCGGGAGGAGATGCCCTTCGACAGGCTCAGGGTCCGGCGGACAGGCTCAGGGTCCGGCGGACAGGCTCGGGACCGGTCGACGGGCCGGGGGCCGGAGGTCGACCCGTGCGACCGGACGGGACGCGCTACGCGACCGGGAGCGCCGCTTCGATGGCCGCGATGACCTCGGGTGCGTCAGGCTCCGTCGTCGGGCGGAAACGGCTGACGTCGCCCGTCGGGCTGATGACGAACTTCTCGAAGTTCCACTTGACCCGGCCGGCCTTGCCCGCGGCATCGGGCGTCTTCGTCAGTTCGGCGTACAGCGGGTGCGCACCGCGACCGTTGACCTTGACCTTGTCCATGAGCGGGAAGGTGACGCCGAAGGTGGTCGAGCAGAATTCCTGGATCTTCTCCGAGCTGCCAGGCTCCTGTCCGGCGAACTGGTTGCAGGGGAACCCGAGCACGGTGAAGCCGCGTTCGCCGTACTGGCGCTGCAGCTCCTCGAGCTTCGTGTACTGCGGGGTGAGGCCGCACTTGGAGGCGACGTTCACGACGAGCACCGCCTTTCCGGCGTACTCGTCGAGGGTGGTCGACGTGCCGTCGATCGTGGTCAGGGGGATCTGTCGGATGCTCATATCGCCACTGTACGCGCGCAGCGGAACGCCGCAAGTCTTTTTTGCACGATCCATCGCAGAATTCGGAAACTCACAGGAAACGGCGGCGATGAGAGCGCGATCACCGCGATTTCGGTGCGCGGACGGCATCGAAAACTCGTCATCCCATTCAGGCGCGTGTCGCGTGGCGTTCGCCCGGCGTTCAGTTTCGCGTGCTCTGATGGGTCACGAACCGCGGTGTGGTTTGGTGCACATCGCCCGAACGAAAGATGTCTCGTGACACTTCGAACGGCCGAGTACCCGCGGCCAGATCACTTCCTGCTCCATGTGAGCGATACCCACCTGCTTTCCGGCGGTGGCAGTCTCTACGGTTCCGTGAACAGCGAAGACCACCTCCGCCGCCTCTTCGAGGAGTTCGAATCGTCCGGCGGGCGTCCCGAAGCGATCGTCTTCACGGGCGATCTCGCCGACAAGGGCGAACCAGATGCGTACGACCGGCTCCGCAGCATCGTGGAACCCGTCGCGGAACGCCTCGGTTCGCAGATCATCTGGGTCATGGGCAACCACGACGACCGATCCGCGTTCCGCTCACGTCTCTTCGGGGAGATGCCGACGCAGCGCCCTGTGGACCGGGTGTACGACATCAACGGTCTGCGCGTCATCACGCTCGACTCCACGGTCCCCGGTCACCACTTCGGTGAGGTGACGGGGCAGCAGCTCGACTGGTTGGCCGAGGAACTCTCCACGAAGGCCCCGCACGGCACGATCCTGGCAATGCACCACCCGCCCGTCCCGAGCGTCCTCGACCTCGCCGTGAGCGTCGAACTGCGCGACCAGGGTCCGCTCGCCGAGGTGCTCGAGGGCAGCGACGTCCGCAGCATCCTCGCCGGGCACCTGCACTACTCGTCGATGGCCACGTTCGCGGGGATTCCCGTGTCGGTCGCATCGGCCACCTGCTACACGCAGGATCTCAACGTTCCCGTCGGTGGGACGCGCGGCCGCGACGGAGCGAGGGCGTTCAACCTCGTGCACGTGTACGAACGCACCGTCCTGCACTCGGTCGTGCCGCTGGGGGGGACCCCGCCGCTCGACTTCATCGACGCCGAGGAGAGCGCACGCCGCCTCGCCCTCGACGGGGTGCGGTTGCCGCTTTCCAACTCGCCGCGCGTGCTGCCGGAACCGCCGCTCACGATGCCGATCTCCGTCCTGACCTGACCTGACCTGACCTGGTCTGACCCGACCTGGTCTGGCCCGACCTGGTCTGGCCCGAACTGGTCCGCGCTGTCCCAGCCTGGCCTGTCCTGACCCGTCAGCCTCCATCGGCGTCGATTCGGTCAGCCCAGTTCGCTCATAACTCCTTCAAATCGACCGGCCGGCCGGGTCGGACCCCCGTGTTTCCGCGGGTACCGAGCCCGGCTGTGTCGATATTGAAGGAGTTGTGCTCGATGTGATCGGGGGGGGCACTTCGACGGGCTCAGTGACCGGGTGGGGCGCTTCGGCAGGCCCCGCGACCGGGGCGGGTGCGCCTACGGGGTGGAGCCAGCCACCGTCGCCTGCATCGGCTCCGCGACCTCCTGCTCCCACGGTGCGGGGAACGGGAAGTAGCGGTCGAGGAAGTCGATGACCGCCGTCGTGCGCTCCTCGACGGAGATCTCCGGTCGGCTGCCGTCGTTCAGGCAGAACATGTCCTGATCGCGTCGCTTGAGCAGCCGGTCCATCTGACCGAGCGACTGCTTGAGCGTCGTCTCGACGTACCGGACCTTCGCCTGCGTCTGCTGCACCGCGCGCCCGGTCATGAGCGCGTAGTAGTGGTACAGCGAGTTCGTGACGGAGATGTTGTCCGCGGCCCGGAAGGCGCTCGCCGCGGTGCGTGCGAACTCGTCGTGGAACTCGTGCTCCATCTCCGCCATGACGCTGCGTCGGAGCGGGGCGGCGCAGTGCTCGAGGTGCCTGGTCGTCACCCGGCCGAAGCGCTCGTGGAGGAGGCGACGATTGACGCGCGCCGCATTCTCGAAGCCGCTGCGAGACGGATCGTTCTTACCGAGACCGATGCGCGTCGACGCCTCCACGAACTTGCTCACGCCGCCGGGGGAGAAGAACAGCTCAGGCAGGACCGGGCGTCCGAGGAACATGTCGTCGTTGGAGTAGAGGAAGTGCTCCGAGAGGCCCTCGATGTGGTGGAGCTGGCTCTCGACGGCCATCGAGTTGTGCGTGGGAAGGGCGTCGAGATCGGCGAAGAAGGCCTCGCTCGGCACGATCGTCACCTTCGGGTGGTCCGCCAGCCAGGCCGGCTTGGGGGAGTCGGTCGCGATGTAGATGTGCCGGATCCAGGGCGCGAAGGTGTGGACGCTTCGCAGCGCGTACTTGAGTTCGTTGATCTGACGGAAGCGGGCATCGGAGTCGTCGCCGTCGCCGACCACGTAGCTCTGCATGCGCTTGGCTCGAGCGCGCTGGAACTCCTCGGACGAGCCGTCGACCCAGGAGAAGACGAGGTCGATCTCGAAGGTGATGTCGCTCGCGAGCGGGTCGAACATGTGCTCGAGCGTGCGCCACGTGCGGCCGTACTTCTCGACGGTCGCCTCGATGGCCTCGCCGCGGGGGAGCGTCGTGCGCATGAGCACGTTCTCCACGGGGGCCTCGATCGCTTCCTCGCCGAAGTGCCAGAACTCGAGCTGGGGTGCCGTCTCCTGACCGTAGCGGAGGCGGCCGATGGGCTCGATGCGCGGCCGGAACAGGCGGAACACGGATCCCTTGTGGCGCCCGGTGAAGAGGCCGTCCGCGAGGAGCATCGGATCGCCGATCGGCTTGCCGCCGTTGGGGCCGGTCGTGATGGGGATGGCGTAGAAGGGGTCGTCGGCGAACGCGTCGGCGAACGCACGCTTCACGCGCTTGCGGAGGGAGCGGTCGACGACGAGGACGGGGCGCTCGTGCTCGCCGCGGACGAGGAGGTACTCGATCTCCGCGCGGTCGAGGGCGGCTGCTGCTGCGAGGAGGTCCTCGGTCATGGACGCGTGGGGCGTGAGGTGCCCGTTGATGAGCGTGTAGACGCCCTTGCGCTGGACGACGTCGGGGCGGTCGAAACGGTTGCTCCGGGAGCCCTGCGTCACGAGGACGAGCTCCGGGGGTGTGCTGAACACGAGTTCCGGCGGGTTCGGGTCCTTCTCGGTTCGCGTGAAGGCACTGGGCGCTACTGGGGCGCCGCTCCGCTGGTTGTCGAGTTCGTTCGTAATTCTGTCCGCCTCTGTGTCTGATCTGATCGTCTGATCTCGTCTGATGGTCATCCGTAGTCTACGTCTGTCGGGTGAATTCGATGTGGGCTTGACCTGGCGGGCGGATCCTGGTCGTTTCGCGGGCTGTGTCGGTCAGCCATTCAGAAGGCTTCGCGTCCGGGGGCGCACGGGTGGATGGGCGCCCGCGCGCACGAGGGCGCGTCCGCCTGTGGACGGCCGATCGGATGCCGCAGGCGTTCCGACTACGATTGAGGCCATGGTGAGCATGGCGGAATCTTTGGAGCGCCTGCAGGATCTGGCATCCTCGCCGGTGGTCTCCCGTGTGGCGTCGGCGTTCGTCGACGCAGGGTACGAACTGGCGCTCGTGGGCGGTCCCGTGCGCGATGCGATGCTCGGGCGCCACGTGAGCGACCTCGACTTCACCTCGAACGCCACCCCGGATCAGATCCTCGCCGTCCTGAAGCCCATCGCGGACGCGTGGTGGGACGTCGGACGCGAGTTCGGTACGATCGGCGCGAAGGTCTCGGCGAGGAAGGCGGACGGAGCGGCCGATGCCGGTGAGCGCGAATCCGGAACGGTCGAGATCACGACCTACCGCGCCGATGCCTACGACGGTGTCACCAGGAAGCCCGTCGTCGCGTTCGGCGACACGCTCGAAGGCGACCTCCGCCGCCGCGACTTCACCGTCAACTCGATGGCCCTGCGCGTGCCGCAGGTGACCCTCGTCGACCCGTCCGGCGGTGTCGAGGACCTCGTCGCCGGGGTGCTCCGCACGCCCAGCTCGCCGGAGACCTCGTTCGGCGACGACCCGCTGCGCATGCTGCGTGGCGCCCGGTTCGCGTCACAGCTCGGCTTCCGACCGGACGACGACGTCGTGGCGGCGATGGAGGCGATGCGCGACACGATCGGCATCGTGAGCGCCGAGCGCATCCAGACGGAACTCAGCAAGCTGTTGCTCACGGACTCGCCGCGTGCCGGCATCGAGCTGCTCGTCGACACCGGTCTGGCGGACATCGTGCTGCCGGAGGTGCCGGCGCTGCGCCTCGAACCCGACGAGCACCACCACCACAAGGACGTCTACCAGCACTCGCTCACGGTCCTCGAACAGGCCATCGGCTACGAGAAGGAGCGGCACCCGGGGGACGAGCCGGACCTTGTCCTGCGCTGGGCGGCCCTTCTCCACGACATCGGCAAGCCCGCGACCAAGCGGACCGGCCCCGGTGCCGCCGTCACCTTCTACCACCACGACATCGTCGGTTCGAAGCTCGCCAAGAAGCGCCTCACCGCGCTCCGGTACGACGGCGACACGATCAAGAGCGTCGCCCGTCTCGTCGAGCTGCACATGCGCTTCTTCGGCTACTCGGAGGGCGTCTGGGCGGATTCTGCGGTGCGACGGTACGTGCGCGATGCCGGCCCGCTCCTCGAACGCCTCCACATGCTCGTCCGGGCCGACGTCACGACGCGGAATCGCCGCAAGGCCGATCGTCTCGGGTTCGCCTACGACGACCTCGAGGCGCGCATCGCGGAGCTCCAGGAGCAGGAGGAGTTGGGCGCGGTCCGTCCCGACCTCGACGGCAACCGGATTCAGGAGGTCCTCGGCATCAAGCCCGGCCGCGAGGTGGGCGAGGCGTACCGCTGGCTGCTCGAACTCCGGCTCGACGAGGGGCCCCTCGGCGAAGAGGAGGCGGAGCGGCGTCTCCTCGCCTGGTGGTCCACACGCTCCTAACCCACCCTCTGCCCGCCCAAACCTCCGTTTTCGTGCAATACGCCCATTTTCGAGGGCCCGTATTGCACGAAAACGGAGGTCTGGGGGCTAGGGCGTGAGGAAGCGCGCAGCGAAGTTGCCCTCGAAGCCGAACGGCGCATCGACCTCGGCGGAGACCGCGTCGAACCGCATGCCGATGTGCCGGTCCGGCCGATCGGGCGTCCACCCGGGGTCACCGCTCGCGATGAACGTGACCCACGCTCCGTGCGCGGCATCGGCGATCGCCTGCGGCGGGTTGGCTCCCGTGTTGCGTTCGCCGACGTTCTCGCCGTCGAGCCGATCCCACACGAACGGCAGTTCGATGCAGTGCTGCGCCATCCCCGTGTCCGCTGAGGGATAGGCGAAGTCATAGGTCCAGGTGTCCGCGACACCGCCCGGCGCGGGCGACGGCGACGGCGCCGACCCGGACCCAGTGCCGGACCCAGTGCCGGACCCAGTCCCGGACCCGGACCCAGGCGCGGATGCCGGCGCAGCCGACTGCGCCTGCTCGGCCTTCGCCGCGAACACGGCACGCTTCCGGACGACCTTCGCGACGCCGAAGCGGAACACGGCGTCGGTCATGAGCTGGCCGAGCGTGTCCGCGGTGTCGAGGCCGGGACGGGCCGACGCGTAGATGCGGGCTCCGGCGCCGCTCAGCCCGGCGAGACGGAGCGCGGCCTTCCTCGGCACGGCGCGAAGCACCGTCCGGAGCCGGTCGAGGAGCATCGTCACCTCGTTCGAGGTCGCTCCGATGAGCAACGGCTTGTCGGCCCCGATGCCGCGCGCGAACGCCTGCGCGAGTGGCATCGGGATGAGCTCGCCGTCGACGACGGGACCCCACTGCATCGTCGAATCCTCACCGGAGACGATCGCGCGGAGGCCCGCCGGTGTGAGCCGGATCGCCTTCTTGGACAGGGCGCTCTGTGCGTCGAACACCCGCTGTTCCGGCACCGATGCGAAGCCGTCGCGATCAGGACTCACGCCGAGCGATGACGCGAGCGCGGCGGTCCACCGTTCAGCGACGGCGGGGGAGACCTCGGCGGCGGCGGGGGACTCGGCGACCGCCGACCGGAAGAGCGGCTGGGCCGACGGCATCGAGAGCAGCGTCAGAACGGCCGTGCCGCCCGCGCTCTGCCCACCGATCGTCACCCGGCCGGGATCGCCGCCGAAGCCCGCGATGTTGTCCCGCACCCACTCCAGAGCGAGGAGCCAGTCGAGGACCGCACGGTTCGACGGTGCTCCGGGGATGACGCCGAAACCGTCGAAGCCCAGCCGGTAGGACACGGACACGACCACGACGCCGTCGCGGGGGAACGATCCGCCCGCGTACCAGGAGGACGACGGCGAGCCCGTGGTGAACCCGCCGCCGTGGATCCACACGAACACGGGGAGAGCCGCGGAGCGATCGCCGGGCTTCGGCGTGAACACGTTGACGCGGAGCGTGTCGTCCCCGGGGTAGGAGGGCTCCGGGATCGCCGTGATCCCGGTCATGTAGTCGCGGAGCGGGGTTGCGCCGTATGCGTCCGCCTGGCGGGTCCCGGCCCACGGTGACCGGGGGACGGGAGCCGCGAACCGGAGCTCTCCGACGGGCGGCTCGGCGTAGGGGATCCCGAGGAACGCGGCCTGAGTCTGCCCCGTCCACACGCCGCGCACGGCTCCGGCCTGGGTCTTGACGATCGGCGTTTCCCGCATCGCACCAGCCTAGGTCGCTCTGCCGTCCGTCCCCTCTTCGACCGCCGTAACTCCTTCGATTTCGACGGCGCTCGCCGCCGCGCCCCGGAATTCCGCGGGGCCAGTCTCGCCCGTGTCGAAATCGAAGGAGTTACGGTGGGGCGCACAGGTGCTCACGGCTGGCGGTCACCGTTTTCCCACGCAACGAATGCGCGGAGTCCACCCGCAGATGCTAGCCTCCCAAGTCAGAACATGCGGCGCCCGGACGCGTGTGCACCACCACCGCGCTGGTGATCACCTCGCACCGGGTCGCGTTCTCGTCCTGCTGGAGTCCGCTCCCGGCGGCTCGGGAGCCGTCGGACCCCCCAGGCCGCCTCCACGGCCGTCCGAGTCGTTCAGATCAGAAGGACCCCATGCGCAAGCGCCTCCTCCCTCTTGCTGTCGTCGCAGCCTCCGCCATCGCCCTCACCGGCTGCTCCGCCGGCGCCTCCTCGTCCGAGAAGACCACGGTCACCGTGCGACTCTGGGATTCCGCCGTCGCGAAGGCCTACAAGACATCGTTCGCCGCGTTCGAGAAGGAGAACCCGGACGTCGACGTCAAGATCGATGTCGTCCCGTGGGCCGACTACTGGACCGATCTCCGCACCGACGTCGCGGGCATGTCCGCACCGGACGTGTTCTGGGTCAACAACTCCTACTTCGGCGCCTACGCGGACAGCGGCAGCCTCCTCGACGTCGGCAAGACGCTCGGCGATGACGCTCAGCAGGCCTGGTCGCCGACGGTCGTCAAGCAGTTCACGCGTGACGGCAAGCTGTGGGCCGTCCCGCAGCTCTCGGACGCCGGCATCGCCGTCTATTACAACAAGACCCTCCTCGACGCCGCGAAGATCGCGCCGAAGGACCTCGACGACCTCACCTGGTCTCCCGATGCCACGAAGGACACCTTCCTGCCCATCGCCAAGCGCCTGACGAAGGACGCGGCCGGCGTCACCGCCGACCAGCCCGGCTTCGACCCGGCGACGACCACGCAGTACGGAACGAACATCGCCTACGACCTGCAGGCGATCCTGCTGCCCTACATCGGCTCCAACGGCGGCACCTTCCAGAACGGCGACGACTTCGCCTTCGCCGAGCCGAAGACCGAGGAATCGATCTCGTACCTCGTGAACGCGATCAATACCGCCAAGGTCGCTCCACCCGCAGCCGACACGACCGCGAACGGCGACTTCAGCCGGGATGCCTTCGTGCAGGGCAAGATCGCGATGTTCCAGTCCGGGTTGTACAACCTCAAGAACATCTCCGAGAACGCGAAGTTCGACTGGGGCGTCGCCCGCATCCCCGCCGGTCCCGCTGGCGCGGTCAGCGTGACCAACGGCATCGCTGCGGCCGGAAACGCCGCGACGAAGCACCCGGACGCCGTCAAGAAGGTCCTCGCCTGGATGGGCAGCAAGGCCGGCAACGCACCCATCGGCGCCGACGGTGCCGCCGTTCCCGCGGTGAAGGCCGCGCAGAAGGGCTACTTCTCGTACTGGAAGCGAGAGAAGGTCGACGTGCAGCCGTTCTTCGACGTCATCGCGGGCAAGGCCAAGACGATCCCGGCGCCGCAGGGAGCCCGATTCGACAAGGGGCTGGCCGCGTACGATCCGATCTTCGCGAGCATCTTCGCCGGGACGACCCCCGTTCCCGATGGCCTGAAGAAGGCCCAGGAAGCGGCGAACTCCGCGCTCAACGACTGATCGCTTCGGCGCCACTGCGTCGCGCATAACTCCTTCGATTTCGACATCGCTGAAACGGCTGCCCCGTGATTCCGGGGCAGCCGTTTCTGCATCTGCGCAAATTGAAGGAGTTGTGTGCAATATGCGAAATGCCATTCGACAGGCGAAATCGGTGGCTGATGTTTCCTGCGGGTAACGAATCCGCACCGGATACGCATCTCCATTGATGAATATGTATGGACCGTGTTGTAATCCTCTACAAGCGCGCGCCGGATCCCTTGGTGCGCGCCTTCTCTTACACAGAAACGAGGTCGACATTCATGTCATCCCCACGTAGCGGATTCCGCCGAAGCGCCGTCGTGCTCGCCGGTGTGTCCGTCACCGCCCTCGCACTCGTCGGTTGCTCCGGCGGCGGCGGAGGCAACAGCTCCTCCGGCGGCAGCGGCACGATCACGATCGGAACGACCGACAAGGTCACGACGCTCGACCCCGCCGGCTCGTACGACAACGGCTCGTTCGCCGTGATGAACCAGGTCTTCCCGTTCCTCATGAACACCCCGTACGGCAGCCCCGACGTCGCCCCCGACATCGCGGAATCCGGCGAATTCACCTCGCCCACGGAATACACGGTGAAGCTCAAGAAGGGCCTGAAGTTCGCGAACGGCAACGACCTCACATCCTCCGACGTGAAGTTCAGCTTCGACCGCCAGCTCGCCATCGCAGCCGACAACGGTCCGTCGAGCCTGCTCCAGAACCTCGAGAAGACCGACGCGCCAGACGACCTGACCGTCGTGTTCACGCTCAAGTCGGAGAACGACCAGACCTTCCCGCAGGTGCTCTCGAGCCCGGCCGGGCCCATCGTCGATGAAGACGTGTTCTCGCCCACCGAAGTCACCTCGGACGCGGACATCGTCAAGGGCAAGGCGTTCGCCGGCCAGTACGAGATCTCCAGCTACAAGTTCAACGACCTCATCGGCTACAAGAAGTTCGACGGCTACAAGGGACTCCTCGAGCCGGCGAAGACCGCATCGGTCAACGTGAAGTACTACACGGACGAGTCGAACCTGAAGCTCGACGTGCAGAAGGGCAACATCGACGTCGCCTTCCGCAGCCTGTCCGCCACGGACATCGCCGACCTGAAGAAGGACGACAAGGTCAAGATCGTCGACGGCCCCGGCGGCGAGATCCGCTACGTCGTGTTCAACTTCAACACGATGCCGTACGGCGCGACCACGCCGGAAGCCGACGCCGCGAAGGCGCTCGCCGTCCGCCAGGCCGCTGCCGATCTCGTCGACCGCGACGCGATCGCGAAGGACGTCTACAAGGAGACCTACACGCCGCTGTACTCCTACGTCCCCGCTGGCCTGACCGGCGCGACGGAATCCCTCAAGGGCCTCTACGGCGACGGCAAGGGCGGTCCAGACGCCGACAAGGCGAAGCAGACCCTCGAGGCCGCCGGCGTGACCACCCCGGTCAAGCTCAACCTGCAGTACAACGGTGACCACTACGGTTCGGGCTCCGGCGACGAGTACGCCGCCGTCAAGGACCAGCTGGAGCAGGGCGGCCTGTTCGAGGTCAACCTGCAGCAGACGGAGTGGGTGCAGTACTCCAAGGACCGCACGGCCGATGTGTACCCCGCGTACCAGCTCGGTTGGTACCCGGACTACTCCGACGCGGACAACTACCTGACGCCGTTCTTCCTCGAAGGTGGATTCCTCAAGAACCACTACAACAACGAAGAGGTCAACTCGCTCATCCGTGAGCAGGTCTCGACGGTGGACACCACGCAGCGCACCAAGCTCATCGAGGAGATCCAGGACAAGGTCGCAGCCGACCTGTCGACGATCCCGCTGCTGCAGGGTTCTCAGGTCGCGGTCGTGGGCAAGGACGTCAAGGGCACCACGCTCGACGCTTCGTTCAAGTTCCGGTACGCGCCGATCAGCAAGTAGCGCGAAAGATATCTGATGGTCAGCTAAGCTGACTGACACGTCCGGCCGGGGTGGGCAGCAATGACCACCCCGGCCGAACTGTCTGACATCATGGGTCTCGTGCATCGAGGAGGATTCACCGTATGACGACTGCTGTCGCGTCACCACCACCGAAAACCGCTCGGAAACGGTCGTCTGGAGGTGGTCTCTGGCGCTACCTGCTGATTCGTTTCCTGCTGATCATCCCCACGATCTTCATCCTCGTGACGCTCGTCTTCGTGCTCATGCGCCTCACGGGTGATCCGATCACGGCGGCCCTCGGCGGCCGACTCCCACCGGAACAGCTGGCGGAACGCATCAGTGCCGCCGGGTACGACCGGCCGATCATCGTCCAGTACTTCGAGTACGTCGGTCAGATCTTCACGGGCAACTTCGGAACCACGATCTCCGACAACCGTCCGGTGACCGAGATCCTCCTGACCTACGGCGCGGCAACCCTCGAGCTCGCGTTCTACGCGCTCATCGTCGCGTTCATCGTCGGCATCCCGCTCGGCATGATCGCCGCCTACCGCCGTGACAAGTGGCAGGATGCGAGCCTGCGGGTCTTCGCGATCCTCGCCTACGCGACGCCCGTCTTCTTCGCCGGTCTGTTGCTCAAGCTCATCTTCTCGGTGTGGCTGGGCGTCCTGCCGGTCGCCGGTCGCGCGTCCACGGGGACCGACCTCAATCTGCAGACCGTCGAGAATCCGACGGGCATCTACCTCATCGACGCGATTCGATTGGGCGATGGCGATGCGATCGGCGACGTCCTCTCCCACGCGGTCCTCCCGGCGCTCGCGCTCGGCCTCCTGACCGCCGGCGTCTTCCTGCGGCTCGTCCGGACGAACGTCATCGGCACGCTCGGCTCCGGCTACGTCGACGCGGCCCGCTCACGCGGCGTGAGCGAGTACCGCCTCGTGGCGAAGCACGCCTACCGGCCGGCGCTCATCCCGATCATCACCGTCATCGGCCTCCAGATCGCGCTCCTCCTCGGCGGCGCGGTCCTCACGGAGACGACGTTCGAGTGGAAGGGCCTCGGCTTCATGCTGAGCGAGTACCTGAAGGCCCGCGACTTCGTGGCGGTCCAGGGGATCGTCGCCCTGCTGGCGGTGATCGTCGCCCTCACCAACTTCATCGTCGACATCATCGCGGCGATCATCGACCCGAGAGTGCGGTACTGACATGACCACCTCACCAGTCGTCACGCCCGATTCCGCAGTGGATTCCGCATCGGCAAAACGGCCGCTGCGGGACCGTCTGCCCGTCGTGAAGCAGTTCCGCCAATCGGTCGGTCTGCAGCGCGGGATGCTCGTCGTCGGCCTCGTCGTCACGGGCGTCTTCATCCTCATCGCGCTCTTCGCGCCCTTCATCGCGCCCTTCAAATTCAACCAGCTGCGCGGCCCGGACGGCACCTTCGGCACCCAACAGCCGCCCGGCCCCGTCAACCTCCTCGGGACGACGGTCGGTGGATACGATGTGCTGTCCCGCGTGCTCTGGGGTGCTCAGACCGCGTTCCTCGTCATCGTGTGCGCGCTCATCCTCTCCCTGTTCATCGGGGTGCTCCTCGGCCTCGTCTCCGGTTACTTCGGCGGCTGGCTCGACCGCATCCTCGTCGTCGTGTGCGACGCCGTGTACGCGTTCCCGTCGCTCCTGCTCGCGATCGTCATGTCGATCGTGATCAGCCGCGGGCAGTCCAGCCTGTGGGGCGGCATCCTCGCGGCGGCGATCTCGATCACGGTCGTGTTCATCCCGCAGTACTTCCGGGTCATCCGCTCCGAGGTCGTCCGCATCAAGGGCGATGCGTTCGTCGAGTCCGCGAAGGTCATCGGCGCGTCGAACTCCCGCATCATGTTCCGGCACATCCTCCGGAATGCGACGAGGACGTTGCCGCTCATCATCACGCTCAACGCGTCCGAAGCGGTCCTCACGCTCGCCGGCCTCGGCTTCCTCGGCTTCGGCATCGAACCGACCGCCGCCGCCGAGTGGGGCTACGACCTCAACCGCTCCGTCTCCGACGTGACGAGCGGAATCTGGTGGACCGCCGTGTTCCCCGGTGTCGCGATCGTGCTCGTCGTCCTCGGCATCACGCTCGTCGGCGAAGGCCTCAACGACCTGTCCGACCCGCGTCTGCGCGGTCGTCGTCGCGTCGGCGCCTCATCCGGCGTCGTCGCCGCGACCTCGAGCATCTCGACCCTCGGCGGGACCCCGGACACGCCAGGCGGTGCCGGGTTCGAGGACGCGGAGGCGCTCGGGCTGATCAGCGACGACGCGGCAGCGAGCGATGCAGAGACCCGACGAGAGGACGAACGATCATGAGCGACCGCACCACCGACATCGTCACGATCACCGACCTCGGCGTCTCCTTCTCCACCGACGCCGGCGCCGTGAAGGCGATCAACGACATCTCCTTCTCCGTCGCGGCGCGCGAGATCGTCGCGATCGTCGGCGAATCCGGCTCGGGCAAGACCGTGACCGCGAAGACGATCCTCGGCCTCCTCCCGGAGACCGCCGTGGCGAGCGGCGCCGTGATCCTGCGGAGCCGCGACGGCGCATCGGAACAGGACGTCATCTCGGCGAACCCCGAACAGCTGCGGCAGATCCGCGGAGGCGACGCGGCGATGGTCTTCCAGGAGCCGTCGACGGCCCTCAACCCCGTCTACAAGGTGGGTTGGCAGATCGCCGAGGGCCTGCGCGCGCACGGTTCGTACACGAAGGCCGAGGCGCGGGCGAAGGCCATCGACATCATGCGTCGGGTGGGCATCCCGGACCCGGAGGAACGGGTCGACCACTACCCGCACCAGTTCTCCGGCGGGCAGAAGCAGCGCATCGTCATCGCCATGGCCCTCGTGCTCGACCCCGGCCTGATCGTGGCCGACGAACCGACGACCGCGCTCGACGTGACCGTGCAGGCCGAGATCCTCGACCTCCTGCGCCGGTGTCGCGACGAGTTTGGGACGGCGATCGTCCTCATCACCCACAACATGGGCGTCGTCGCGGACCTCGCCGACCGAGTCGTCGTCATGTACCAGGGCGACATCGTCGAAGAGGCGCCCGTGCGCGAACTGTTCGCGACGCCGAAGGCGGACTACACGAAGCGGCTGCTGGCCGCCGTGCCGCACGTCGGCCGGGGCAAGAGCGCCGTCGTCTCCGAGGTGGGGCGCGTCGCGGAACTGGCGAAGGCCGCACCCGTCGTGACCGCGCGCGGACTCGAGATCGAGTATCCGGGCCGCTTCGGCCGTTCCGGCTTCCGCGCGGTCAAGAGCGTCGACTTCACGATCCACTCCGGCGAAGTCCTCGGGCTCGTCGGCGAATCCGGATCCGGCAAGACGACCATCGGGCGCGCCATCGCGGGCCTCACGAAAGTGACGGGCGGCTCGCTGTCCGTGCTCGGCGTCGAGATGAACGGTGTCAAGGAGCGGGAGTTCGCACCGAAACGACGCGAGATCGGCTTCGTGTTCCAGGACCCGGCGACGAGCTTCAACCCACTGCTGACGATCGCGGAGTGCGTCGCGGAACCGCTCGTCGTGCACGGCCGGTTCGGAGACTCCCGGGCCGCTCGCCGGCGGGTCGATGAACTCCTCGAAGCCGTCCAACTGCCGAAGGCGTACGGGGACCGCTACCCGCACGAGCTCTCCGGCGGGCAGCGGCAGCGCGCATCGCTCGCCCGGGCGCTCGCGCTCGAACCCGCCCTGCTCATCGCCGACGAGCCCACCTCGGCGCTCGACGTCTCGGTGCAGGCGCGTGTCCTCGAACTGTTCGCGGAACTGCAACGGGAGTTCGGGTTCGCGTCGCTCTTCATCAGCCACGACCTCGCCGTCGTCGACATCCTCGCCGACCGCATCATCGTCCTGTACCGGGGCGACATCGTCGAGGAGGGGTCCGGCGCCGACGTGCTCGGCAGCCCGAAGGACGTCTACACGCAGCGCCTCCTGGCATCGCTCCCCGTACCCGATCCCGATGCGCAGGCGACCCGTCGTGAGGACCTCCGCCGGTTGACGGTGGGGTCGTAGGGGGACTTCGTCGCTGTTCTGCCCTCTGTGATGTCCCTGCCGGCGTTCCGTGTCCGGGACGTCGGGGCCCTTCGACAGGCTCGGGGACCGGGTGGGGCTCGGTGCGGAGACCGGCGTCGGCGGTGGGGTGCAGACTGGTTGGATGCATCTCGCCGTCCATCAACTGCCGGGTGGACGGATCCGCATCGTGGACGTCGGAGACGACGAGGGCGCGGGCCGTCCGTCCGCCCCGAACCCGACTCCGTTCGCTGAGCCCTCCGCCCTGGTCCTTGAGCCCTCCGCTCCGGTCCCTGAGCTTGTCGAAGGGCGCCCGACCCCGACCCCGATCGACCTCACCCTCACCGCCGCCGACTTCCCCGCCGCCGTCCGCCGTCTCGAAGCCAACGCCCCGCGCTGGGTCTGGGACGACACGGCCGCCTGGTACCCGCGTCTCCTCGCAGCCGGCGTGCGCGTCTCTCGCTGCGTCGACCTGCGCCTCTGCCACCTGATCCTCCGCGCATCCGTCTTCACGGCCGGTTCGGCGCTCGCCGCAGCGCCGCCGGGTCCGTGGGACGTGGCGATCGATCCACGGATCGCTCAGCGGGCGGAGTCGGCCGGGGCGCTGTTCGACCTCGACGCGCCCGAGGGGGAGCGGGACACGATCGCGGAGTTCGCGCTCCAACGGGATGCGGTGGCCGGGGCGAGTGCGCAGGGCCGGTCCCACCTCGCGCTCCTCCTCGCCGCGGAGTCCGCGGGAGCCCTCATCGCCGCAGAGATGACGTTCGCGGGGCTCCCGTGGGACGCCATCGCCCACGATCGGCTCCTCGAAGAGGTCCTCGGCCCGAAGCCCGCCCCCGGGATGCGGCCCGCCCTGCTCACGGCCGTCCTCGACGAGGTGTGCGCTGCTCTCGGCGTCGACGAGCTGTATCCGGAGTCGCCCGGCGAACTCCTCAAGGCCCTGCAACGCGCCGGTCTCAACGTCACCTCGACGAGGTCGTGGGAGCTGCAGGAGATCGAGCACCCCGTCATCGAGCCGCTCCTCCGCTACAGGAAGCTCTCGCGCCTCATGACGGCGAACGGCTGGAACTGGGTCGAGACGTGGGTGAAGGACGGTCGGTTCCGTCCCGTCTACGTGCCCGGCGGGGTCGTCACCGGTCGGTGGGCATCGGACGGCGGGGGAGCGCTGCAGTTGCCGCATCAGATCCGGCGCGCCGTCATCGCGGATCCCGGCTGGTTGTTCGTCGTGGCCGATGCCGCGCAGCTGGAACCGCGCATCCTCACGGCGATGTCCGGCGACGTCGCGATGGCGGACGCCGGCCGCGGCGTGGATCTGTACCAGGGCATGGTCGATGTCGGAGCGGTCGACACCCGTCCGCACGCGAAGATCGCGATGCTCGGGGCGATGTACGGCGCGACGACGGGGGAGAGCGGGCGGCTCCTGCCGCGGCTCACGAAGGCGTTCCCGCACGCGATCCAGTTCGTCGAGGATGCAGCTCGTGCCGGGGAACGCGGCGAGCGGGTCCACACCAGGCTTGGGCGGACATCGCCGATCCCCGGCCGCGAGTGGCACGAGCTGCAGTCGGCGGCGTCGACCGAGTCGGCGACCGAGGGGATCACGCGCCGTGCCCGTACGGAGGCGCGGAGCTGGGGTCGGTTCACGCGCAACTTCGTGGTGCAGGGGACGGCGGCGGAGTGGGCGCTGTGCTGGATGGCCGGTCTCCGCACGCGTCTGCAGGCGCTCGCGGGCGACGCCTTCGTGACCGACTCCGCGCACCTCGTCTTCTTCCTGCACGACGAGATCGTCGTCCACTGCCCAGAGGCGCAGGCGGAGGACGTCGTCGCGATCGTCCGTGCGTCCGCCGCAGAGGCCGGCCGGCTCATCTTCGGTGCCGCGCCCGTCGACTTCCCGGTCACGACTGCCGTGGTCCGCACCTACGCCGAAGCCAAATAGCTCGCTCTCCTTCCCGTCACTCTTCTGCCGAGGGGCCCCAAAGTGCGGGTGCGACGGCCCGACACCCGCACTTTGGGACCCCTCGGCAGAAAAAAGCTGGGGATTTCGGCGGAGGTGTCGATTTGGGAGAGTGGTGTTCGACGTATGGATATGAGGTGGTTCCGGACAGAGGAGCCGCCGAAGCGACACGACAGAAGAAGGTAGCCCTCATGAAGTACATGCTCATCATGCGATCCACCCCCGAAGCCGACGCGGCTGGCGCCGAGATCCCCTTCGAGGAGATCATCGAGGCCATGGGGAAGTACAACGAATCCCTCATCGAGGCGGGCGTGCTCCTCTCCGCCGAGGGTCTCGCCCCGGTCGAGGAGGGCTTCGTCGTCGACTTCGACTCCACGCCGCCCGTCATCTCCGACGGCCCGTACGCCGAAGCGAAGGAACTCTTCAACGGGTTCTGGATCATCGAGACCGCCACGAAGGAAGAAGCCGCGGAATGGGCGAGCCGCTGCCCTCTCGGCCCCGGTGTCAAGCTCGAAGTGCGTCGCGTCCAGACGCTCGACGAGTTCGACCAGGACAACGAGTACATCCAGCGCGAGGCCGAGTGGCGCGAGTCGAACGACGCCGCTTCCACGAACTGACGCGCAGCATCCGAACGACAAGCACCCGATGACGACGATGCCGGAGCCGGGCGGGACCGCGAATGAAGCGGACCGCTCGGCTCGGGCGCGCCGTGCCGTGGAAGCGGTGTGGCGCATCGAATCGGCGAAGATCGTCGCGACGCTCACCCGTATGGTCGGCGACTTCGGTCTCGCCGAGGACCTGGCGCAGGAGGCGCTCGCGGACGCGCTCGTGCAGTGGCCGGAGTCCGGGACGCCGCAGAACCCGGGCGCCTGGTTGACGGCCGTGGCCAAGCGCAAGGCGATCGACGGCTGGCGCAGGCGTGAACGGCTCGACGACCGGTACGCGGCGATGGCGCACGAGCTGCGGGAGGAGACGGATCCGGACGCGCTGCCGTGGGATCCCGATCACATCGATGACGACGTGCTCCGGCTCGTCTTCATCTCCTGTCACCCCGTCCTCTCGCGTGAGGCGCAGGTCGCGTTGACGCTGCGTGTGGTCGGCGGTCTGACGAGCGAGGAGGCCGCGCGGGCGTTCCTCGTGCCGACGGCGACCATGCAGCAGCGCATCGTCCGCGCGAAGAAGACGCTGGCCGCCGCGAAGGTGCCGTTCGAGGTGCCGGACCGGTCGGCGTATCCGGAGCGGCTCGCATCGGTCCTCGGAGTGCTGTACCTGGTGTTCAACGAGGGCTATGCGGCGACCTCCGGCGACGACTGGATGCGGCCGGAGCTGTGCCGCGAGGCGTTGCGGCTCTCCCGTCTGCTCGTCGGGCTGGTCCCGAAGGAGCCGGAGGCGCACGCGCTCGTAGCGCTCATGGAGTTCCAGTCGTCGCGATTCGGCGCCAGAACCACGCGTGACGGCGAACCGATCCTCCTCCTCGACCAGGATCGGACGCGGTGGGACCGCGCGCAGATCGTCCGCGGGTCCGCCGCACTGGCCCGTGCCGATGCGCTGGGGCGTGGACGCGGCGCGTACGGGCTGCAGGCGGCGCTCGCCGAATGCCACGCGACCGCGCGCACCGCTGCGGAGACGGACTGGGAGCGCATCGTCGTCCTCTACGAAGCACTGGGCCGGTTGGCGCCGTCGCCTGTCGTGGAACTGAACCGGGCGGCAGCCGTCTCGATGGCGACGGGCCCGGCATCGGCGCTCCGCATCATCGATTCGCTCGTCGCGGGCGGCCAGTTGGCCGGTTCGCACCTGTTGCCGAGCGTCCGGGCGGAGCTCCTCGTCAGGCTCGGCCGTCTCGATGAGGCGCGCGCCGACTTCACCCGGGCGGCATCGCTCACCGCCAACGCGCGTGAGCAGTTCCACCTCCGCTCCCGCGCCGCCTCCCTCTAACCCCGGCCTCCGGCCTCCCGCCTCCGGCCTCCCGCCTCCGGCCTCCCGCCTCCGGCCTCCCGCCTCCGGCCTCCGGCCTACTTCTGCCGAGGGGTCCCAAGTTGCGGGTGTGAGCGCGCCGGACCCGCACTTTGGGACCCCTCGGCAGAAGGAGGGGCGGGAGGGGCGGGAGGGGCGGCGGAGGCGAGGGCGAGGCCCGCAGCGTGGACGAAGGTCTCGAGGGGACCGCGGCGATGCGTGGCCGCGATGAGCCAGCCGATCAGGAGCGCAACGACCACGTGCGCAGCCCACAGCTGGGGACTCGAGATGAGCCACCCGGCGTCGTCCCTCACGAACCAGGCGATGCCGTCGCCGATCGCGACGAGGAGCACGTGCGACGCATAGACGGTAAGCGGCGCGGCTCCGGCACCCGTCAGCGGCATGAGCGCTGTCCGCCAGCGCGCGCTCAGCACGAGGCCGAGCGCGAGGCAGAGCCCGATGACGGCCGCCGCGATGCCCGCCGTGAACGCGAGGTCGAGCGTTGTCCCGCTGTGCGGCGATCGTCCCGCCAGCCACCACACGGAGTCCGTGGGACTCGTGCCGTACATGCCGTCGGCCAGTTGCGCCTCGATCGCACGGGTCGTGCCGAGGCCGAGCCCGTCGGCGATCGCCTGCACGCCGCCGAGCGGCCCGAGGAGGAGTGCGCTGAGCCGGTCCGCGAGGATGGCGGTCACCGCACCGATGCCGGCGAGCACGAGGGAGAACCGCCGGAGCGTCCCGGCTGCGCGCGCCGCGAGCATCCCGCGCCCGATCGCCATCCCCACGAGCACGTAGACGATCCAGGTGAGCGCCGGGTACACGCCGGTGAGGAGGATGCCGCGGCCGAACGCGGCCGGGTCGGCGAGGTCGAACCAGGAGGCGCTGCCGATCTCCGGCGAAGGCACATCGTTCCCGATGCCGCTGCGCCACAGGTGCGAGACGAACGGCCACACGACGGCCCACACGGCAGCGGTGATGAGGAGCGGGCGGATGCGCCAGCGCAGCATCGGGATCGCGAACCAGAACGTGACGCCGTAGTAGACGATGATGACGTACACGCCGCCGGGGATGAGCCCGAGGCAGAGGCCGAGGAGGATCAGGGCGAGTCCGCGACCGAAGACCGCCAGTCGTGCGGCCGCAGCGTTGCCATCCGCGAGCGCGCGCCGTGTGGTGAGGACGATGCCGACGCCGGCGAGCACGGCGAAGAGCGCGGCGGCCTTGCCCGACAGGAGCGCGGTGACGATCGTGTCCTCGCCCGTGTCGAGGTCGGTCGACCAGACGTGGGTGCCCATCATCCCGACGAGGGCGAGGAAGCGGGCGATGTCGAGGCCGACGAGGCGGTCGGCGGTCGCTCGGCGGCGCGTACGATCCGCTCGCAGCGCGCGGTCCCGTGATCCGGGGCGGGGCCAGTCGCCCGGTCTGCGGCCGGGTGGGGTGGGAGCGCCGGGTGTGCTCGGCAGGGCAGGGGCGCCGGGCACGGCGCCGGAGCCGGATGAACCAGGTGGACGGGCCGAGTCGGCGGAGAGGTCCTGCTGGGACACGGCGTTCCTCTCGTTCCGCTGTCGCGGCCTGGCTCCGCGCGGTGTGCGATCAGGGTACCTCGCCCGGTTGCTTCTCGATGGGGAGCGGCTATACTGAACATCTGATCAACCTCGCGCACCAATGTTCGGAGATCACAGTGCAGAGACGCACCCGCATCATTCTGGGAATCGACGCCGGAACGACGTCGGTCAAGACCGTCGCCTTCACGCTCGACGGCCGCATCGAGGGCGTCGCGCGGTCGACCGTCCACCTCGATCGAGGCGACGACGGCCGAGCGGAAGCCGACATGGACCACATCTGGGACGCGGCGACCTCGACCATCACGGCCGTCGTCGACCAGCTCCGCGACCTCGAGGACGGTGGCGGCGCTGAAATCGTCGCGATCGGGATCACCGGTCAGGGCGACGGCGCCTGGTTCGTCGACGATCGCGGCAGGCCGGTCGGTCGGGCGGCGCTGTGGCTCGACGGCCGCGCGAACGACCGTCTCGAGGGCTGGCTCCACGACGACCGCGCGGCGGCGGTGCAGCGGGCCACCGGTTCGCCCCTCTTCGCCGGTGCCCTCCCGCTCCTCGTCGATGAGCTCACCGCGGCCGATCCGACGCTCCGCGATCGCGTCGCCCACCACCTCAACTGCAAGGACTGGCTGCGGTACAGGCTCACCGGAGCGATGGCGACCGACCCGAGCGAGGCATCGCGCACCTACCTCGACACGGCGACGGGTGCGTACTCGGACGACCTCCTCGCGGCACTCGGTCAGGAGGACGTGCGCGCGCTGCTCCCCGAGGTCCGGGACCCGCAGAGCATCGCCGGTGTCATCGACCCGCACGTCGCCGACCACCTCGGCCTCGAACACGGCATCCCCGTCATCGTCGGCCTCGTCGACACCGCGGCTGCCGGCGTCGGCCTCGGCGCGATCGGCGACGCCCAGGGCTACGCGATCCTCGGTACGACCGGGTTCGTCGGTCTCAACCATCCGACCCGCGCCGGTGTGCGTCGTGAGGAGAGCATCGTCCTCGCGACGGGCCGCGGCTCCCAGGTCCTCGAATCCCTCGCGCCGATGACGGGCACACCGAATCTCGACTGGGTGCGCGAGTGCCTGGGCCTCACCGACCAGCACTGGTCGGACGTCGAGCGGCAGGCGGCGACCGTGCCGCCCGGCAGCGGCGGCATCGTCTACCTGCCCTACGGGTCACCGAGCGGGGAGCGTGCGCCGTTCTTCGACGCCGTCGCATCCGCTTCGTGGTTGGGCATGAGCATCACGACGACGTCCGCGGAACTCCTGCGGAGCGTCTACGAGGGCCTCGCCTACTCGCTCACGGAGTGCCTCGACGCGCTCGGACTGCACGGCACGCTGCTCATCTGCGGCGGCGGCTCCGACTCCAACCTGTTGTGCTCGATCCTGGCCGATGTCTCCGGTCGCGAGATCGTGCGGCAGGAGGAGCCGGAAGTGGGAGCGAGGGGCGTCGCGACGCTCGCGCTCGCCGCTGTGGGGCTGGCGCCGGATCTCGCCGCGGCCGTGGCGCAGCTCGCACCTCGGTCGAGCACCTTCTCCCCAGACTCCGTGCGGCACGAGCTGTACCGGGAGGCGTACGCCGCCTTCCTCGCCACGCGGGATGCGATGAAGCCGCACTGGTCCGCACTCCGACGCCTGCGGACGCACTCCGGTCAGACGCCCGTCGGTTCTGGGGCTCCGCAGCCGACGGGGAACCGGGACGACGTCGCGGATGGCCTCGAGCCGCGTGCTGGGAGTGCCCCCGCGACTGCGCCCGCAACCGCACAGCAGGCACCCGCACCCGCGCACGCGACCGCATCGCGATGATCGACCGTCCGTGAAACGTCCCACGAGCGATGATCCCCACCCCGCGATCCCTCAGCCCCACCCCAGACCAGCGACCCATCAGGAGGAAGCCATGACCGACCAGCACCGCACGAGAGTGCTCGTGACCGCGCCATTCGACGAGAGCGTCGCCGAGGCGCTCGCCGACGAGTTCGAGGTAACGCTCGTGGAGCCGTCGTCGGCCGGCGCTTCGCTCGCGGAGCGCCCCGACCTCGCCGCGGCGCTCGCCGAAGCGGAGATCGTGGTCGCCGAGCTCGACGTCGTGGACGAGGCGACCCTCGCCCTCGCCCCGAACCTCCAGGCGGTCGTCTCCTGCCGCGCGAAGCCCGTCAACGTCGACCTCGACGCGTGCAGCGCCCGGGGCATCCCCGTGCTCACGACGCCTGGCCGCAACGCCGAGGTGACGGCGGACCTCAGCTTCGCCCTCCTCCTCGCGACCGTCCGCCAGGTGAGCGCGTCGGAGCGCTGGCTGCGCGAGGGCAACTGGACGAGCGATGACGTGTTCGAGCCGTATGAGCGATTCCGCAGCATCGGTCTCGGCGGTCGCACGCTCGGCATCCTCGGCGGCGGCGCTGTGGGGAAGCGGATGCTGCGCCGCGCGCTCGGCTTCGGCATGACCGTCAAGGTCTACGACCCCTTCCTCCCCGCCGACGCGTTCGGTGCGGACGCGACGGTCGCCCCGCTCGACGAGGTCCTCTCGACCTCCGACATCGTGACCGTCCACGTGCCGCTCATGCCGGAGACGGAGGGGCTCCTCGGTGCCCGGGAACTGGCGCTCCTGAAGCCGCACGCGTTCCTCATCAATGCCGGGCGCGCGGCGATCATCGACGAGACGGCGCTCATGAACGTCCTGCGGGATCATCGCATCGCCGGTGCCGGATTCGACGTCTTCTACCAGGAGCCGCTGCCGGCCGATTCCGAGCTGTTCTCCTTCGACAACGTGACGATGACCCCGCACATCGCGGGTGCGTCGAACGATGTGATCGCCGAGCACTCGCGGATCGCTGCGTCGTCGATGCGCCTGTGGGCGAAGGGTGAGCGGGTTCCGGGCGTCGCGAACGCGGGTGCGCTCGCTGCGGCCGTGAGCTGAGGCGGGACGAGCCAGAGGTGAAGGTGCGTCGAGTCGAGTCCGGCTGAGACCAGGCCGTTCGTCAGGCGAGCAGCGTCGCGGCCGTCGCGGCGTCCGTCACGAGCATGTTCACGAGGCCGTTCTCGAGGGCGACGCGCAGTGCGTCGACCTTCGAGGCGCCGCGGGCGATGACGAGGCGGTGCGGGATCTGCTGCATCTGCGTGAGGGTGAGCCCGACGACGCGTTCGTCGAGTTCGCCCGTCACGGCGCGCCCCTCGGCGTCGAAGAAGCGGCCGGCGAGGTCGCCGACGGCTCCGAGGGCGCGGAGTTCGGCGTGCTGGCGTTCGTCGAGCGAGCCGAGGAGGAGGCCCTGTCCGGCCTCCGAGCCGCCGAGTCCGGCGACGAGGAGGTCGGCCTTCGCGGCGAGCCCGAGCACGTCCGCGACGCCGGGGTCGGCCGTCGCGGTGCGTGCGGCTTCGGCCGAGACGGCGAGGAGCGGTGCTGGCAGGTAGAACGCCTGTCCGCCGGTCTTGGTGCCGAGGGAGAGGGCGATCTCGTGCGGGTTTGCGCCGTTCACGAGGCCGCTGGCGCCGCCGGCGAGCGGGACGAAGCGCGCGCCGAGCTGCCGCTGCGGCACTTCGCGGACGACGAGGGCGACGGCCGTCGAGAGTCCGAGGGCGACGACGGCGTCCTTCTCGATGACGGATCCGAGTGCGTCGGCCCCGACGGTCGCGAACGCGCGATCGGCTTTCGCGCTGTCAGGCACGCTCGGCGCCACCCAGGCCTGGAGGAGGCCGTAGCGGGCGGAGAGGTCGCGTTCCTCGTCGGCGAAGAGCGATTCCTCGACGTGCACGATGATCTCGACGAGACCCTTGTCGCGTGCTTCGGCGAGGAGGCGCGTCACGCGGATGCGGGAGAGCCCGAGCGCGTTCGCGATCTCCTGGTGGGTGAGCCCGTGTTCGTAGTACATGCGCGCGACGCGTCCCAGTAGCATGCGGCAATCCTTCCATGGCGCGGTCGTCGATCGTGGTCGGGAGTCGATGTTCGTCACGATGCGGCTTGACATCGTCCGTCTCGTGATCCACTCTGTAGTTCATAAGTTCATCCTGATGAACAATTGTTCACTTTACCCCGAGTCGACCGGCCCCGCACCCCGCAGCACCCCCAGTACCAGCAGCACTACCAATCCCCCCACTGCCCCGCTCAATGAGGAGTCTCGTTATGGTCAGCACCACTCCGACGACGGAAGGCCGGTTCGCCCGCCTCCTGCGCACCCAGGGAATCGCCCGTCCCATCGCCTGGGGCTTCGTCGCCCTCACGATCTTCATGGTCGGCGACGGCATCGAGGCCGGCTTCCTCTCCCCGTACCTCGACTCCCTCGGCTTCAACGAGGGCAACGTCGCCACCCTCTGGGCCACCTACGGCATCGTCGTCGCGGCCGCGGCCTGGTTGAGCGGCGCGCTCGCAGAGGCCTGGGGCCCCAAGCGGGTCATGATGCTCGGCTTCGCCATCTGGGTCGTCTTCGAGATCGTGTTCCTCGTGTTCGGCGTCATGCAGCAGGACTTCACGGTCATGCTCATCGCCTTCGGCATCCGCGGCCTCGGCTACCCGATGTTCGCCTACGGCTTCCTCGTCTGGATCACGATGGGCACGCCCGAGAACGTCATGGGTCGCGCGGTCGGCTGGTACTGGTTCTTCTCCACCCTCGGCCTCGGCGTCATCAGCTCGTACTTCGCAGGAGCCGTGATCCCCGTCATCGGTGAGCTCGCGACCCTCTGGCTGGCGCTCGCGTTCGTCGCGGTCGGCGGCATCATGGTCCTCGTCCTCCTCAAGAACCCCGTCACGAAGCCCGTCACGCTCAGCAACAGCATCAAGGGCGTCGTCAGCAGCATCACGATCGTCGGCACGAACCCGAAGGTCGGCATCGGCGGCGTCGTGCGCCTCATCAACACGCTCTCCTTCTACGCGTTCGTCGTCTTCCTCACCACGTACATGGTCCGCGACATCGGTTTCGGCCTGGCGGAATGGCAGGTCATCTGGGGCACGATGCTCGCAGCCAACGTTGCCGCGAACCTCATCTCCGGCTACCTGTCCGACTGGATCGGCCGCGTCAACGTCGTGGCGTGGGCCGGCGGCATCGGCTGCTTCGTGACCGTGCTCGCCCTCTATTACGTGCCAACGCTCATCGGCCCGAACTTCGGCGTCACGATCACGATCGCGATCCTCTACGGCCTCGCGCTCGGCATGTTCGTGCCGCTCTCGGCGATCGTCCCGCTCCTCGCCCCCATGAACAAGGCGGCGGCGGTCGCGATCCTCAACCTCGGCGCCGGTCTCAGCCAGTTCATCGGTCCGGTCATCGCCGGGCTCGTGACGCCCATCGGCATCGAGGGAACCATCTGGGTGATCGCGGCGATGTACATCGTCGGCTTCGTCCTGACCTTCGCGCTGCGCACCCCGAAGGCGGATGCGGGTCCCGCGATGCCGGTCGCCGTCGGCGTGGACGTCCGCAACCCGCAAGCCGCCGGCTGAGTCCTGCGGACCGGCGCCTTTGTCGGCCCGTAGCCCGGCGTACCCCGCAGCCGGTCCCACCCGGCAGCCGTACCCGACCATCACATCCCGCATCCGATCCCACTCACCATCAGGAGACATCGTGACCGAGCAGACCACCCTCGCAACCCGCATCGCCGAACTGAGCGACGTCGGCCGCAGCGCCGTCCACCACGGCCTGGCCCTCGCGAGCGGCGGCAACCTGTCCGCGCGCCTCGACGACGGCACCTTCGTCGTCACGGGTTCCGGCACCTGGCTCGACCGGCTGACCCCGGACGACTTCTCCGTCATGACCCTCGGCGGCGAGGTCGTCTCCGGACCCTCGCCGTCGAGTGAGTGGAAGCTGCACCAGCGCGCCTACCAGGAGCGGCCCGACGTCAACGCGGTCGTGCACGTGCACCCGCAGCACGCCGTGCTCCTCGACGCGCTCGGCCACTCGGTCCGCCTCATCACGCTCGACCACGCGTACTACGTGCGCAGCGTCGGGACGACGCCGTACTACCCGAACGGATCCGACGAGCTGGCGGACTCCGCGGCGGAACAGGCGCGCGAGCACAACTGCATCATCATGGGCAACCACGGCTGCTCCGCCCTCGGCGAGAACGTGCAGATGGCGTACCGCCGCGCGCTCAACCTGGAGGAGGCTGCGACCGCCACCTACCGCGCGCTGCTCCTCGGCGACACGACGACGACCATGCCGGCCGACGCGTTCGCGGCGCTCCACCACGCCTGAGCGCCTGCACCCACCAGCATCGCCCACTCGACCCCGCACGGACCAGGAGCCCCAGGACACCATGACCTCGACCAGCGCACCCACCGGCACCCCGAACCCCGACATCGCCCTCGACCCGGACATCAGCTCCGCGACGAAGGCGTTCCTCGCCCAGCCGCCCCGTCTCCTCATCGACGGCCGGATGGTCGAGGCGAACTCGGGGCGGACGATCGAGGTCGTCGACCCGGGAACCGGCCGGGTCATCGGCCTCGCGGCGGCGGCGGACGCGAGCGATGCGGATGCAGCCGTTCAGGCGGCTCGTCGGGCGTTCGCGCCGTCGGCTCCCTGGCGACGGATGAGCGGCCTCGACCGCGGCCGGATCATCGAGCGCCTGGCGAGACTCCTCGAGCAGCACGCGGAGGAGTTCGTGGAGCTCGAGGTCCTCGACGGCGGCAAGCTCAAGGGCGCCGCGACGGCCGTCGACCTGCCGCTCGCCATCAAGCACTTCGAGTACTTCGCAGGGTGGGCGTCGAAGATCGAGGGCAACACGATCCCCGTCTCGGTGCCGGACACGATGGTGCGCACGGAGCGTGAGCCCGTCGGCGTCGTGGCGCAGATCGTCCCGTGGAACTACCCGCTCCTCATGGCCGTGTGGAAGCTCGCCCCGGCGCTCGCCGCCGGCTGCACGATCATCCTGAAGCCCGCCGAGAACACGCCGCTCTCCGTGCTCCGCCTCGGCCAGCTCGCGCTCGAGGCCGGACTGCCGGCCGGTGTGCTCAACATCCTCACCGGCTACGGTGCGGAGGCCGGGGAAGCGCTCGTCGACCACCCCGGCGTCGACAAGATCGCGTTCACCGGTTCCACGGCCGTCGGCACCCGCATCGCCGCTCGCGCCGCGTCGCAGGTGAAGCGCGTCACACTCGAACTCGGAGGCAAGAGCCCCAACATCGTCTTCGCGGACAGCCCGGTCGCCGAGGCCGCCGCCGGCGCCGCGAGTGCCATCTTCTTCAACGCAGGGCAGGCGTGTGCGGCGGGCTCTCGGCTGTACGTCGAATCGCGGGTCTTCGACGATGTCGTGGGCCGGCTGAGCGACATCGCCTCCGGCATGCGCATCGGTCACGGGTTCGACAGCTCCGCCGTCATCGGCCCCGTGATCAGCGCCAGGCAGCACGAGCGGGTGCTCGGCTACATCGACGGCGCGCTCGAACAGGGCGCCACCGTGGCGACGGGCGGCTCCGGCTTCCCGGGGTCGGTCGATCCCGGCGGGTTCTACATTCGCCCGACCGTGCTCACCGACGTGAACGACTCGATGGACGCGGTGCGCGAGGAGATCTTCGGTCCCGTCGTCGTCGCCCAGCCGTTCGACGACATCGAGGACATCGCCCGCCGTGCGAACGACTCCCCGTACGGGCTCGCGGCCGGCATCTGGACCCGCGACATCGGCCGGGCGAATCGCCTCGCGAACCTCCTGCAGGCCGGCACCGTCTACATCAATATGTATGGAGCGACCGATGCCGCGGCGCCGTTCGGCGGGTACAAGATGTCCGGCTACGGCCGCGACATGGGGCACGCGAACCTCGAGTCCTACCTGGAGACGAAGACGGTGTGGACGAGCCTCGCGCACTGAGCGCGGTCGCCTCGTGACTCCGTCCGCCTGAACGCGGCTCAGGCGGCGAGTTCGATGCCCGACCGCCGGTGAGCCTCAGCGCCCGGGTGTTCGGGGTCTCCTCGCCATTGGTCCGCTCATCGCCGCAATCGCCCTCCGACCAGGGCCCTGGTGGCGCATGAGCGCCCAGTCCGGTACGCTGTGAAGGTTGCCCGGGTGGGTTCAATCTGTCCACGCCCGATCGCAACGATGCTATTACACCCTCCTGTCACAGAAAGTCTGTGGCCGTTCGAGTCCGAAGGAGGTGGGTTAGTGACGCATCAGTACGAACTTATGGTTATCCTCGACCCGGAAATTGACGAGCGCACGGTTGCACCGAGCCTCGACAAGTTCCTCAATGTCATCCGCAACGATGGTGGAACCATCGACAAGGTTGACATCTGGGGCCGTCGTCGTCTGGCCTACGAGATCAACAAGAAGACCGAGGGCATCTACGCCGTCGTCGACTTCACCGCCACGAGTGCTGCAACGCAGGAGCTCGACCGTCAGCTGAAGCTGTCCGAAGCCGTCATGCGCACCAAGGTGCTGCGTGCGGAAGAGGCCATCGCTCAGGTTGCCGTCGAGACCAAGCGTGTCGAAGAGAAGGCCGCCCGCAAGGCTGCTGCCCCCTCGAAGGCTCCCAAGGTCGAAGCCAAGCCCGCTGCTGCTGCTGAGGCGCCTGCCGCCGAGGCCAAGCCCGCTGCCGAAGCTGCACCTGCTGCCGAGGCGCCCGTCGCCGACGCTGCTCCCGCAGCCGAGTCCACGGAAGCCTAGAGCTCATGGCTGGCGAGACCGTCATCACCGTGGTGGGCAACCTGACCAGCGATCCCGAGCTGCGTTTCACGCAGAACGGGCTGGCGGTTGCCAACTTCACCATCGCTTCCACGCCGCGCAACTTCGATCGTGCGGCGAACGAATGGAAGGATGGCGAAGCGCTGTTCCTGCGTGCGAGCGTCTGGCGTGAATTCGCCGAGCACGTCGCCGGTTCGCTCACCAAGGGGAGCCGCGTCATCGCGACCGGGCGTCTCAAGCAGCGTTCCTACGAGACGAAGGAAGGCGAGAAGCGTACTTCGATGGAACTCGAAGTCGACGAGATCGGCCCTTCGCTCCGGTACGCAACCGCAACCATCAGCCGTGCACCGTCTTCGGGCGGCGGCAACGGCGGAGGCAACTTCGGAGGCCGCGGTGGGGGAGCCCCCGCCGTGCAGCAGGACGAGCCCTGGGCTCAGAGCGCTCCCGCCTCCTCCGGCCCCGCCGGCGGCGCAGATGCCTGGAACACTCCGGGCAGCTACGGCGACGAGACCCCCTTCTAAACAGGATTCGATCGGGTGGGCCGGTCCACGACATCGTGGACCGTCCCGCCTGATCACCACACTTCATACGCAAAGGAACAACCATGGCTGGAAAGTCGAGCGGCGACCGCCGCAAGCCCGCCCGCGGTGCTAAGGGCGGCAAGAACGTCGCCCCCGCGAAGGCGATCCGGGTTGGTGTCATCGATTACAAGGATGTCGCCACCCTTCGCAAGTTCATCTCCGAGCGAGGCAAGATCCGCGCTCGTCGCATCACCGGAGTCAACGTCCAGGAGCAGCGACTCATCGCACGCGCAGTGAAGAACGCGCGTGAGATGGCTCTGCTGCCATACGCCGGCTCTGGCCGCTAGGAGGCACGCACATGTCGAAAGTGATTCTGACGCACGAGGTCTCCGGCCTCGGCTCCGCTGGCGATGTCGTTGACGTCAAGAACGGCTACGCGCGCAACTACCTCGTCCCGCAGGGCTTCGCTACGGCGTGGACCCGTGGCGGCGAGAAGCAGGTCGAGCAGATCAAGGCAGCCCGCGCAGCGCGCGAGCACGCCACGATCGAAGAGGCACAGGACCTGAAGGCTCGCCTCCAGGCGACGAAGGTCAAGCTCACGGTCAAGACCGGTGGCGAAGGCCGTCTCTTCGGTTCGATCAAGCCCGCTGACATCGCTGACGCGGTTGCAGCTGCCGGCCTCGGTGAGGTCGACAAGCGCAAGATCGAGATCGCAACGCCGATCAAGTACGTCGGCGAGCACGAGGCCACGATCAGCCTCCGTGACGAGATCGTCGCGACGATCACCCTTCAGGTGGTCGCTGCAAAGAAATAGTTCCGTCCACGTCGGTCGCCCTCGAGGCGACTGGCCGGACACAACAGATGGCGGTGGGCTTCGGCTCACCGCCATCTGTGTTTCACCCGGGCGCTTTTGCTGGGCGTCCCGGGAACCGCGAGGTTCGGGCACAAGCGTTTCCTGGCGCGTTTGCACGGCCCTGCGGGGGAGCTGGGTCGGCGTCGACACGGGAGTGATGGAGCAGGTTTACACCCGTTGCGCCCTCCGCGTCAAGGACAGTTGTGCACAGGTGAGGGTGGATATCCACATCGATCACCCCTGTTCGGGAACTGATTTGTACACATCGCCTGTGTACTACGGAAAGCCTGATCAGGCGGCGATTCCAAGGCCAAATTACTTTTCTCTCCACAGGGTTTCCCACAGGTTGTGCACACGATCTGTGGAGTTTCGCCCAAGTTGTGCACATAGTTATCCACAGGCCGAGTTGTCACATCGGATTCGTGCTCTTAGGGTGAGTCATCGGCCTCTCGAGCGGCCCGGCGCACCCGTTGCCGGACTCGCGCGTGGCGGGCCGAAACGGTCAGTCCGGCATCCGTGTCGGGGGGTGCTGCAATCATGCAGCCATCAGTCACGCACACCGGGAGACCCCCACCGTGCCGTGCAGTCGCGAGAGGAAGTTGCGTTGTCGATCGCTCATCTGGGTGGGACGGACTCACGTTCGTACGATGAACCACGGAGCTCGGAGCGCACACCGCCCCACGATCTGCTGGCCGAACAGAGCGCCCTCGGCGGCATGCTCCTCAGCAAGGACGCCGTTGCGGACGTCGTCGAGATCCTCCGCGGCGTCGACTTCTACATCCCCAAGCACGAGGTCATCTACGACGCCCTGCTGACGCTGTACTCGCACGGTGAGCCCACGGACGTCATCACCGTCACTGACGAGCTCGTCAAGACGGGCGAGCTGTCCCGTGCCGGCGGCGCCGACTACCTCCACACGCTCACGAGCCTCGTGCCCACGGCGGCCAACGCCGGCTACTACGCCAGGATCGTCTCAGAACGCGCTCTGCTGCGTCGTCTCGTCGAGGCCGGCACCCGCATCGTCCAGATGGGGTACGCGGCCGAGGGCGAGGCTGTGGAGCTCGTCAACACGGCTCAGGCGGAGATCTACGCCGTGTCCGGCACCCAGGAGGTCGAGGACTACGTCCCCCTGACCGAGGCCGTGAGTGCCGCCATCGACGAGATCGAGGCGGCGAAGCACACCGATGGCTCCATGACGGGTGTGCCAACGGGCTTCAAGGAGCTCGACGAGCTCACGAACGGCCTGCACCCGGGCCAGCTCATCATCGTCGCGGCCCGACCCGCCATCGGAAAGTCGACGCTCGCACTCGACTTCGCCCGTGCGGCATCGGTCCATTACGGCCACCCGTCGATCTTCTTCTCTCTCGAAATGGGTCGCAGCGAGATCGCCATGCGTCTCATGAGTGCCGAGGCGTCCGTGCCGCTGCAGAGCATGCGCAAGGGAACGGTCGACTCGCGCGACTGGACCACGATCGCGCAGGTCCGTGGCCGCATCAACGACGCCCCGCTCTACATCGACGACAGCCCCAACATGACGCTCGTCGAGATCCGAGCGAAATGCCGTCGACTCAAGCAGAAGGTCGGCCTCAAGATGGTCGTCATCGACTACCTGCAGCTCCTGACCTCCGGCAAGCGTGTCGAGAGCCGTCAGCAGGAGGTCTCGGAGTTCTCGCGTGCACTGAAGCTCATGGCGAAGGAGCTCCAGGTCCCCGTCATCGCCCTGTCGCAGCTGAACCGTGGTGCAGAGCAGCGTGCCGACAAGATGCCGGCCCTTTCTGACCTCCGTGAATCCGGCTCGATCGAGCAGGACGCCGACATGGTGGTGCTCCTGCACCGTGAGTCCGCCTACGAGAAGGACAGCCCGCGAGCCGGCGAGGCCGACCTCATCATCGCCAAGCACCGCAACGGCCCAACCCGCACCATCACCGTCGGCTTCCACGGCCACTTCTCGCGCTTCGCGGACATGGCGCCGGGGATGTAGTTCGGCAGCTCTTCGTCGAGTGTTGCTTTGCAATCTCAAGTGTCGCTTTCCGTTCGGGGCGAGGCTTGTGTCCGGCAGGTTTGCTTACTGGCACGACCCCTAGGGATGGACAAAGCGTAGGAGTGCAGGCAAGGACGAGTGGACCGACCGAGAGATTCGCATACGTGAGCTCGGCACCGTGGAACAGATCGACCGTCTCCTCGCGAGGATCAGCGAACTCGCCCAGACTGTACTTCGTTCACTGTGTTTTTCGGAGGCGGGCGACAATCGCCGCCACGGGCCTCTGACCTGCGATTCTCCGGATGTGGGATTCGACCACCTCGAATCCGGCCGCGCTAAGTTCAGCACCAAAATCGTCCACCGACCACCGATAGGCCGGCGTGACCGCGTGCGCGAATTTCTCAACGGCGGAACCCTCGAAGAACCCAACAAGCAGCGTGCCTCCGGGGTTGAGTACCCGGCTGAACTCTCGCAGAGGAACCCGCACCGTTTCGGGCTCATGGTGAATCAGCGAGAACCACGAGAGGACTCCTGCAACTGATCTGGTACTGGCGTCAAGCGCGTCGAGGCTTCCAAGGGTGAAATCCACGCCGGGATGCGTTCGCGTCGCATGCGTGACGAACTCCGGCACCTGATCAACGCCCCGGGCATCATGCCCCTGCTCGACGAGGAAGCTCGTCCAATGACCTGGACCACATCCAGCGTCGATGATCTCACCGTCGATCTGACTTGCCCAGGTGAGCACCAGTTGGCGATCCACAGGGTGCACGGCCGCCATCGACCCCAAGTGTTCGATGTACTCCGCAGCCCTGCGCGAGTACGCTGCACCACTGACCTCGTTGACCACGCGACCGAGTCTAGATCCCAGTGAGTGACGTGCGCGCCTGGAATCCGATCCCTCACCGGGACGTTTGGTTGACGCATGGAGATGGTCAACGCACGTCATCATGAGCGCTCTTGCCCGGCCACCTGCGAACAAGCGCGTTCCTGTCGATTCGACGGTCCTGCCGACCGTACCGACCTCGATGATCTACGTCAGAGGATTTCCCCGCAAGGACGTATTGTTTCTGGTATTCAAGAAGTTCTAGGGCGAGACTGCCGAGACCGAGGTGCGACGGTGAACACGAGAGCACTCCTGACTGTCGCAATCATTCTCGGTGCCACAGCCGGAGCCTTGCTCGCGCTCGGAGCCATCCAGAGCTTCTGGGCAGGCCAGGTTGCAGACGACCTGCCCTACAGCACCACACACTCCGGTATCGCGGACCTCGCGGCGATCCAGAGTCGCGCCGGAGTGCTCATTGTGCTCGGCGGGGTCGTTGGTCTTGCTTCTGGCGCCGGATTCGTGTGGCGGTATGAGGTGATGAGAGCGTCCCGCTGAAGTGGATGTGCACGAACGCTCAGACTCCCCGTCGGTGCGGATGGTCGCCCGAAAGTCTCGGAAACCCACCACCGAAACGAGGCATATCCGATGACGTCCGCGGCCGCGCCAAACGGGATCACCATCCGCGAAGCAACCGATGAAGACTGGTCGGCGATCTGGCCGTTCTTCTCGGTCATCGCAGAGGCCGGAGAGACCTACGCCTTCCCCGAACCGCTGACGTCAGATGCGGCGCGCGCATTGTGGATGCAGCAACGCCCCGGCGCGACGTTCGTCGCGGTCGACGGAGCGCAGATCCTCGGGACGGCGAAAGTGATCCCGAATCAGGCGGGTCGCGGCTCCCACGTTGCCAACGGCTCGTTCATGGTCAATCCGGCAATGGCCGGCCGAGGGGTCGGGCGAGCATTGGCCACGCATGCGGTCGAGTGGGCGCGAGCTGCGGGCTACCGGAGCATGCAATTCAACTCCGTGGTCGAGACGAACACCGCGGCCGTCGCGCTGTGGAAGTCGCTGGGCTTCCAGGTGCTCGCCACCGTCCCCGAGGCGTTCGATCACCCCGTGCACGGACTGGTTGGCATCCATGTGATGCACAAGCGGCTGTAGTCGCGCCTCTGTGGCAGGGGAGAACCCCCTACTCCTCCGAGTGACGCCCAGCATTCGCCCGCAGCTTCGCGACGACGGGCCCGAGCGCGAACGCGACGAGCAGGAGCGCCACGATCCCCACGGCGAGCGGCACGCTGCCTCCGACGAGCGTCGGCAGGTTCTGGAGGATGAGCACCAGGAAGACGACGAGCCCGAGCAGGCCGAGGGCGGGCGCGATGGCCCGCCGCCAGAGCGATGCCGCGGCGCGGTTGCGAGCGAAGAAGACGAGTACGGCAACGCTCGTGATGCCGAGCAGGAGCACCACGCCGACCGACGAGAACCCGGCGAGCCAGGTGTAGTACTGGTTGATCGGATCGAGGCCGGTCGCGGCTCCGACGATCAGCAGCACGCCCACCACTCCGCCGGCGGCGATGGATGCCCGGTGCGGTGACCCGAAGCGCCCGTGCGCGTGCCCCAGCCGCTGCGGGAGGGCGGCGCGCGCCGAGAGCGTGAACACGTACCGCGACACGATGTTGTGGAACGAGAGGATGCACGCGAACAGGCTCGTGACGAACAACACCTGGATGATGTGCTCGCCGACCGTGCCCAAGTACCGCTGCGTGACATCGGAGAGCAGCGTGCCACCGTTGTCCGTCGCCGCCTTCACCACCTTCGAATCGCCGACCGCGCTGATCAGCGCCCAGCTCGAGAACGCGTAGAACACGCCGATCAGCACGAGCGAGAGGTACGTCGCGCGCGGGATGGTGAGATCGGGGTCGCGCGCCTCGTCGCGGAACACCGCGGTCGCCTCGAAACCGATGAAGCTCAGGATCGCGAAGAGGATGCCGATGCCGGGCGCACCCGAGAGGATCGCGGACGGTGTGACGATGCCGGTCGAGAGCCCCTCCGGACCGCCTCCGCTGAACACGATGACCGCGTCCAGCACGAGGACGATCGCCACCTCGGCGATGAGGAGCACGGCGAGCACCCGTCCGGAGAGCGCGATGTTGCGATACCCGAGGAACACGACGACGGCGAAGGCGACGAACGCGTAGATCCACCACGGCACGCTCGGCACCCCGTACGAGCCGAGGAGCGAGTCGATGCCGGGGCCGATGAGCCCGAAGACGGCGGCCTCGAGCGTCAGGTAGGACAGCAGGGCGGCGAAGCCCGTGCCGAGCCCGGCGCTGCGGCCGAGGCTGCGGTCGACGTACGAGTAGAACGCGCCGGCGGACTTCACGTGCGGGGTCATCGTGGTGAAGCCGACCGCGAAGAGCAGCAGGACGACGGTCGCGATGATGAAGGTCGCCGGGAAGCCCGCACCGTTGCCGACCGCGATGCCGAGCGGCACCGGCCCGCCGATGACGCCGAGGGGCGAAGCCGCCGCGACCACCATGAAGACGATGGAGGCGACGCCGAGATTGCCTCGGAGGCGGGAGGTTGCCGGAGCGGCTGGCGTACCCAGGCGGGCGGATGTCGCGGTCTGGTCGTCGATGGCCATGGGGTCCTCGCGGTTCGGGGAGGTGATGCGGGAAGTGAATCGGGCTGGACGGAATGTAGCGCCGCAGACCTCCCGCTGTCGCGCCTGATTACCGAATGTTGCCTGCGAGCGGTTCGCCCACCCCATCGAGCGTCACGGCGGCCGCCGGGTGGGCGGCATCGATCCGCGGACCGTCCGCGCCGAGCTTCTCCCGGAGCGTGCCAGGACGGTACGCCGTCTGGTACCTGCCGCGGCGCTGGAGCTCCGGCACGAGCAGGTCGACGACGCTCTCGAACGTCTCCGGCACGGCGGCCGCCGCGAGGTTGAAGCCGCTGACCCCGGTCTCGTCGACCCATTCCTCCAGGCGGTCGGCAACGGTCTCAGCCGAGCCGGCGATGACGGGACCGTCGCCGCCGATGCGGGCGTACTCGGCGATCTCCCGCACCGTCCACTTCCGCTCGGGGTCGGCGGCGGTGAAGGCGCGAACGACGGACTGGATGGCGTTGGAATCCTGGTCCCGCAGCACGGCATCCGGGTCGAGCCGGGAGAAGTCGATGCCGGTCCAGCCGGACATGAGCGTCAGCGCGCCCTCCGTGGAGGCGACGGCCAGGTACTCGTCGAGGCGCCGCTGCGCCTCCGCATCCGTCTCCGCCACGATGACCGTCTGCTGGTTGATCACCGCGACCGCATCCTGGTCGCGCCCTGCTTCGCCGACCGCATCGCGAAGCGCGGCGACCTGGGCGGCGAGCACACGCTTCGACGGCGCGGCGACGAAGACGTTCTCGGCGTGCCTCGCCGCGAACAGGACGCCGCGCGGCGATGCGCCGGCCTGGAACAGGAACGGCGTGCGCTGCGGGCTCGGTTCGCTCAGGTGGATGCCCGGCACGCGGAAGAATTCGCCGACGTGCTCGATGGGGTGCACGCGGTCCGGATGCGCGTACACGCCGCTCTCGGCATCCGCGATCACCGCGTCGTCATCCCAGCTGCGCTCCCACAGCTTGTACGCGACCTCGAGGTACTCCTCCGCGATCTCGTAACGGCGGTCGTGCGCCTCCTGACCGCTCACGCCCAGGTTGAGGGCGCCGCTGTTCAGATAGCTGGTCACGACGTTCCAGCCGATGCGGCCGCGAGTGAGGTGGTCGAGGGTCGACATCCGCCTGGCGAACGGGTACGGATGCTCGAACGAGACGCTCGCGGTCACACCGAAACCGAGGTGTTCGGTTGCAGCGGCCATCGCGGGGATGACCTGGAGCGGGTCGTTCACGGGCACCTGCACGCCGCCGCGCAGGGCCGCGTCGCGAGTCCCACCGTAGACGCCCAGCACATCGGCGAGGAAGACGGCGTCGATCAGACCGCGCTCGAGGGTCTGCGCCAGCTCGGTCCAGTAGTCGAGGTCGAGGTAGCGGCGCGACTCGTCGCGCGGGTGCCGCCACAGACCGGGCGAGAGGTGCCCGACCGAGTTCATCGTGAAGGCGTTGAGGCGGATCTGCTGCGGCATCCCGGTGCAGCCGCTCAGATCCAGGAGTGCCGGGCCGGCAGCGTGCCGTTGAGCACGTAGTCGCCGATGATGACGGGCTTCCAGCGAACCGGGTCGTGCAGCGTGTGCACCCGGGCGTTGCGCCAGTACCGGTCGAGCGCCTTGGCCCCGAGGGTCGAACGCGTGCCGCCCAGTTCGAGGAGGCGGGTGGAGGCCTCGAGCGCGAGCTCCGTCGTGAGGACCTTGGCGCGGGCGACGGCGATGGAGGCCGCGGCCACGTTCTGTTCGTCGGCGGCCGGCTTGGCGGCATCGATGGCTTCCGCCGCCTTCTCGGTGAGGGCTTCCGCCGCGGCGAGATCGATGTCGAGACGCCCGAGGCGTTCCAGGGTGAGCTGGTCCTTGCTCGCCGAGTCCACGCCGCTGTCGATCCACGGACGAGCCGCCCGCACAGCGTCGTGGGTCTCGCGGATCGCACCCCTCGCGATGCCGAGGTCGATCGCGAGCGTCGTCAGCTGCGCGAACGGCCCGGCGATCGTCGGATTCTCGTACTCCGTGTGCATCGGGAAGACACGATCCGCCGGCACGCGCAGTCCGTCGAGCAGGACGGTTCCGCTGGACGTCGCCCGCTGGCCGAACGCGGACCAGTCGTCGACGACCGTGAGGCCCTGACTGTCGTGCTCGGTGAAGACGAGCTGCTCGCGGCCGTCCTCGTCCACCGCGAGCACCGGGATCCAGTGCGCGTACGCGGACCCGGTGGAGTAGAACTTCCGGCCGGTCACCACGACCTCGTCGCCGTCGGTCACGAGCTTGGTCGCGATCTCGGCGACGTTCTTGCCGCCGGCCTCCGAGAACGCGTTCGCGAAACGGGCGCCTGCGAGCACCAGGCCGAAGAAGAACGCCTGCTGCTCGGGGGTGCCGGACAGCCGGATGTCCTCGACCAGGCAGAAGTGGTTCTGCGGGATCTGCCCGAGCGACGGTTCGACCGCGGAGACCGTCGCGATCACATCGGCGAGCGTCGCCTGCGAGACGTCGGCTCCACCGTGCTCGCGAGGGATGGTGATCGCCCAGAGTCCGGTGGCGCTGAACGCGTCCACCGCCTCGGCCGGAATGCGCCGTTCTGCGTCGATCTGGGCCGCGTACGCTCGCACCGACTCGGCGAAGTCACGTGCGACGGCACGCGCCTCTGCGTCGGACGCGATCACGCGCGCGAGGGGTGGGGCGATGGCGACGACGGGGTCAGTGGTCATGGCTGAAACGGTAGCGGGGCGCGGCCCGGCGCGTGCACGCGATGAAACGTTCGGTAACAACCGTCACCGCCGACGTAATTACCGGTAATGCAGGAGCGTCGAACGCCTTGAATGGTGATAATCGGTCCACTGGACTCGATCCAGCTGATCTGGCATGGGTGAGTCTGGAAGGTGTCCGCAATGAGTGGTGAACCGGTGTCCGCCGTCGGTGCGCGCTTCTTCCCGGTGACGCAGCGCGTCGCCCGAGGAGCAGTGGCGTCCGGTGCGCTGCGCGGTGCCACAGTTGCGGTGGCAGATCCCGCGTTGCGTGCCTCCCTGGCCGGCGTGCTGGAGCAACTCGGTGCACGCGTCGACGTCGAGGCGACCGGCGGGCCGCTCGCCGAGACCGCTCCGCTGCGGGATGCCATTGCTCGCTCGGCCTCGATCGCTGCGGCCGAGTCGTCGGCCTGGGCCGAGGTCGCCTTGCGTCACTTCGCCCGCCGCACGAACCTGTTGCTGGCGAGCACCGAGACGCTCGTCGTCGGAGACGGACCCGTCGCGGAGCGCCTGCAGTCGGCGCTCGCCGTGATCGGGGCCAGATCCACGAGGGTCGACCGGATTCCGGGGGCTGGCGTCGGCGAGAGCGGAGCGGTGGTCTTCGCCACCCGTGAAGGCCACGAGGTGATCGGCCCGGATTCGATCGGTGCGGACTGGATCGGCGCGGACTCGATCGGCGCGGGTGCGACCCACCCGCTCGTCATCGTCGATGCCGCGCGCGTCGGCTCGGCCGTCGATCGGACCGCGTTCGCCACTGGGGATCGCATTCCGGCACGGGAGGGGATCGAGGGGTTCCAGCACGGCAGGGAGGTGTTCCTCCTCGACCAGCCGGACCAGGCGGACCCTGCCCTCGCGAACACCACTTCGGACCTGACGATGGCCCTCGCCCTCGCAGCCCTGTCCTCGTGGGCCGCCGGCCAGCGGGACGTCGAGGCCGCGTTCGCCGATGCGGAACGCACCCTGGCCGAGGAGACGAGCCGATGAGCGACATCGCGCGTCCCGAGCTGTGGCGCGAGGGGCAGGAGAAGATCGACTGGGCTTCGCGCTTCATGCCGATCACCCGCGCCATCGCCGATGACCTGCGGGCGAGCGGCAGTGTCCGCGGCACACGCATCGGACTCGTGCTCGTGCTGGAGCCGAAGACTGCGAATCTGGCCCTCGAACTCGCGAGGGCGGGCGCCGACGTCGCGGTCATGTGCCACGCGTCGAGCGCCAGGGACGACACCGCCGCGGCGCTCGACCACGCCGGGATCGCCGTGTTCGCACGCGAGGACGCCTCGCCCGCGACGGACCGCCGCTTCGCGCTCGACCTGCTGGACCTGCGGCCAGACATCCTCGTCGACGACGGCTCGTCCGTGACACGCCTCGCGCACAGCGAGCGGCCCGGTGTGCTGGAGACGATGATCGGCGCCACCGAGGAGACCACGAGCGGTCTGCGGCCGTTGCGCGTGATGGAGCGCGCCGGTGACCTCCGGATCCCCGTACTCGCCGCGAACGATGCCAGGTGCAAGACGCTCTTCGACAACGGCTACGGCACCGGGCAGTCCACCCTGTTCACGATGCTCGACGTCCTGGGCGCTCCACTCGGCGGACGCAGCGTGGTCGTCGCCGGATTCGGCTACGTCGGGCGAGGCGTCGCACGTCATGCGCTGGCGCTCGGCGCACGGGTGACGATCGCGGAGGTCGACCCGGTGAAGGCGCTCGAAGCGACCTTCGCGGGCTACTCCGTCGAACCGTTGGCGACTGCGGCCCGACACGCGGATCTGCTCATCTCGGCCACGGGGATCGCGCACACGATCGACGTCGAGCATCTGCTCGCTCTGCCGGAAGGGGCGGCGGTCGCCGTGTCCGGTGGCGTCGAACAGGAGATCGCGATCGATGCCGCCATCGCCGCTGGAGCGCGACGTCGCACGGTCGCGCCGGACCTGGAGCAATTCGATCTGCCGAACGGCCGCAGCATCCTCGTGCTCGATGACGGCGGCTGCATCAACTGCACGGTGGGGGAGGGGAACCCGATCGAGATCATGGACCTGTCCTTCGGGGTGCAGACGGCTGCGATCGACTTCCTCGCCCGTGAAGGCTCGACCCTCTCGCGTGCGGTGCACCTGCTGCCGCCGAGCGTCGACGACCGCGTCGCTCGCGTGAAGCTGGAACACTTCGGTTCGCGGGTCGATGACGCGAGCGACGCGCAGCTGCGATTCCTGTCCGAGGGGCAGCCGGCAGGGGACCGATCGTGACCGCGATCATCGAGCTGATCGACGTCGGCGTCACCTACCGCAACGCGGAGTCGCCCTCCCTGACGGGCGCCTCCCTGAGCATCGCGCCCGGCGAGATCGTGCTCGTCGCCGGTCCGTCCGGCTGCGGCAAGAGCACGCTGCTCCGCGTGATCAACGGACTCGTCCCCAGGGCGTACCGGGCCGAGGTCACGGGCACGGTGCTCATCGACGGCGCGGACACCACCGCGTTGAGCATCCGGGAGATCTCGGAGAGCGTCGGCACGCTGCTCCAGGATCCGATGAAGCAGGTCGTGGGGACGACCGTGCTCGCCGAGTTGGCGTTCGGACTGGAAAATCGGGGAGTCGCGCCGGACGAGATCCGCAAGCGGGCGGAGGACATCGCCGCTCGGCTCGGCATCGAGCACCTGTTGTCCAGCGCGACGCACGAGCTCTCGGGCGGACAACTGCAGCTCGTGGCGTTCGCCGGCATCCTCATCCTCGAACCGCGGGTGGTCGTGGTGGACGAGCCGCTCGCCAACCTCGACCCAGACGCCGCCCATCGGCTGCTGAGCGCCGTGCACGAGTACGTGCGAGGCGGCGGCGCGGCCATCATCGTCGAACACCGCGTGGACGAGATCGTCGCATTCGAACCCGACCGCGTGATCTACCTCGAGGACGGCGCCGTCGCCTTCGAGGGCGACCTCGACGGGTTCCTCGCCTCCGCATCCCCGACCACGATCAAGCTGCCGTTCGCCACCCTCGTCGCCACGCACGAGACGCTGCCGGAGCAGACCCGGCAGGCGTCGCGAGCAAAAAAGCGGGCCGTGCCTGGGCAGCCGGAAGCCGCCGCGATATCGCCCGACGAGCACCCCAGGCTCTCCTTCCGCGGCGCCGACCTCGGCTACGGCGAGACCAGGATCCTGACCGGCGTCGACCTCGAGCTCTCGAAGGGCGAGCGGGTCGCCGTGCTCGGCCGCAACGGAGCCGGAAAGTCGACCTTGTTGCGCGCGGCGGTCGGCCTCGTGGAGGCGACGGCAGGTTCCGTCACCCTCGACGGCCGGACGGTCAGCGACCTCGGAGCGAAGGAACTCGTCGCGATCTGCGGCTACCTGTTCCAGAACCCCGGGCAGGCGTTGTTCAGCAACACCGTCCGCGCCGAACTCGAATTCGGGCCCAAGAACCTCGGCAAGACCGCCGACGAGGCCTTCACGACCGCGCTCGCCGCGCTCGCCGCCGTGGCACTCGATGATCTGCCCGGCATCCTGGAACGCTCGCCCCGCACCCTCTCCTTCGGGCAGCAGCGGCGCCTCGCCGTCGCGCTGGCACTGACGCTCGGGCCGAAGACGCTCATCCTCGACGAGCCGACCGCCGGTCAGGACCTGCGCTCGTCGAGCCACTTCCTCGATGCGATCTGGCGTGTCGACGGCATCGACAGCGTCTACTTCATCACCCACGACATCGACCTGGCCCTCGAACGCGCGGACCGCGTGGTCGTCGTCGACGGCGGCCGGATCGCCGGCGACGGCACCCCGGCCGAGATCGTGCACGAGCTCGGCCTATGGCAGGACCTCCTCCGGGAGACCGAGTACGTGCGGGCGCTCCGCTCGACGGTCGGCGCCGGGGATGCCGTTCCCTCCATCTTCGACCTCGCCCGCGTCATCGGCTCGACCGCCGGGACACCAGCCCCCTGATCCGCCCACCCGCACCATCCACCCCGAGAACTCCCCTCCCGAAAGGACCGCTCATGTCCGCAGCAGTCACGACCACCGCCGTTGCCAGGCGCAACCCGTGGGCCATCACGTCCCGCACGATCGTCTTCGGCGCCATCGGCGCGGCGCTCTACGGCGCCCTCGGCATCTTCAGCTTCATCATCCCCGGAACGGGCAACGTCGCGATCCGGCCCGCGATCGCCCTGATCCCGTTCGTCGGCGCGCGCTTCGGACCGATCGCCGGCTTCTTCACCGGGGCCATCGGCAACGCGATCGTCGACCAGATCCAGGGCGCCGGGTTCCTCACCTACTGGAACTGGAGCCTCGCGAACGGTCTCACGGGTCTCGTCGCCGGCCTCATCGCGCACTACGTCAGGGAGCCGAAGAAGACCGGCCCGCAGCTCCTGCGCGTCGCCGTGATCTCGCTCATCGCCGTGGTGATCGGCATGCTCTTCACCGCGTCGGACATCCTGCTCGGCAACACCGCGGAGTACTGGTTCTTCGCCGAGTACCTGCCGGCGCTCCTCACGACCGTGATCGCCTCCGTGATCATCGCACCGGCCCTCGATCAAGCGTGGAAGCCTCTGCAGAACCTCTCCGGACGCTAGATGGAAGCGTCACCGCGGTACCTGGGCGGCGGCTCCTTCCTGGCGAGACGCGATCCGAGGGTGCTCATCCTCGTGCCGATCGCGTTCGTCGTGGCCGCGGCCCAGGTGCGTGATTGGCGGGTGATGCTCGTGCTCGTCGCCATCGCGTTCTGGTACTACGCGGCCGCCCGCATCCCGTGGCGGGCCGTGCGCGCCAACTGGACGTTCGTGCTCGTGTTCGTGTTCATCATGGCCGGTGTGAACGGCATCATCGCCGGAGCCAAGTCGGCGGGGGAGGTCGACACCTCTGCGACGCTCTTCACGATCCCGCTCATCAACGTCGACGTCACGGGCGGCTCGCTCTCGTTCGCGTTCAACCTGTTCCTGCGGTTCCTGGCGATCGCGGCGACCGGGTTCCCGCTCGCGTTCTCGATCCGGCCGGGTGACCTCGCCGTCGCGTTCGCGCGGCTGGGCGTGCCTGCGCGGTTCGCGTACGGCATCGACCTCACCTTCAAGTTCCTGCCCACCACCGCGGCCAGCCTGCGTGAGACCATCGCCGCCCAGCGGCTCCGGGGCTACGAGCCGCCGCCGACGCGCAATCCGATCCGTCGGATCCTGCAGCTGCGCCCCCTGATCATCCCGGTGGCGATGAACTCGTTCATCGAGGCCGAGGACGTCGTGGACGCGCTCGACCTGCGCGGGTTCGGAACCCAGAAGCGCACCTGGTTGCGACAGCTGGCGTTCGGTCCCCTCGACATCCTCATCATCGTCTTCTTCGCCCTGCTCGCCGTCGCCGCTTCCGCGGCCAGTCTCACCGGATGGATGCCGCCCCTGTGGACACCGTGACCCGTCAGCACGCCCAAACCCACGTGATCGTCGCCGACTGGGTGGTCCCCGTCATCGGCGAACCGATCCGCCATGGCGCAGTGGCCGTCGTCGGCGATCGCATCGCAGCCGTCGGGAAGGCCGCCGACATCGTGCGCGACGCCCGCCGAGACGGAGACGTCCGGGAGACCGAACGTCCGGGCATCCTGACCCCCGGCCTCGTCAACGCGCACTCGCACCTGCAGTACACCTGCATGGCCGAGGTCGGACAGGGCGTCTACGAGGGCTTCGAGGACTGGTCCCACGCGTTCCAGGACCTGTACGAACAGCCGCACGACTGGGCGACGTCCGCGGCGGACGGCCTGCGCATCGCGATCTCGACGGGCACCACCGCGATCAGCGACATCGTGACCGATGCCCAGGCGTTGCGTGTGCTCGAGGACGGGCGCGTGCACGGCATCGCGTACTGGGAGCTGATGAGTTGGCTCACCGATGAGTGGAGCGCCCGCGGCCGATCCGAGACCGAGGCGCTGCTCGAAGGGGCGCAGTCACGTTGGCTCGGGCTCTCCCCCCACGCCCCGTACTCCCTCGACACCGATGTGATCAGGGATCTCGGACGTCTCGCCGACGAACGCGGTGTCCGCCGCCACATGCACCTCGCCGAGTCCGCGTGGGAGGCCGAGTACACCCAGCACGGCACGGGTGCCCTCGCCGACCAGTGGCGCGACTGGGGGTTCGCTGACTTCCAGCTGCTCCGTCGCGGCGGCAGTCGGCTCCGGCCCGTGCCGTACGCGGAGTCCATCGGCGCCCTGGGGCCGACGAGCCATGTGGCCCATGGCATCTACACGGATGCCGTCGACCGCGAGATCCTGCGGAGGACCGGGACGGTCGTCGCCCTCTGTCCGCGCTCGAACGCCGTCATCGGTCTCGACGAGGCCCCGGTGGCCGACTATCTGCGTGAGGGGAACGCGATCGCCGTCGGCACCGACTCGCTCTCGTCCACCCCCTCCCTCGACCTCTCGGGGGACGTCGCAGCGCTCTTCGCGATCGCCCGTCGTCAGGGCTACAGTGGCGACGACCTCCACGAGCGCCTGTTCCAGGCGGCGACGCATGGCGGTGCGGTGGCGATGGGGCTCGATACCGGAAATCACCGGCTCGGCGCACTGGAAGCGGGAGCGCTGGCCGATCTCGCGGTGTTCGATCACGAGGCGACGACGGCACGCGATGTCCTCGCGGGCCTCGTCGAGGGCGGCGACGGGCATGTGACGGCCACGTTCATCGCAGGCGAGTTGCGCTGGGAGGCTGGGCGATGAGTGCGGACCCAACGGTATTCGGAGGCGGACCGGAGCCGGTCGGCGACGATGCGGCACTGCTGAGCGACGGCCCGGAGCTGTTCGACGGTGGCTCGGAGCTGTTCGACCGGAGGACCGTTGACGGCGACCTCATCGAGCGGGTCCGCCGGTCACCGACTGCTGTGGCGCTCTCCCTCGAACCGCATCCCGAGGGCGGATGGTACCGGCGCACGTGGACGTCGCCGGACGCGGTGACGGTGGACGCGGGCGACGGCGGATCGGTCGTGCGTCCCGCGGCGACGCTCATCCACTTCTTCCTGCCGCCAGGGGAATCGTCGGCGTGGCATCGGGTGCGCTCGACCGAGATCTGGCTCTGGCACGGCCCCGGCCGGATCTCGCTGCAGTACGGCGGCTCCGGCGAGGTTCCCGTGCCAGGGGAGATCGTCCTCCTCGGGCCCGATGTCGAGGGCGGTGACCTCGCTCAGGCGACGGTGGAGCCCGAGGTCTGGCAGCGGACGCTGCCGGCGGCGGAGGGCGCTCTCGCGAGTTGCCTCGTCTCTCCGGGATTCGACTTCGCCGACTTCACTCTGGCGTAGCACCTGCCCGTCGTCCGTCCGAGTGAGCCGGCCCGCACCCGGTCGGCTACAGTTCAGGCATGACCAAGCCTGACCCGATCGACGAGATCCCCATCGGCGGCGACGGCATCCGGCTCGGCCAGTTCCTGAAGTTCGCCGGGCTCCTCGACTCCGGTGGGATGGTGAAGGAGGTCATCGCCGAGGGCCTCGTGGCCGTGAACGGCGAGACCGATCTGAGGCGGGGGCGCCAGCTCCAGCTCGGAGACATCGTGACCTTCGAGGGGCGAAGCGTCCGCGTCGGCCCGTGAGGGTGTGAGTCGCGAGCCCCTGGTCTGCCATTCGCGGTTTGCGGCACGCTGCGGGGCTCCGAAGCAGCCTGTTACGGTGATTTGATGAACCGCTCTGCCGCGCCTTCTCGCCGACGCATCGCCGTCGTCGGGGCCGGAGTCCTGGGCGCTGCGATGGCGTACTCGCTTGCGCGCGAGGGGGCTGAGGTGCACCTCATCGAGTCCGGGCGGGTCGGCGGGGGAGCCACCAACGACGCGTTCGGGTGGGTCGGGCTGTCTGCTTCCGCGCCAGACGCGGAACAGGCGGCGTTGCGGCGGGTCGCATCGGTCGAACTCGACCGCCTCGCGGGAGAGCTTCCACTTCCGTTCTCGCTCCGCCGATCCGGTGCGCTCTCCTGGTCCGCAGAACGCGGCGACACCGACTCGGTCGCGGCCACCGGTGCAGCGTGGGGTTCCGCGATCCGCGTCGTGGACCGTGCTGAGATCGGGCAGCGCGAGCCGGGGCTCCGTCACCCTCCCGGTGCCGCCGTGCTCGCGGAGCACGATGGAAGCCTCGACCCCGTAGCCTTCACCGTTTCGCTCCAGCGCGGGGCGCAGGACCTCGGTGCGGTGCTGTCCGAGCAGACGCACGTGCACGAAGTCCTGGTTGCTGACGGTCGAGTGCGCGGTGTGCGGACATCGGGCGGAACCGTGGATGTCGACACCGTCGTTCTGGCGGCCGGCACAGGCACTCCTGCGCTGGCGAGCGTCCTCGGCGTGACGGTGCCGGTCGCGTCCTCGCCGTGCATCCTGATGCGGTTCACCACGTCGAGACCACTGCTGAACGGCATCGTGTCCGGGCCAGACTTCGAGCTCCGCCAAGCGGGCGAGACGACGTTGCTCGCGGCCGAGGACTACATCGACGATTCCCCGGAGAACGGACCGGCGGCGCTCGCCGCACTCACGCTCGACACCATCCGTCGCGAGATCGCCGGTTCTGAGGACGTGGCCCTGACCGATGTCGCCGTTGGACTCCGGCCGATTCCCGCGGACGGCAGACCGATCATCGGCACCGTCGAACCCATAGCTGGTCTCTACATCGTGTCGGCCCACGCCGGCATCGCTCTGGCCGCGGGCATCGGTCGCCTCGCGGCGGAAGAGATCATGCACGACCGCGTGTCCGAGATCCTCAGCCCGTTCCGGCCGGCCCGCTTCCCCATCGCCTAGCTGGAGGTCGTCCCCTCATCCCGCGAGGTGTCACATATGGCGAGTTCGAGCGCCCTCGGACGAGCCATATGCGACCCCTCGCGGGCCGTGAGCGGGGAGGTGGGCATTGCCGTACCGGAGTCTCAGGAGGAGGATCGGGTGATGAGACTGCTCCTGGGGAGAGAACGTCCACCGCTGCTCCACGTCGCCTTCGAGCGCGGAACCGGGCCGACCGTCCTGCTCCTCCACGGCGTCGCATCCTCCTCGGTCACGTTCCAGAACGTCGTGCCGCTCATCGAGGACCGGCACCGCTGCATCGCGATCGACCTCCTCGGGTTCGGCGAGTCACCCATCCCGGAGGACTGCGCCTACACGATCGAGGATCACTCGGAAGCCGTGAACCGCACGGTCGAGTCGCTGCACCTCGACTTCCCCGTCATCCTCGTCGGGCACTCGATGGGCGCGCTCATCGCCGCCCGCCTCGCTGCGCAGCATCCGGACCGCATCGCCAAACTCGTGATGGTGAGCCCGCCGATCTACCTGTCGCCCGGCGAACTCTCCAACCCGCTCGACCGCACGGTGATGGACTTCTACCTCCGTGCGTACGACTACATCCGCCACAACAAGGACTTCACCCTCCGGCACGCGCGCGCCGTCGAACGCCTCCTGCCGATCCCGAAAGCGATGGACATCAACGAGCGCACCTGGGTCCCGTTCGTGAAATCGCTCGAGAACGCGATCGAATCGCAGACGAGCGTGAGTGATATCGCGGCCGTTCAGGCGCCCGTCGAGATCGTCTACGGGAGCCTCGACGAGTTCCATTCCGACGGTGTGCTGAAGATCGTGTCGCGGATGCGCGGTGTCGGCGTGCACCGGGTGCTGGGGAGCGATCACCTGATCGGGAAGCGGTTGGCGAGGGCGGTGGCGGCCGCGATCGGGTGAACGGGAGGTGAGGCGGTCGGTGGACTGCCGGCTGTGCTGCCCGCCGCCTGGGCTGCTCGCCGCTTGGGAGAAGGAGAACTGCCTGACGGGAGGAGGCAATGCGCGAATCCGTCCTTCTGTGGCGCGGTTCTCCTTCCGTCGTGCGGTTCGGAGGCCGTCGGAGGCCCCAGCGGCCCGCCCGCAAACCGTCGCGCGAGAGCCCGTCCAGGCGCCCGGCAGTTTCGGAGCCGCCGAGCGCGTAAGCTGGTATCGACTTCCTGCAAGAGATGAGACGTTCACCGTGGCCACCATTCCGTTCGACGGCGCCAGGCGTGATCGGTACTGGATGGTGCCGATCCTGCGTGCTGTGGTCGCGCTCGCGACCGCCGGCGTGATCACCTTCACCGCCGGACACGACGCCCGCTTCGGGCTCACCGTCTTCGGCGTCTTCGCTCTGCTCTCCGGTCTCGTCGTCGGCATCCTGAGCTGGCGTTCGCTGTCCGATCCCGTGACGCGCGCGTTCTTCGTGGGCCAGGGCGTCATCGGCGTCGCCACCGGTGTCCTGTCGCTCGCGCTCAGCGGCGGCGGACTCGGGATGCTGCTCTACGTCGTCACCGTGTGGGCCGCGCTCACCGGGTTCCTCGAGCTCTACAGCGGCATCCGTTGGCGTGGACGCACTCCCGCCGCCAAGGATTGGACCGCGACCGGCGCGTTCACCGTGCTGCTCGCCGTCGCCACCCTCCTCGTCCCGCCCGGCCTCGAGCAGCGGTTCGCCGCTCCCGGTGGTGTCGAGGGCGTCCTGCGTGCCGACATCGTCGTCGTCGGTCTCGTCGGAGCGTATGCCGCCATCGTCGGCGTGTACCTCGTCATCGGCGGCCTGTCTCTGAAATGGGCTGCGGCGAAGCAGACCGCCACATCGAGCGAGCCGGAGGCGGCGCAGTGACCAAGCCCAACCGAGACGACCTGTTGCGGCCGATCGAACTGCTCATCCTGTCCGGTGTGATGGGTGTGTTCACGGGCCTCGTCGTGCTCATGTCGACGCGTGAGCTCATGTACGCGGTCATCGGTCTCGGTGTCGCGTTCATCGTGTCGCTCGTGGTGTTGGCGATGCTGGCGCTCGCGATCAAGCCGGACTTCGAGGAGAAGCAGGACCTCGACGAGCAGGACCGTGGCCCCGACGCCCCGCCTGCGCCGCGCCCGCCTTCCGGTCACTGAGCCGCGCCAGGCTTCCAGCCTGCCCGGCCACGTCCTCTCCTCTCCTCTCACCCCTCGGTGGTTGCAGAATTCAGGATGATTTTCAGAATTCAGGACAGTCGAAGCGTGTCGCCGATGAAATCCTCCTGAATTCTGCTGATCATCCTGAATTGTGCAAACCCTAGGCGCAGGGATCCGGCGCGCAGGGACGCAGAACGCCACGCCCCGAGCGGGAGCGTGGCGTTCTGGATGCCAGTGGCGGCCGCGGGCGAGACCGCGAAGCCCGAACTTACGGCAGGTAGTCGACGAGCGGGACCGCGTAGCCCGAACTTACGGCAGGTAGTCGACGAGCGAGTCCGACAGGCCGATGTACGTGGCCGGCGTGAGCGCGAGCAGACGCTGCTTGGCGGCATCGCCGATGTCGAGTCCGTTGAGGAACTCGACGAGGTCGGCCTGACCGATGCGCTTGCCGCGCGTCAGCTCCTTGAGCACGGCGTACGGGTCCTCGATCGTGGATCGACCAGCGGTGACCTCAGCGCGGATGACCGTCTGGATCGCCTCGCCGAGCACCTCCCAGTTGGTGTCGAGGTCCGCAGCGAGGGCGTCTTCGGCGAGGTCGATCTGGCCGAGCCCGCCGAGGATGTTGTCGAGGGCGAGCAGCGAGTGCCCGAAGCCGACGCCGATGTTGCGCTGCGCACTGGAGTCCGTGAGGTCGCGCTGCAGTCGTGAGGTGACGAGCGTCGCCGCGAGGGAGTCGAGGATCGCGCTCGAGAGTTCGAGGTTCGCCTCGGCGTTCTCGAAACGGATCGGGTTGACCTTGTGCGGCATCGTCGAGGAGCCGGTCGCGCCTGCGACGGGGATCTGACGGAAGTAGCCGATGGAGATGTACGTCCAGATGTCGGTCGCGAGGTTGTGGAGCACGCGGTTGGCGTGGGAGATCTTGCCGTAGAGCTCTGCCTGCCAGTCGTGCGATTCGATCTGCGTGGTGAGCGGGTTCCAGTCCAGGCCGAGGCTCTGGACGAACTCGCGCGAGATCGTCGGCCAGTCGGCCTCGGGGTCCGCGACGAGGTGGGCTGCGAAGGTGCCGGTCGCGCCGGAGAACTTGCCGAGGTACTCGTTCGCCTCGATCTGCAGGGCGATGCGCTCGAGCCGGTAGACGGTCACGGCGAGTTCGCGGCCCATCGTGGTGGGTGTCGCTGGCTGGCCGTGGGTGCGGGCGAGCATCGGCACGGCGCGGAAGTCCACGGCCTTCGTGCGGAGGGCGTCGAGGACGAGACGCAGCTTCGGCAGCCAGATCGACTGCACGGCGGCGGAGACGGTCAGCGCGTAGGCGAGGTTGTTGATGTCCTCGCTCGTGCACGCGATGTGGGTGAGCTCGGCGATGCGGTCGAGGCCGAGCGTCGCGAGGCGGTCGCGCACGAGGTACTCGACGGCCTTCACATCGTGGCGGGTGACGGCTTCCTTCTCGGCGAGCCAGTCGATCTCCTCCTGGCCGAAGTCGAGGTAGAGGGCGCGGAGGCTGTCGATCTCGTCGGCGCTGAGTGGGGAGGATCCGAACATCGAACGGTTCGTGAGCGCGATGAGCCACTCGACCTCGACCTGCACGCGGGCGCGGTTGAGGCCGGCCTCCGACAGGTACTCGCCGAGCTCGGTGACGGCGGCGCGGTAGCGGCCGTCGAGCGGGCTGAGCGGCTGGGCGGGGAAACGAGTCATGGGGTGGCTCCCTGTTGTAGTGCTGGTTCGAGTTGGCGGAACAGTGCGCGGCAGGCGTGGTCGATCATGTCGAGGACGGTGTCGAACATCTGCGCGTCGGAGTAGTACGGGTCCGGGACGTCCAGTTTCCCAGCCTGTTGCCGGTCGAAACCGAGCAGGAGGTGGATCTTGGAGCGGTCGGCTTCGGTCGTCGCCCACGTGCGAAGGATGCGGTCGTGGCTGCGGTCGAGTGCGACGACGAGGTCGTACTCGGGAAATCGGTCGGCGTCGAACTGCTTGGCCCGATGCGATGACGCGTCGAATCCGCGTTGGCGGAGGGCGGTGACGGTGCGGTGGTCGGCGTGTTCGCCGACATGCCAGTCGCCCGTTCCGGCGGAGGAGACGGCGACGCGATCGCTGAGGCCGGCCGCGTCGACGAGTCCGGCGAACACGATGGCGGCCATGGGCGACCGGCAGATGTTGCCGGCGCAGACGAAGCACACGCGGAACGGGGCATCGCCGGGGTCGGCCTCCCCATTCGTTGTCATGGTTCCATTCTGGGGGACAGGGGGTCGATGCACGACCACGGATCCGCTGAGAAGCGCGCCAGGCTGCTCCACAGGCGGCGCGCGGAGCGAGTTGTGCACAGTTCGGGAATCCTGCCCGCGGGGGAACGGTGCTTCGGCGAGGGTGGAAGGAGCGGTACTGAGCCGGGCGGGTGACGAGGCGTTTGGATCCACGAGGTGATGCGGAGTCTGCCGACGGCGTGCTGTCCGTCGTCGGCGTGCAGCGACCGTGCTTTCGGTCGGAATCGGCCCGGCTGCCGTTGAGAAGGGATCTGGCTGTTGTCGAGGAAGAAGGGGAATGGATGAGCGACTCGGGATGGGACGAAGCCGCCGTGCAGGCGCTCGTCGCGCGTGAGGGGCTGGTCCGTGACGCGTGCGCATGGGTGGAGTCGGCGATCGGCGAGGTGTCTGGGCTCGGCCCGCCCGGGTGGACGGGCGCGGCGTCGGTCGCGTTCGTCTGGCGTCTCGACGCGCTGGAACAGGAGTTGCGTCGGGCGGAGACATCGCTCGATGCGGCGTGGCAGGCGATCGGCGCGACGAGGGCGGCTGCCGCAACGTCAGGGGTGGGCTGAACGATGTCGGACGATCTCGTGTTGAGCGGCGGCGGGAGGACTGCGGTCGCCACGGACGAACTCCTGCACGTCGTCGAGCGGTTGCGGGTGCTGGCTCACGATGCCGAGAGCTGGGCGGACCGTTTGTCGGGCGCGGCGGCGCTCGCCGCAGTCGGCCCGCCGTCAGTGATGATCGTCCCGCCGTCGGGCGTCCTCCCCGCGCCGATGACACCTGTCGGATTCGAAGCGGGCGCCGATGATCTGGCCGTTGCGGCCGCATCGATCGCGGAGGCGGGAGCGGAGGCCGAGCGACTCGCGTTCGTCCTCCAGCTCTCGGCCGAGGCGTACGGTGCAAGTGAGCGCGTGCAACGCGGGGTGTTCGAGGCACTCGGGTCCGTTCTCGCGACGACTGTCGGCTTCCTCGTCGGGCGAGTGCCCGGTCTGCTGGTTCCACTCCTCGGCGTCCTGGTGCCTGTGTCTGCATACTTCGCCGCGAGCATGGCCTTCCGGACGAGGCCGGACGGCTCGCCCGTCGACACCCTGCAGGATGCCAGACGCACGCTCCTCTCGAGCGAGGTGTTCGTGGCGATCGTTGGCCTCGCCGTGTCGTCGGCGGACGATGCCATGCTCGGGCTCGCCGGCCTGCCACCGTCACTCGCCGGGGTGTTCGGTGATCGAGGGCTCGGTCTCTTCGGCGTTGCGCAGGCGGCAGGGGTGGTCGGCATCGCCGCGGCGGCGACCGGGACGCTGCGCAACAGTGGTGTGACGGTGGGCCCGGTGACCGGCCCAGTGCGCAGGCCGCCGGCCGGCCCCGCCGGGTTCGCCGCGGTCATGCAGCGGATGCCGCCGAGCGAACACGGAGCTCCCCAAGTCCGGATCGAGCGGTACAGGGACGCGCACGGCGTTGATTCCTGGGTCGTCTCCACCGGCGGCACGATCGATGCCTCGCTCCAGACGGGTTCGGAACCGCTCGACATGGAGAGCAACCTGCGGGCCGTCGCGGAGGCGAACGCCGCGAGCGTGCGGGCGACGGAGCAGGCGATGGCCGCTGCGGGCATCCCCGACGGAGCGCGTGTGGTGCAGGCCGGCTACTCGCAGGGCGGGATCGCCGCAGCGACCGTCGCAGCGAGCGGTCGCTACGACACCACTCTCGTCACATTCGGCGCACCCGTCGTCGGCATCGAGCTGCCGGAAGGCGTCGCATCACTCAACGTCGAGCACACCGAGGACCTCGTCCCCAAGCTCGCCGGAATGCGTTCCTTCGAGGTCGACGGCCCGACCGTCGTCGCGAGATCGCTCTGGGACGGTGCGCCGCCGCCAGCGGAGGGCGATGATCCGCTCCCCGCCCACGCGCGTGGAGCGTACGAGGAGACCGCGCAGCTCATGGACGACGCACAGGATGCGCGGATCGCACAGGTGCGCGACGTCCTCGCCGACGTCACTTCGGGTGAGGGGACCGCGGTGCACTACCGGGCGGAACGGGTGACGCCATGACTCCCGTCGAGCAGGTCACGCCGGGTCGGGCCGTCGAGCACGTCGAGCACGTCCGGCCTGACCTGCCCGTCCGGCCTGACCTGCCCGTCCGGTCAGCCGAATCGGGTAGGACGGAACGGAGCTCAGCGCTTCGTCTGCGAGCGGGTGATGATGCCGAAGAGCCAGTTGACGATCGAGATCACGATCGCGCCGAGCACGCCCCACCAGAAGCCGTCGACGGTGAGGCCGAACCCGAACCAACTGCTCACCCAGGCGGTGAGCAGCAGCAGGAGGCCGTTGATGATCGGAGCGATGAGCCCGAGCGTCAAAATGTAGAGGGGGAACGCGAGCACCTTGATGATCGAGCCCACGATCGTGTTGACCACCGCGAAGATGAACGCGACGAGCGCATAGGTGAGGATCGTCGCGAGCGTGTCGCCCGGCGTGTACGCGGTCATGTGGATGCCGGCCACGAGCAGCGTCGTGATCCAGATCGCGAAACCGTTGGCTACGAGGTTCAGAAGGAAGCGGCCCATGCCATCCATTGTCCCAGTTCGAGGCCGGTCGCCCAAGGGCGCACTCGATGCAGGGTCGGCCGCCGGGCCTCCCGGGCCCCGCTGGGCGCGCGGAGTTCATGCCGTTCGCGGAATCAACCGGCCATAGACTCGTCGAGTGAGTGCGCAGAACCAGCCAGAAGCAACGCAGGCGGCCCCGGTGAGACTCCGGCCCGAGATCGCCGTCCTCCCTCCCTACCGGCAGGGCAAACCCGCGGCAGCGGACGCGTTCAAGCTCTCGAGCAACGAAACGCCGTTCCCGCCGCTCGATGCCGTGATCGAAGCGATCCGGGAGACGGCCGCAGACGTCAACCGCTACCCGGACGGCGGCGCCGCCCGGCTCCGCGGCGTCATCGCGGACTGGCAGGGCGTCGACGTCGAACGGATCCACGTCGGGTCCGGTTCGCTCGCGATCCTCAGCCAGCTCGTCAACGCCGCTGCAGGACCCGGCGACGAGATCCTCTACGCCTGGCGCTCCTTCGAGGCCTACCCGGGCCTCGTCACCGTCGCAGGCGCGACGAGCGTGCAGATCCCCGTCCGCGCCGACGGATCACACGACCTCGATGCCATGGCCGCCGCCGTCACCGACCGCACGCGCCTCATCATCGTCTGCACTCCCAACAACCCCACGAGCACCATCGTCACCCGCGAAGCCTTCGAAACCTTCGTCGCAGCCGTGCCATCGGACGTCCTCATCGTCCTCGACGAGGCCTACCGCGAGTTCGTGACCGACCCGGACGCCGTCAACGGCATCCCGCTGCTCGAGGACCACCCCAACGTCGTCGTCCTCCGCACCTTCTCCAAGGCGTACGGGCTCGCGGGCCTCCGCATCGGCTGGGCGATCGGGAACCCCGCCATCCTCGACGCCGCCCGCAACGCGGCCCTCGCGCTCTCGATCACCGCCGCGGCGCAGGAGGCTGCAGCAGTGGCGATCGCGCACGAGCCGGAGATCACCGAGCGCGTCGCAGAGATCACCGAACGCCGCGACCACGTCGCGACGTCCCTCCGCGAACAGGGCTGGTTCATCCCCGAGGCCAACGGCAACTTCGTCTGGCTCGGCCTCGGCGCCGAATCCGTCGCCGCGAACGACGTGTTCGTCGCGAACGGCATCGTCGGACGACTCTTCCCGGACTCCGGGATCCGCATCTCGATCGGCGAAGCAGCCTCTGTGGAGAACCTCCTCACAGCGGCGGCCGAGATTGTCGCCACCCTTCCGGACGGCCACCCGGCCAGGCGGGTAGCGTAGAACGATGGCTCGAACAGGAGAAGACGACCGCATGACACCCGTGCAGTTCCTCGACGCATCCGGGACGTTCACCGCGTCCGCGGCGTCCGAGCAGTACCAGCCCTTCCTCGATCACCTCTCCGAGGCCGACCTGCAGCAGTTCTACCGCGACATGGCGAACGTTCGCGCGTTCGACGAGGAAGCGACGAACCTGCAGCGCCAGGGACAGATGGCCCTGTGGCCGCCGAGCCACGGGCAGGAAGGCGCCCAGGTCGGCTCCGCACGCGCCGCCCGCGCCCAGGACACGATCTTCCCGTCCTACCGCGAGCACGTCGTCGGCATGATCCGCGGCATCGACCCCATCGACATCATCCGGCTCATGCGCGGCAACACGCACGGCGGATGGGACCCGGCAGACCCCAAGAACGGCAACTTCCACCTGTACACGCTCGTCCTCGGCGCGCAGACGCTGCACGCCACGGGCTACGCGATGGGACTCAACTTCGACGGTGCCGTGGGCACGGGCGACCCGGAACGCGACGAGGCAGTCCTCGTCTACTTCGGCGACGGCTCCAGCTCAGAGGGCGACGTCAACGAGGCGATGGTCTTCGCCGCCAGCTACCAGACGCCGGAAGTGTTCTTCCTGCAGAACAACCAGTGGGCCATCTCGGTGCCCGTGTCGCGTCAGTCGCGCACACCGCTCTACCAGCGCGCCGCCGGCTTCGGACTCGACAGCGTCCAGATCGACGGCAACGACGTCCTCGCGAGCTACGCCGTCTCGGCGAAGCACCTCGACGACGCGCGTGCGGGCCGCGGCCCCAGCCTCATCGAGGCGATGACGTACCGCGTCGGCGCCCACACCACGAGCGACGACCCCACGAAGTACCGCACCAACGCGGAGACCGAGTCCTGGATCGCCCGCGACCCCATCACCCGCTTCAAGACCTACCTGCAGGGCCTCGGCGCCTCCCAGGCGTTCTTCGACGAGGTCGATCAGGAAGCAGCGGCGCTCGCCGAAGACGTCCGTGTCCGCACGCTCGCCCTCGAAGCGCCGGGCGCCTCGCTCATCTTCGAGCACGTCTACTCCGAGCCCCACCCGCTCATGGAGCAGCAACAGGCCTGGCTGGCGCAGTACGAAGCATCGTTCGAAGGGGGAGAGGCATGAGCGTCGAGACGATGCCGATGGCCAAGGCCCTGAACGCGGGTCTGCGCAAGGCGATGACCGAGGACGAGAAGGTCCTTCTGATGGGCGAGGACATCGGCCCGCTCGGCGGCGTCTTCCGCATCACCGAGGGCCTGCACGCCGAATTCGGCGACAGCCGCGTCCTCGACACCCCACTGGCGGAGTCCGGCATCGTCGGCACCGCGATCGGCCTCGCGATGCGCGGCTACCGGCCCGTGTGCGAGATCCAGTTCGACGGGTTCGTCTTCCCCGCCTTCAACCAGATCACGACGCAGCTCGCGAAGCTGACGAACCGGCACGAGGGTACGCTCTCGCTTCCGGTCGTCATCCGCATCCCGTACGGCGGACACATCGGCGCCATCGAGCACCACCAGGAGAGCCCGGAAGCGTACTTCGCGCACACGCCCGGCCTCCGGGTCGTGAGCCCGTCGACGCCGAACGACGCCTACTGGATGATCCAGGAAGCGATCCAGTCGAACGACCCCGTCATCTTCTTCGAGCCGAAGAGCCGGTACTGGCCGAAGGGCGAGGTCGATCTCGCATCCTCAGCCGCACCGCTCCACGGCAGCCGCATCGTCCGCACGGGAACCGACGTCACGCTCGTCGGCCACGGCGCCGTCGTGAGCGTCCTGCTGCAGGCGGCGGAGATGGCCCAGGCCGAGGGGACGAGCGTCGAGGTCGTCGACGTCCGTTCGCTCTCACCCGTCGACTACGGCCCGATCCTCGAATCAGTCCGCCGCACGGGCCGCATGGTCTACGTGCAGGAGGCGCCCGGATTCACGAGCATCGGCTCCGAGGTCGCCGCGACCGTCACGGAGCGTGCGTTCTACTCCCTCGAAGCCCCAGTCCTGCGGGTCTCCGGATTCGACGCACCCTTCCCACCGGCGAAGCTCGAGGGCCTCTACCTGCCCGACGCCGACCGGATCCTCGAAGCCATCGACCGATCGTTGGCCTACTGATGCACCGGCTCACCCCGGTCACAAGCGCACTGGCCGCTCCGGCGGCCGCCATGGAAGTGAGGAACGGCGATGAGTGATCTGCAGTTCGAACTGCCCGATGTCGGCGAAGGCCTGACCGAGGCGGAGATCGTCTCGTGGAAGGTCGCGCCCGGCGACGCGGTGTCCGTCAACCAGGTGCTCGTGGAGATCGAGACGGCCAAGTCCCTCGTGGAGCTGCCGTCGCCGTTCGCCGGCACCGTCGGCGCCCTGCTCGTCCAGGAGGGGCAGACGGTCGACGTCGGCACGCCCATCATCCAGGTGAGCACGGACGGCCAGGTCGTCGCGTCCGGTGACGCGCCCGCTGCCGCAGCGGCAGCCGAGGCAGCGCCCGTGAACGAGGGCGCGCAGATCGTGGCCGACGCCGCAGCGACCGTCTCGAACGAGGAGGGCGGCGGCGCAGTCCTCGTCGGCTACGGCTCGGCCGGGCACGCGCAGAGCCGTCGTCGTGGTCGTGGGTCTGCCGCTCCCGCCGCCCCGACCGCTGCAGCACCGGCAGCGCCCGCTGCGCCCGTCAAGCGCGCCGCACCGTCGAGCGTCCCGGCGGCATCCGCATCGCCCGTCATCGCGAAGCCGCCCATCCGCAAGCTCGCGAAGGACCTCGGCGTCGACCTGTCGACGGTCGAGGCGACAGGTCTCGTGGGCGAGATCACGCGCGACGACGTCGTTCGTGAAGCCAGCCAGGCGAGTGTCTTCCGCAACATCCAGACGCCGGACTGGGCCGACGAGCGCGAGGAGCGGATCCCGGTCAAGGGCGTCCGCAAGGCCATCGCGACGGCCATGGTCAAGAGCGCGTTCACGGCGCCGCACGTCTCGCTGTTCGTGGACGTCGACGCGACGCGCACGATGGAGTTCGTCAAGCGGCTCAAGGCGTCCACCGACTTCGCCGGTGTGAAGGTCTCGCCGCTGCTCATCATGGCGAAGGCGATGATCTGGGCCGTGCGCCGCAACCCGACGGTCAACAGCAGGTGGACGGACGAGGAGATCATCGTCCAGCACTACGTGAACTTCGGCGTCGCAGCTGCGACCCCGCGCGGCCTGCTCGTGCCGAACATCAAGGAAGCGCAGGCGATGAGCCTGCTCGAACTGGCGCAGGCGCTCGAGAAGCTCACGCTCACGGCTCGCGACGGCAAGACGACGCCGGCCGACCAGCAGGGTGGCACGATCACGGTCACGAACATCGGCGTCTTCGGCATGGACACCGGCACGCCCATCCTGAACGCTGGCGAGGCCGGCATCGTCGCCCTCGGCACGATCAAGCAGAAGCCGTGGGTCGTCGACGGCGAGGTGCGTGCGCGCTACGTCACGACGCTCGGCGCCTCGTTCGACCACCGCGTGGTGGACGGCGATGTCGCGAGCCGCTTCCTGGCGGACGTCGCGTCGATCATCGAGGAGCCGGCGCTGCTCCTGGAGTAGATCGCGACACCCCGTGCGCCGCGACTGGCACCGCACGACAGCAGGACAACCGCCTGAGGGAAGGACCATCCGAGAGGATCGGTCCTTCCCTCAGGCGGTTTTCCTGTTCTCAGGCGCACCTCGGGCCGTCCGCCTCGGGCGGTCCACCTCGGGCGGGCCGCCGGTCCGCCGGGCGGTCCACCGGGCAGCCGTGGAGGGTCAGATACAGTGAGTTTGAGAATCAGTCTCAATAGGCGTAGCGTGGAGGCATTCACCCCGACCTAGAAAGTCTGCCGATGCGCACACGCTCAACCACCGCACTCCTCGCGATCATCCCCGCGGCCGCCCTCGTCCTGGCCGGTTGCGCCACGACGCCGGCCGCATCGTCGGAGTCGGGCAAGGTGGACGTCGTCGCGTCCACCAACGTCTACGGCGACATCGCGTCGAAGATCGGCGGGTCGGACGTCAGCGTCACCTCGCTCATCTCCTCGAGCGCCCAGGACCCGCACTCCTTCGAGGCCAGCGCGCAGGACCAGCTCGCCGTCAAGAAGGCCGACGTCGTGATCGAGAACGGCGGCGGCTACGACCCGTTCATTGACACGCTCGTCTCCGCGGCCGGCAACGACACGACGAAGGTCATCAACGTCGTCGACCTCTCCGGCCTCGCCGGCGACGACCACGCGGACCACGATCACGCCGATGCCGACCACACAGACGCCCCGGCCGACTCCACCGAGAGCGCCGATGACGGCCACGGCCACATCGAGGGCTTCAACGAGCACGTCTTCTACGATCTGCCCACGATGGCGAAGCTCGCGGACGAACTCGCGAAGGAGTTCGGCGCGGCGGACAGCGCCAACGCGGACACCTTCACGAAGAACGCCGAGTCCTTCAAGGCCAGCCTGACCACGATCGAGAACGCTGCGGCCGCGATCAAGACCGATCACGACGGCGCGGGCGTCGCGATCACCGAGCCCGTCCCGCTGTACCTGCTGCAGTCCGCCGGCCTCGTCAACAAGACGCCCGCCGAGTTCAGCGAGGCCATCGAGGAGGGGACGGACGTCTCTCCAGCGGTCCTCAAGGAGACGCTCGACCTCTTCGGTACCGGAACCGTGTCCCTGCTTGCCTACAATGAGCAGACGAGCGGCGCCGAGACCGAACAGGTGGAGAAGGCCGCAACAGCTGCAGGCGTCCCGGTCGTGTCGTTCACCGAGACCCTGCCGGACGGCAAGGACTACCTCTCCTGGATGACCAGCAACGTCGAGGCCGTCGCCAAGGCCCTGCAGAAGTGACCGATTCCGCAGCCGCAGCAGCTCGGGGCGCGCGTGAGCCCGTTCTCGAGCTGCGCGGCGCGGAACTCGGGTTCGGCGGCCGAACCCTCTGGCACGACCTCGATGTGAGCGTCGCGCCGGGTGAGTTCCTCGCGGTCCTCGGACCGAACGGCTCCGGCAAGACGAGTCTGCTCCGCACGATCCTCGGCCAGCAGGCGCTCGATTCCGGCAGCATCCGCTTCAACGGCGGATCGGTCCAACGCGGTGATCGTCGCATCGGCTACATCCCGCAGCAGAAGCTCATCCCGGCGGGCACGCCGATGCGGGCACGCGATCTCGTGGCACTCGGCGTCAACGGTCACCGGTTCGGGTTCCCCGTCTCCGGCAGGGCGACGAGGGCGCGCGTCGATGCACTCCTCGACGCGGTCGGCGCCACGGCGTATGCGGACGGCCCGGTCGGCAGCCTCTCGGGAGGCGAGCAGCAACGACTCCGCGTCGCGCAGTCCCTCGCGGATGATCCGCTGCTCCTCCTGTGCGACGAACCCCTCCTCAGCCTCGACCTGCAGCATCAGCGCGGGGTCAGCGAGTTGATCGACGAGCGTCGCCGCGAGCACGACTCCGCCGTCGTCTTCGTGACGCACGATGTGAACCCGGTCCTGCCGATGGTGGACCGCATCCTGTACCTCGCCGGCGGCCGTTTCCGCGAAGGCACGCCGGACGAGGTCCTCCGCAGCGAGGTCCTCTCCGAGCTGTACGGCACACCCGTCGACGTCATCCGCAGCCATGGCCGCATCGTCGTCGTGGGCATCCCGGACAGCGAGACGCATCACCACCACCACGACGAGCACGGTCTCGTCGTTCCGGAGGCCACACGATGAGCGCCGCGATGGTTCTCACAGCGGCGTCGGACGACAGCGTCTGGGGTCGCCTGTTCTCGTTCGAGAACTACGGCGCGCTCTTGGAACTCGTCCACAATTCGATCGCGGCCGCAGCGGTCCTCGGCATCGTCGGCGGCTTGATCGGCGTGTTCGTGATGCAGCGCGACATGGCGTTCGCCGTCCACGGCATCAGTGAGCTCTCGTTCGCGGGGGCCGCCGGCGCCCTGCTCCTCGGCCTCAACGTGGTCGCCGGGTCGCTCGTCGGCTCGCTCATCGCGGCGATCATGATCGGCCTGCTCGGTGCGAAAGCGCGCGATCGGAACTCGATCATCGGCGTCCTCATGCCCTTCGGCCTGGGACTCGGCATCCTTTTCCTGGCGTTGTATCCGGGGCGGAGCGCCAACAAGTTCGGCCTCCTGACCGGCCAGATCGTCTCGGTCGACGATCCGCAGCTCCTCTGGCTCATCGGCATCAGCGTCGTGGTCCTCGTGAGCCTCCTCCTCATGTGGCGGCCGCTCACCTTCGACAGTCTGGATCCCGATGTCGCGGCCGCGCGCGGGGTGCCCGGCCGGTTCGTCTCCCTCGCATTCATGGTGCTCCTCGGCCTGATGGTCGCGGTCTCGGTGCAGATCATCGGCGCGCTCCTCGTCCTCGCCCTCCTCGTGACGCCGGCCGCCGCTGCCCTCCGCGTCTCGGCCTCGCCGGTGCTCGTGCCGGTGCTGAGCATGCTCTTCGGCTTCGTCTCTGCCGTCGGCGGGATCCTGCTCGCGCTCGGCGGTTCGCTCCCGATCAGCCCGTACATCACCACGATCTCGTTCCTGATCTACCTCGTGTGCCGGCTCATCGGTCCGCGGGTGATGCAGCGGAAGAGTGATCGTGCGCGTGCCGTCCTCGGCGCGGCGACCGGAGGAACGGCGCCCGGAACCACCGGCTCCCAGACACCTGTGGGGACGCGATGAAAGACCGGACGGCGGCGGCGGAACGGGTACCCTTGAGGCGAGGAGGAGTCGTGGCGAAACGCAACACCTGGCAGCGCGAAGCCGTTCGTGAAGCCCTTGGCGGCAACGACGGCTTCATCAGCGCGCAAGGACTGCACGCCGAGCTCCGCGACACGGGTTCCCCCATCGGCCTCGCCACCGTCTATCGCGCACTGGCGGATCTCTCGGTCGAGGGAGAAGCCGACTCGCTGCAGTCGCCGGAGGGCGAGAGCCTGTACCGCGCCTGCACGCCGGGCAAGCACCACCACCACCTGATCTGCCGGAACTGCGGTCTCACGATCGAGATCGAGGCGGACGAGGTCGAGGCGTGGGCCCGTCGCGTCGCATCCGAGCACGGATTCACCCAGGCGCAGCACGTCGTCGACATCTTCGGCCTGTGCGAAGCGTGCTCGATCGCTGCAGCCACAGGCGAGGGCGCCACCGCAGCAAGCGCTGTCACCACCGTCGGCTCGACCCCTCCCGCGCCGCAGCAGTGAGCCCCACCAGGGACAGCCTCCGGTCCGAATTGTGGCCTGAGACGGAGACCTGGCATCTCGAGGAGGAGCGCGCACCGCGCAACGTCAGAACACCCCTGCTCATCACGGGTGCAGCGGTCGTCATCGTCGGACTCTTCGTCCTCCGCGCCGTCATGCCGCTCGGCGATGCGCTCTCCCCGCCGCACGCGGTCCGGGACTTCTTCACCCTGACGCTCAGCGTCGTCGTCGAATCGTTGCCGTTCGTCGTCCTCGGCATCGTGCTGTCGATCCTCGTCCAGGTGTGGTTGCCCGCCGGGTGGCTCGAGCGATGGCTGCCGCGGAACCAGGTCCTCCGCCGCGCGTGCATCTCGCTCCTCGGGATGTTCCTGCCGGTCTGCGAGTGCGGGAACGTCCCGCTCGCCCGGGGCCTCATCCTCCGCGGCTTCACCGTGCCGGAGTCGATCACGTTCCTCCTGGCCGCGCCGATCCTCAACCCGATCGTCATCGTCACGACCCACCAGGCCTTCGGTTGGGACGGCGGCATCCTCGTCGCGCGGCTCGTCGGCGGCTTCGTCCTCGCGAACCTCATCGGCTGGCTGTTCAGCCGCCACCCCGATCCGTCGTCGCTCCTCACGCCGCGCTTCCAGGCGTACTGCGAGGTGACGGAGGAGCACGACCACGAGCACAGCCGCCTGGAGCAGACGCTGCAGCAGTTCGTCGCCGAGGCGCGCGCGATCATGCCGGCGCTTCTCATCGGTTCGGCCGTCGCCGGCGCCGTGCAGGTGCTCGTGCCGCGGGAGGTGCTCGTGACCCTGGGCGCGAACCCCGTGTGGTCGGTGCTGGCGATGATGGCGCTCGCGCTCATCGTGTCGATCTGTTCCAACGTGGACGCGTTCTTCGTCCTCTCGTTCGGGTCGACGTTCATGCCGGGATCGATCGTCGCGTTCCTCGTGCTCGGGCCCGTCGTGGACGTCAAGATGCTCGCGCTCATGCGCACGACCTACACGACCCGCACGCTCGTCGTCATCACGGGCATCGCGATCCTCTTCTCGGCCGCGCTCGGATTCGGGGTGAACGCCCTTGCCTAGCGGGACGCACGACCACGCCCACAGCCATTCGCACAGCCCTGACCACGCGGCGGTCGCCGCCCGCCCGCGCCGCCGCTTCAGCATCGACCATCTCCGCCAGCGCTGGTGGGGCGTCCTCCTCCTCGTGACCGCGGCGGTCTGCATCCTGTGGCTCGCGGCCACGGATCGCCTCGGCCTGTACGTGCACCCGCGCTACTTCGTCTTCACGGTCGTCATGGCGCTCATCGCCGTGGCGCTCGGCCTGTTCAGCGTGCTCGTCCACGTGCCGGCGGAGACCGAGACGCCGCGGCGCGGGCGGGCCGTCCTCGCGACCCTGTCGGTCCTCGGCAGTCTCGCGATCGTGACGGCGATGGTCGTCCTCCCGCCGGCGACGCTCTCCGTCGCGACCGCGGACCAGCGCCAGGTCAACTCGGGAACGCTCTCCGGGACGGTCGACGGCAAGGACGCGCAGACCGTGCTGACCGCGAATCCGGACTTCTCCACCTTCGGCATCAAGGACTGGGCGACCCTGCTGCGTCAGACCACGCGCCCCGCGGATCTCGTCGGCAAGCCGTTCACCGGTTCCGGTTTCGTGATCGCGGACCCGGACGACCCGGACGTGTTCTTCGTCTCGCGCTTCGTGGTCAACTGCTGCGCGGTCGACGCGCAGCCCGTCGGCGTCCCCGTGCATCAGCCGGGGTGGGAGAAGGATCACGAACCGGGGGCGTGGGTACAGGTCGCCGGGACGATCGCCGATGGCGGGTCGACGGCCCAGCCGCTCCGCGTCGCTCCCAAGGACGTAACCGCCATCCCGGAACCGAACGATCCGTATGAGTACTAGTGGTTCCAGCCGGGATGCGGGCGATCGCCGTTTCCGCCGGCTCGTGGGCATCGTCCTCGTCTCGCTCCTGCTGGTCGCGGGGATCGCTGCGTTCGCGGGATCCGTGCAGGGGCCGAAACTCGTTCGCACCGATGTCGACACGGCGGGTCTCGTGGAGACGTCCGGGCAGCGTGTCGTCATGTACGTCAACCAGCAGTTGGGCGAGCTCGACGCCGACGCGGTGACGATCACCCCGAAGGCCGACTTCCAGACGAGCGCTTCCGGGAACATGATCACGCTGCAGTTCGCGGGACCGCTCGCGTACGACACGCAGTACACGGTCGCCGTGAAGGGGGCGCGGAGTCCCGGTGGCGGAGTCGCGTCCGATCTGAGCACGTCGTTCGAGACGAGCCGGCCGGCGCTGTACTCGCTCGTCCGTAAGCCGGTGCCCGCCGATGATCCGCAGGCGAAGAAGGGCGACGACCGCATCGAGGAGGTCTCGCTCGACGGCTCGCCCGCACGGACGGTGTACTCGGCGCCGCGGATCCAGGAGTTCGCCGAGGTCGGCTCGTCGCTCGCGGTCGTCACGCAATCGCTCGGCGGCTTGAACGAACTGGCGCTCGTCGATGTCGCGAGCGGGAAGGCGACACCCGTCGAACTCCCGAAAGGCGGTGTGATCACGCAGGTCCGGAGTTCTCCGTCGCAGGGGATCATGGGCTTCCTCTTCACCGAGCAGTCCTTCGGTCGCGAGGGCGGCGACAACCTCACGCTGTACTCGCTCGACACGCGGAAGGCGGATGCGAAGCTGCAGCGCGTCGCCGGGATCGACGGCGGCGCGGTCCATTCGCTCGAGTGGCAGTTCGTGCCGCAAACCGCATCGATGCTCGTCCGCACCACCGACAGCTCGCTCGAACTCCTCGACCCCACGGGTCAGGCCGCTCCTGCACTGCTGGGGAGGGCGACCCTCATCCAGAGCTTCATCCCCAACACCACGAAGGTCATCGTGGAACAGCTCGACGGGGTGGTCGTCCTCGACCTCACGACGGGCGAGTCGGTCCCGCTCGTCCTGCCGGCGTTCGGCAAGGAGGAGATCCCCGGGCAACTCGTCTCGTTGAGCGATCAGCTCTATGCGCGGATCTACTCCCTGTACGACGCGAAGACGGTCACGACCGATCAGCGGGTGCTCGCCGTCAAGGACGGAGCGACCGCAGAACTCTTCCACCCGAAGGACGGAACCGTCGTGTGGGGGATCTGCGCTTCACCGAACTCGCAGTACGTGGGCGTGGTGACGGTGCCGGGGTTCGCGACCGGAGGGTTCGACGGATACGCGAACCTCCCGATGCCGCGTGGCCCGGTGACGGAGATCGTGGAATCCGCCACGGGACGGGTCGTCACGTCCACCCCCGGGTTCGACCTGTCCTGGTGCCCCGGACCGTCGAGTCCCAACTGATCCCACGTGTTTCCGGGCGACACGCCCGGGATGACTGCGGGATTTGCGGGCCCCCCGGGACACACGTAAAGTAATCACTCGTCACCCCAAAGGTGCGGGAAGCGGAAGAGCTTCCCGGCCTCAAGCGGGACTGATACCCAGCCAAAAGTGAAGCTCCAAGAGCGCATCGAGTCCAGATTCGGGCCGTGCAGTTCTTGGTAATTTCTTCCTTCAAGACTAGGCTAAAACTTCCCCTCTTCGGACAAGTCTCTTCAGTGCGCTCTCCTCGTGAGAGCAGCTGAAAACTGGGACTTGACAAACTGAATGAGAGTGGTAAGCTAGAGAAGTTGCCCTGCAGGGCGGTCGTGATGGCCAAAGGCAGGAGCATCCGATCCTTGAGAACTCAACAGCGTGCACAATGTCAAATGCCAAAAACC
>NZ_JBOBFT010000016.1:0-112887 GCF_050587525.1 Plantibacter lichenum | reverse complement strand
GCAGCGCGATGCGCTCGCGCGTCCGCGGGGCCAAGCCACGAGCGCGGGGCCGACCGAACTCGCGCTCGCGGCGCCGGGGCGCGCTCGCGGAAGGACGACGGCTCACGTTCAGAGTCGAATCGATTCGATCAGGCGTGCGCTCGGCAATATACTGTCGACATGCCCCCAACTCTGGACGGGTCGACGCAGCTGTCGCCGACCCGCATTCGTCTTGCCCTGCTCGCCCTCGCCGTGGGGGCCTTCGGCATCGGCACGACCGAATTCGTCGCGATGGGTCTGCTGCCGAACATCGCCGCGGACCTCCTGCCCGAGCTCTACAGCGCGAGCCACGAGCAGGCCAACGCGCAGGCCGGCTGGCTCATCACGGCGTACGCGCTCGGCGTCGTCGTGGGTGCGCCGACGATCGCCGCCCTCGTCGCCCGCTACCAGCGTCGCAAGGTGCTGCTGTGGCTCGGCGTCGCGTTCACCGTCGGCACCCTGGCATCGGCCGTCCTGCCGTCGTTCGGCCTCGTCCTCGCGTCACGCTTCATCGCCGGACTCCCGCACGGCGCGTACTTCGGCATCGCTGCGCTCGTCGCGGCCGGTCTCATGGGACCGGGCAAGCGCGCTCGCGGTGTGGCTCTGGTGCTCACGGGGCTCACGCTCGCCAACGTCATCGGCGTTCCCTTCGCGACCTGGGTCGGCCAGGGCCTCGGCTGGCGCGCCGCCTACGTCATCGTCGCCGGGATCTTCCTGCTCGCGACGATCGCGATCTTCTTCGCGGTCCCCGCGCAGCCCGGCAATCCGGCGCAGACGATGCGCAAGGAGCTCGCGGTCTTCCGTCGCACGCAGGTGTGGTTCGTCCTCGCGATCGGTTCGATCGGCTTCGGCGGCCTCTTCGCCGTCTACAGCTACATCGCGCCGCTCGTCACCGAGGTGACGAAGCAATCGGAATCGCTCGTGCCGTGGGTCGTCGCGACGATGGGCCTCGGCATGACCGCGGGCAACCTCGTCGGAGGGCACCTGGCGGACAAGAACGTGCAGAAGACGTTGTACCTGTTCTTCTCGCTCATGATCGTGATGCTGCTCGGCCTCGCGCTCACCGCCGCCTGGGTGCCGACGCTCTTTGTCTTCATCTTCGCGGTCGGCTTCTCCTCGCAGGGGATCGGCCCGACCATCCAGACGCGGCTCATGGACGTCGCGCGTGACAGCCAGTCGATCGCGGCTGCGCTCAACCACTCGGCCCTCAACATCGGGAACGCGATGGGCGCGCTGCTCGGCGGACTCGTCATCGCGGCGGGCTTCGGCTACGTGTCACCCGTGTGGCTGGGCGCGCTCCTGACCGTGCTCGGGCTGCTGCTCGTCATCACGAGCTTCGCCGTCGAGCGCAGCCGGCAGCGTCGTGGCATCGAGACCGGTGCGATCGCGACGATGCCCGCGAAGGCGCGCGTGTAGGGATTCGGGTCTCGCGTCGTCCTGGTGTGGTGGTCAGGGACGCGGCCGGTCAGAGGAGACGCGGCTCAGTCGACGATGATGCCGTCGAGGATCGCACGCTTGCGCAGCGCGACCTTCGTCCCCACGTCGATGCCCGCGTTCCGGTACTTCTCGCGGATGCGCTTGAGGTAGCTCTTCGCGGTTTCATCGGAGATGCCGAGGCTCTCCGCGACCATCTTCACGGGCTCACCGGCCGCATACAGGGCCATGACCCGACGCTCCTGAGCGCTGAGGCGCGGACCGGAACCGGTCGCACCGCTCGCGAGCGCGAGGTCGAGCTCGGGGGAGATGTACGACTCGCCGCGTGAGGCGGCACGGAGCGCGTGCACGATCGTCTCGGCGTCCTCGCTCTTCGCGAGATACCCGAGGGCGCCGGCCGCGAGCGCCTCACGGACGACTGCCGGATCGCTGTACGTGCTCATGAGTACGGTCGTGACGCCGGTCGTCTTCAACGTGGCGAGTTTCACGGCGACGGGGATGTTGTCCTTCAGGTCGACGTCGAGCAGCAGCACGTCCACCGGGAACGCGGGGTGCGTCAGGAGTTCCGGCCAGGACGGCGTGACGACGACGAGCTCGATGTCGTCCGCGACGCTCCTGATCCATTCGGTGAGGGCCCCGAGGAGCATGCGGTGGTCGTCGACGATTCCGACCCTGATCCGAGTGAGCTGTGACGTCATTGACGTTCCCCTTTCCGCTGACTCGCGGCAGGATTGTCGACGAAACTGTCGACCTCGATCCTGATACGAGATTTCTGATACGTGTCGACAGAACTGCCGACTCGGCTGAGCGCTTCCCACACCGCAGGTTCCACTTTGGCCCGTTGGATCCCGGTCGCTTCGAGCACGATCGGGATGGTGAGCGGGCCAGGTCGTCCCTGGTGTTCGGTGCGGTCGAGCGGCCCGAGTGTCAACACGGCTGTCGCGCTCGGCGCATCCGCCTCCCCGAGGAGCAACCATACTGCAGAGAGCAGCCCGTCCCGTTGATCCGTGGAGAGATATGTCGCGAGACGGTCGGGATCGCGGAGGACGGCGCCGTCCGAGAGGACGGAGGATTCCATGAACGCGTGCTCGAGCCACGTCTCGTGGCCACCGTGGGTGAGGTGGCGCCGGAGCTCCGTCGCAAGGCGTGATGCGCGTGCCGCGAGCTCCGGGCTGAGGGGGAGCGAGACCGAGCCGTCGGCGACACCGTCGAAGAGTTCCTCGGCTTCGAGGTCGAGCGTCACGAGCTCTTCCGAATCGAAGAAGCCGAGCGCGTCGCGGGCGCTCACGACCGTCGACGCGACCATGACGCGGTCGAGTTCGAGACGGACGATGCGACGGTACTGGGCGACGATCGCGCAGGCGATGAGCGGGGGGACGACGGCGATCGCCGCGACGAGGATCTCGACGCCGAGGGTCGCGCTCTCGCCGCGCGTCTCGGTGAGGACGGCGAGCACGAGCATCACGACGAGCGCGATGCTGGCGACGGCGATGTCGCGCACGGGCCGGAGGGTCACGGCGGCGAGCAGCACTCCGCCGACCGCGGCCGCCGCGGTGGGGTAGAGCCCGTTGACGTTGAGCCCCCACACGGCCGTGAGATCGAGTGCGACGACGACCGCGAGTTCGAGGAGCAGAGCGATGAACACCCGGTCCGACAGATGGAACCCGGCACGGCGGACGAGGCTGAACGTCGTCGCGAGGCCGGCGACGAGGATCACCCACGCGAGCACGGCGATCGCCGGTCGGGGGTACGCCGGCAGGTAGTTGAGGAACCGGGTCAGCGCGTAGACGACCAGGACGAGTCCGGAGACGGACAGGCCGATGCCCAGCTGGCGGGTTCCGAGCGTGGAGCGCTGACGGTCGAGCGCCCGGCGGTGCCGGTAGCGCTTCGTCGGATTCGATTGTCCGTTCACGGTTTCCGGAGTCATGACTGGGGCACCTCCAGGATCACGGTCGTGCCGGCGCCGGGAGCGGCGAACACGCGGGCGTGCCCTCCGGCGTCCTCGATGCGCGCGATGACCGACTCCTTGATGCCGAGATGGCCGGGTGCGACGGTGCGCGGGTCGAACCCGTGCCCCGTGTCGGTGATGAGGAGTTTGACGCTCTGCTCGTCGCTCGTGACGGTGACGTCGGCCGTGTCGACGCCTGCGTGGCGCCGGACGTTCTCGAGGCACTCGCTGAGGGCGAGCAGGAACGCCTCGCGGACCGCCGGATCCAGTTCCACCCGGCCGCCGCCGTAGACGTTGACGGTCAGCCCGCGCGCCTTGAACCGTTCCGTGACGGCGCTCACACCCTCGTCGAGGGACATGTCCGAGCCTCGCTGGAGGATGTACGACCCGGAGGAGACGGGCGTGAGCTCCTCGCCGAGCCGCAGGCTGCGGAGGAGGCGCGCGTCGTCGCGGGCCTGCGCACGGAGCGCCGATTCGTCGACGCCCATGCCGGAGTGGGCCAGGAGGGTGAGCGTCGCGAGCGCCGTGTCGTGGAGAAGCCTCGCGTCCTGCCGGCGCTGCGCCTCCGCCTGGCTCGCGACGCGCTCGGCGTTGAACGCGCTGCCGATGTTGTCCACCCGACGGATGAGCCGGGGGATGCTCGTGCCGAGCCACACGCCGAACGCGCCGATCGTGATCCACATCACGACCGTGAGGGCGAGTGCGGAGAGGGATCGTCCGGACGGGATCGTGACGAGCGACACGGTCACGAGCGTGACCGCGAAGAGACCGAGGAGGAGGGGCCAGGACGGTTTCGGCGGGACGAGGCGTGCGGCTATCGCGCCCATGCCGAAGGACGCGATGATCCCCGCCGCACTCACGGCGCCGACGTTGTCGGTCGCGGACCCGGTGGCTGACGAGCCGCCGATGACCACGAGGATGGTGATGCCCAGCGCGAAGATGAGGGCGATCCAGACGGGATTCGCGAACTGTTCGGCCGCGATGTGCGCGAGGGCGAGGAGTGTGACGAGGGCGAGGAGGATCGCGTAGCGGGCGGGGCTCACGACTCCGGGCACGCTGAGGATCACCGCTGCGGTCACACACCCGGCGAGACCGAACAACCGCGTCGTTCTCAGCAGCAGACGCCGCTGGGCTTTCGCCACACGCTCCATGCAGATGCACCTCTGGAGTCACCCTATCGGGTGCCACCCACCCCGGGGTATCGCTGCGCAACAGCTGTCGATGAGCGGGGGACGAGCGGCGGAGGAGCGGATGGCGAACCCGTGCCGGGAGAGTGCCGCGCGTGTGCCGGGCCCGCGAGCGGGCGCTTCGACTCAGGCGTCGAGGAGCCGCCGCAGGTGGGGCCCGACGAGCGCGTTCTCGATGAGGAAGCCGTCGTGTCCGAAGTCGGACCGGATGACCGCCGGAACCGTCCCGTCGATGTTGCCCGAGAGGTGCAGCGCGATCTCCTCCTGACCGGAGACGGGGAACAAGCGGTCGCTGTCGATGCCGAGGACGAGCGCCGGACCGCCGTAGCTGCGGAGGGCCGCTGCGACCCCGCCGCGATCCCGACCGATGTCGTGGGAGTTCATCGCCTCGACGAGGACGATGTAGCTCCCCGCGTCGAAGCGGCGCGTGAACTTGTTGCCGTGGAAGTCGAGGTACGACTCCACGGCGAAGCGTCCGCCGTGGCCGAGCGGGCTCACGCTCGACTGCCAGCTGCGCTCGAAGCGCGCGTTGAGTTCTCCGGGGCTGCGGTAGTTGAGCAGGGCCATGCGGCGCGCGAGCGCGAGTCCGCGGTGGGGGCCGGCGCCGTCGGGGGCATCGTAGTAGTCGCCGCCGTCGAAGTGCGGGTCGGTGCGGATGGCCTCGAGCTGCACGAAGTTGAGGGAGATCTGGTCCGCGGTCGTCACGGGCGGGGCGGCGATGACGGCGAGCCGTTCGACCTCGTCCGGATACGTCACCGCCCACTCGAGCGCGTGCATCCCGCCCATCGACCCGCCGACGACGGCGGCCCACTTCGAGATGCCGAGGTGCTCGGCGAGACGGTGCTGGGCGGCCACCTGGTCGCGGACCGAGGTGTACGGGAACCGTGAACCCCATTCGACGCCGTTGGGCGCGAACGATGACGGGCCGGTGCTGCCCTGGCAGCCGCCGATCATGTTCGGGGCGACGACGAACCAGCGGTCCGTGTCGATCGCGAGCCCAGGGCCCACGATGCCCGGCCACCAGCCTGCCGTCGAGTGGCCGTTGCCGGCGGTTCCGAGGACGTGGCTGTCGCCCGTGAGCGCGTGCAGGAGCAGGAGCGCGTTGTCGCCGCTCTCGGAGAGCGTCCCCCACGTCTCGTATGCGAGCCTGGCGTGTGGGATCGAGCCGCCGTGCTCGAACGCCAGCTCGCCGATTGAGGCGAACAGTCGGTCCCCGGGACGGTCGCCATCGCGCCACGCGCCGCTCGACGGCGGATTCGCGAGGAGCGCACCGACCTCCGCTTCGGTGACGAAACGGGACGGGACGCTGTCTTCGGGAGTCTGCCAGTCCATAGGTCACCATTCTCGTGTACCGGGGACACCACCCGTGACTGTGTTACGACCGCCGGCCCAGCGCGGGGGTCGCGACGGCTTTGCATCGGCTTTGCATCGGCGTCAATCGGGTCCGTCTCGGCTCCGGACGGGCTCCGCAGCAACGACGAGCCCCGCCAGGCCCAGGGGACTGACGGGGTTCGACGACGTCGAAGGAGCCGAACGGCGCTAGACGCGAGCTGCGTCCGCGACCTCCTTGGCGGCCGCGAGACCGGCTTCGAGGTCCGCCTTGATGTCCTCGATGTTCTCGAGGCCGATCGACAGGCGGACGAGGCCCGGCGTGACACCGGCCGTCAGCTGCTGCTCCGGCGTCAGCTGCGAGTGCGTCGTCGAGGCGGGGTGGATGACGAGCGAGCGCACGTCACCGATGTTCGCGAGGTGCGAGAACAACGAGAGCGTGTTGACGAACGCGCGGCCGGCATCGACCCCGCCCTTCAGCTCGAACGACAGCACCGCGCCGACACCCTTTGGCGCGTACCGGTTGGCCGCCGCGTACCACGGGCTCGACGGGAGACCCGAGTAGTTGACGCTCGCGATGTCCGGGTGGGCGTCGAGCCACTCGGCGACGTCCTGCGCGTTCTGCACGTGACGCTCGATGCGGAGGCTGAGCGTCTCGATGCCCTGGATGAGCTGCCAGGCGCTCGCGGGAGCGATCGCGGAACCGAGATCGCGGAGCAGCTGCACGCGCGCCTTGATGATGTAGGCGAGGCCGTCGCCCACCGCGTCCGTGTAGACCGCGCCGTGGTACGACGGGTCCGGCGTCGTGAGGCCGGGGAACTTGTCGGCGTGCTCGGTCCAGGAGAACGTGCCGCCGTCGACGATGACGCCGCCGATGACCGTGCCGTGACCGCCGAGGAACTTCGTGGCCGAGTGGACGATGATGTCGGCGCCGTGCTCGAACGGGCGGATCAGGTACGGGGTCGCGATCGTGCTGTCCACGATGAGCGGCACACCGGACTCGTGCGCGACGTCGGCGACGAGACGGATGTCGAGGATGTTGATCTTCGGGTTGCCGATCGTCTCGGCGAAGAACAGCTTCGTGTTGGGGCGGACCGCACGGCGCCACTCATCGGCGTCGTCCTGGTTCTCGACGAAGGTCGTCTCGATGCCGAGCTTCGCGAGCGTGTACTTGAAGAGGTTGTAGGTGCCGCCGTAGATCGAGGAGGAGGAGACGATGTGATCGCCCGCCTGAGCGATGTTGAGGACGGCGGTCGTCGAAGCGGCCTGGCCGGAGGAGAGGAGGAGGGCGCCGGTGCCGCCTTCGAGCGCGGCGACGCGCTCCTCGACGACGGCCTGCGTCGGGTTCTGGATGCGCGTGTAGATGTTGCCGAACTCGGCGAGGGCGAAGAGGTTCTTCGCGTGGTCGGCGTCGTTGAAGACGTAGCTCGTCGTCTGGTAGATCGGCGTCGCGCGTGCGTTCGTCACCGGATCCGGCGCGGCACCGGAGTGGATCTGCTTGGTTTCGAAACGCCAGGCGTCGGATGCTTCGGTCATGATGTCCCCTTGGTCGATCGGGTGTCGGGTGGTGTTGACGAATGTCGGTGGGCGATGCGGTGCTGCTGGGTCGAGGTCGTGCGGGACCTGCGCTGGCCGGGCCGGCCAGCTGGCGCAGAGTGCACCGTGCGACGATGCGGTGATGCTCTCCTGCGGAAGGTCGTGATGCGAGGCTACCCGGGCCCGGCGCATCGGCCAAGAGTGCGGAAACACGGCGTAACCGGTCCGGCGCCGGAAACCGCGGGATCGCGCGGCCGTACGGGGCGCGGGCGCGACTCGCGCCCCGTGATCCCGACCGGTTCCCATCCGCTCCGGGGTCTCGGCCCCGGCCGCCTCGGTACGCTGGAACCATGACGAAACGACGTGTGGTGGTGACCGGTGCGAGCTCCGGAATCGGTGAGGCGACGGCACGACTGTTCGCCGCTCACGGGTGGGAGGTCGTCGCGGTCGCGCGTCGGCAGGATCGGCTCGATGCGCTCGTCGCGGAGATCGGCGGTGTCGCGGTCGTCGCTGACCTGACCGTGCAGGCGGACGTCGATGCGCTCGCCGCACGCGTCTCCGAACTGGGCGGCGCCACCGCACTCATCAACAACGCCGGCGGCGCGTTCGGATTGGCGTCGGTCGAGGACGGCGACGTCGAGGACTGGCGTCGCATGTTCGACATCAACGTGCTCGGCACGAAGCGCGTCCTCACGGCGCTCCTGCCCGAGCTGCGACGCGGCGCAGCAGCAGAAGCCGCTGCTGCGTCTGCGGCCGGTGAACCCGCCTCGCCCGCCGGCGGGACGGCATCGATCGTCGGGATCACCTCGATCGCCGGGCACGTCGCCTACGAGGGCGGCGGCGGCTACAACGCGGCGAAGTTCGCGGAGCGCGCCCTCTTCGAGGTGCTGCGTCTGGAGCTGAACGGCGAGCCGATCCGCGTCATCGAGGTCGCTCCTGGCATGGTCCAGACCGAGGAGTTCTCGCTCGTGCGCTTCGGCGGCGATCAGGCGCGTGCGGATGCCGTGTACCAGGAGGTCCCGAATCCGCTCGGCGCCGATGACGTCGCCGAGGCGATCGTGCACGCGGTCGAACTGCCCGCGCACGTGAACCTCGATCAGATCACCATCAAGCCCGTCGCCCAGGCCGCACCGTACAAGCTCGCGAAGGGCGACCTGCGCTTCCGCGCCTGAGCGCTGCCTCGCCTCCCTGCCCGAGTACGTCCACAATTCCGGAAGTCTGCCGCCGGAAAACGCTTGTTCGACCCGGTAAGCGCTTCCGTCGTCACTCCTGTCACACGTTCTCCGGAATTGTGGTCACTGTGGGTCGGGCTGCTGGGCGGGCTGAGGAGCGGTGTCAGGAGTGGACTGAGACGCGGGCTCAGGGACGAGCTCGGTGTCAGGGGAGGCATCGGCGAACGCCAGCTTCGGGACGAAGAACAGCAGCACTGCCGCGACGAGCGCACCGCCACCGCACACCGACCAGACGATCAGATAGCCGCTGAGACTCGACGCCGAAGCGGTCACCGCAGCCGACGCCCCGGCGAACAGCACCACGCCGAACACCGCGGAGGCGAATGAACCGCCGATCGTCTTCGTCGTGTTCGTGAGCGCCGACGCGACACCCGTCTGGCCCCTGGGGGCCGCAGCGGCCGCGGCAGCAGGCATCGCCCCGACGAGCGCGCCGGAGCCGATGCCCGCGATGCACATGTTCATGAACACCTGCCACGTCTCGAGATGGAACGGCAGGAACAGCAGATACCCGCCGGCCACGAGGAACGCGGCGATGATGAGCGCGAACCGCGGCGTCCGCCACTTCGAGACGAGCGGGAAGAGCAACGCGCCGATGATCATCGAGATGAGGTACACGCCGATGAGCGTCGAGATGTCCCCGGCGTCGAGCCCGAGGCCGTACCCGTTCTCGCGCGGGGTCCCGGCGTAGGTGCTGAGCGGTGCCTGCGCACCGAGGAGGCTGATGCCGATGAGCCCGGCGGTGAGCTGCACGGGCCACATGTTCGGCTGCCGGAGGACGCGGAGGTCGATCGCCGGGTCCGGCTGGCGCAGTTCGTGACGGCCGAACGGGATGAACGCGAGCACGCCGAGCGCGATGATCGCCCACACCCACCACGTCTCAGGCCCGTTCAACCGCAGGAAGGTGAGCCCGGACGTGATGAGGAGCAGCGCGAGGGAGAGCAGCACGAAGCCGCCGAGATCGAGTTTCCGGCCCGGCAGCGGTTCCGATTCCGGAACGCCGAAGAGAATCGCGAAGAAGACGAGGGAGACGGCGACGGCGGGCAGCATGAGCGTCACCTGCACGTTGCCGCCGAGCGCTTCGAAGATCCGTCCACCGGAGAGCGCGCCGATGATCGCTCCCGCCTCCAGGGCGACGACGAGGAGACCGGCCGCGCGCCTGGTCTGCGAGGCGCCCGTGTTGGTTCGGCGGCCCCGCTCGAAGATGAGAGCGATCTCGAGGGGCAGCCAGACGACGTAGAAGCCCTGCAACGCCCACGCTGCGAGGAAGGTCCAGAATGAGTCGGCGAACACGAGCCACCAACTCGCGCCGGCCGTGAGGACCGTCGCGATCAGGAGGACGCGCTTGTGGCCGAACATGTCGCCGACCTTCGCGAGGACCGGGACGACGAGCGCGGAGAGGAGGAGCTGCGCCGCCTCGAACCAGTTGAAGTCGGCGTCGTGGATGCCGAGATGCTTCACGAGGTCCGGAATGAGCGGGACGTAGTAGCCCTGGAGCACGCCGGAGGTGATCTCCACGAGGAAGAGCCAGCCGATCAGCCCGAACGTGATCCCGGCGGCCGAACCGCGGAAGAGTGCCATTCGGTCCGTCGTCGGTGAGGGACCAGTCGCCTTCGTCATGACCGGATGGTACAGGCAGCCGACACGCGCAGGATAGCGTTGGAGCATGTCGACAACGAACCAGGGCCCAGCGTCCGCAGAGGCTGTGCAGGAACCGCAGACGGGTGCCTCGAGCCCCGCCGCTGAGACCCCGGAAGCCGTGCTGCCTGGAGGTTCTGGGTCGAATGCCCCCGCACCCGAAGTCACACCGGCGCCTGTTCGCGAGGTCCTCACCTGGGACGGGTTCGGGGATGCCTCCCGACAGCTCGCGACGGACATCGTGGCGAGCGGATTCGTTCCCGATTCCGTCGTCGCGATCGCGCGCGGCGGTCTCCTCCTCGCCGGGGCGCTCGCGTACGCGCTCGACGTCAAGACGTGCGGCGCCCTCAACGTCGAGTTCTACACCGGGGTCGACGCGCGCCTGCCGGAGCCCGTCCTGCTCCCGCCGCTCCTCGACATCACGGGTCTCCCCGGCAGCCGTGTGCTCCTCGTCGACGACGTCTCCGACTCCGGCCGCACCCTCGCGCTCGTCCTCGAACTCATGAAGGCGAGTGGGGCCGAGGTGCGCACCGTCACCCTGTACGAGAAGCCGGGCACGGTCCTCCGCCCCGACTACGTCTGGAAGCGTGTCGACCGTTGGATCTCGTTCCCGTGGTCGACGCAGCCCACGATCACGCCGACCTCGGTCGCTCAGGACCTCGTCGACTGACCCGCGCGACTCCCGCACGCGACTCCCGCGCGACTCCCGCTCGACGAGCCCCACCCGTCGCCCTGCCGCCGAGGTGAGGCTTCCGGTCGTCTCGGGGCCGCTCGGACGACCGGAAGCCTCACCTCGGCGGGACGCCGGGGCGGGTAGGGTCGACGGGTGAGCGTATTCCTTGTCGGCGGACCCTGTCTGCCTGAAACCGAGTCGACCGTCTACTCCGCCTTCCTCGCGGAGGCCGCGGCACTCGCCGTGGTCGCCGGACGCCAGGCGCCCCGTATCGCGATCGTGGTCGTGCACCACGAGGACGGCACGGAGGACGCGGCCGGGATCCGAGCGGCGATCGAACGCGCAGGCGTCATCGAAGCCGTCCCCGTGGTACTCGGCATCGGCGGGACCGTCGAGCAGTCGGCGCTCGCCGAAGTGGACGGCATCGTCGTCGGCGGCGGCCTGCCCTCCGCGTACGCTGCAGCGCTCGAACCGGTCGCGGGCGACGTCCGCCGACTCGTCGCGACCGGCCTGCCCTACCTCGGCATCTCCGCCGGTGCCATGATCGCTGCAGACCACGCGATCGTCGGCGGATGGCGCATCGGCGACGTCCCGGTCAGCCCGGAGGGAACTGCAGAAGGACTCGACGAGGTCACCCTCGCCGACGGCCTCGGCCTCGTCGACCTCGCCGTCGACGCCCACGCCGCCCAGTGGGGCACCGTGAGCCGGCTCGTCGCGGCGACGGAGGCCGGCATGATCGACGGCGGGCTCGCGGTCGACGAGAACACCGCACTCGTCGTGGGACAGGGCGCCCTGCGCGTCCTCGGCGGAGGCAGCGTCTGGCAGGTCTTCACGGCCGACCACGGTGTCGTCGTCCGCACGATGGGCGCTGAACACGACGGCGCCGATGCCGGGACCGATGACGACACCGATGGAGGACTCGCCTGATGGAACGCCTCGAACAGCTCCGCATCCCCGCGCGCCGCAAGGCCGCCGAGATCGGCCGACAGCTGACGGAGACGAGCCCGGAGTCGTTCGTCCGCGCGACCTTCACGTCGCCCGGCTACGGCACGTACTCGATCGTCGGATCCGCCCGTCAGGTGTCGAGCCTGTACGTCGCGGGCGTCGAGCTCGGTGCCGCCGGCAAGCCGTCGCGTGACGTCGTGGCGCTCGAAGCGCAGGAGGCGCTCGACTTCCCGACGGACGTCGAAGCCGTGCGGGATCGCGCAGAGCTCGCCGAGGTCGTGTCTGCTCTTCAGGCGGGCGATGTCGTCCACGCCTACTTCGCCGACCCGAGTTACGGGCCGTTCTCGCTCATCGGCGTGGCCGTCGCATCGCCGGATGGTCGCGAATGGCTCGTCGGCTCCTGGTTCCTGTCCCGGAAGGGTGGACCCGCCGCGCGGCTCATCGATCTCGAGGTCGTCGCTGCGGCAGGATCGCACGATGTGCCGGTCCCCGCGGCGCTGCAGTTCTGGCCGTCCGCCAAGGACGAGGTCTGAGCGACGGCGTGAGCACGAGCGCAGGAGATCTGCATGAGACGAGGACGGGATCCGCGATGTCGTCCTCACGCCGTGCGGTGCTCCCCGCGCCGTGCGGACAGGTAGGAGCGGCAGTTGGAAGCAGCGATGACGCCCGCTGACGGATCGTCCGTCCCGCTCTGGGGACCGGACCCGGAGGAGGAGCGCGACGCCGCAGCGAAAGCGGCGGCGGATGCGGCCCGCCAAGCAGCCCAGCCAGCTCAGACAGCCCAGGGCGCCACCGCATCGGAACCGCTCGGCACGTTCGAACAGCTCGTCGACGCCGGTCGGATCCACCCGAGCTGGGCCGCGGCCCTCGAGCCGGTCGCCGACCGCATCACGGCCGTCGGCGCGTTCCTCGACGCCGAGCTCGCCGCGGGTCGGCCGTACCTGCCGACGACCGATCGGGTGCTCCGCGCATTCGAGACCCCGCTCGACGACGCGCGTGTGCTCATCGTCGGCCAGGACCCGTATCCGACACCCGGGCACCCCGTCGGCCTCTCCTTCGCCGCGGATCGTCACGTGCGGCCCCTCCCGCGCAGCCTCGCCAACATCTATCGCGAACTGCGCGACGACCTCGGCGTCCCGACCCCGGAACACGGCGACCTCACGAGCTGGACGGAACACGGCGTCCTCCTCCTCAACCGCGTCCTCACGGTGCGTCCCGGCGATGCCGGCTCGCACCGGCGGAAGGGCTGGGAAGCGATCACGGAGCACGCCATCCGCGTCCTCGCCGCACGCGACCAGCCGCTCGTCGCGATCCTCTGGGGGCGCGACGCCGCGACCCTCGCCCCGCTCCTCGGTGACGCAGGCATCATCGAGTCAGCGCATCCGAGCCCGCTCTCGGCATCGCGCGGCTTCTTCGGCTCGAAACCGTTCAGCAGGACGAACGCGCTCCTCGAAGCCCGTGGTGCGGGTCCGATCGACTGGCGGATCGCTTAGGCTTTCCTCGTGCTGGAAGAGGAATACGAGAACCGACGGGTGCTGCCCCCGCACCTGCGCAAGCCGCCGACGCCCGAGACGCCGTTCGCGTTCACGATGCGCGACGCCACGGCCGAGGACCTGCCGTACATCCGCGAGATCTACAACCACTACGTCGCCAACAGCGTCGTGACCTTCGACGAGGACGCGATGACGTTGAAGGAATGGAAGACGAAGTTCGCGTACCTGCAGAAGCAGGGGATGCCGTTCATCGTCGCCGTCTCGCCGATCGGCCAGATCATGGGCTACGCGCTCGTCTCGCCCTGGAAGCAGAAGCGGGCCTACCGGTTCACGGTCGAGAACTCGATCTACCTGGGTGCTGCGGCGACCGGTAAAGGCCTCGGCACAGCGCTCCTCGGCGAGCTCATCGAGCGGTCGAAAGCCGCCGGCCTCAAGGAGATCCTCGCGGTCATCGCGGACAAGGGCGCGGAGTCGTCGATCGCCCTGCACGAGAAGTTCGGCTTCACCGAGGTGGGTCGGATGGGCCGGGTCGGTTTCAAGTTCGACCGCTGGATCGGGACTGTGCTCCTGCAGAAGTCGCTCAAGCGCTGACGCCTGCCCGCGTCTGTCGTGTCTGACGGCTGGCCTCATCACCCCTCGACCCGACCCGACCCGACCCACCCGACCCCGAAACCTCCGTTTTCGTGCAATCCGCCCGTTTTCGAGGGCACTTTTTGCACGAAAACGGAGGTTCGGGTCAGGACTTGGGGGTCGAGCGCCGCAGGAGGAAATACCCGGCGACCGCGCTGATCGCCGTCGGGATGAGCAGCCAGGCGACGATCCCCGTCGGTCCGGCGGCCGCGGCCCAGGCACCAAACGTCGGCCAACCGTTCGTGAAGGTGAGCAGGGCGACGACGCCGACGGCCGCGAGGACCGAGACCGCTCCGGCGATCAGCATCCCGTTCGTCCGCCAACGCATGTACACGGTGCCCCAGGCGATGCCGGCGAACGCGAAGAACAGGAAGCCGGCGGTGAAGGTGAACAGGCGCTCCCACACGGGTCCGTTGCCGAAGTAGACGACCGTGAACATGTGCCCGCCGAGTCCCCAGCCGTGCGTCCACTCCTCGATGTAGGAGAGCGTCGTGAGGATGCCGCCCCAGAGCAGGCTCAGCAGGACGAGCGAGGAGGCCGTCCCCACGTAGAACTCCCGCCGAGTGACGCTCAGGCCGAGTGCGTACGGGAAGGTGAGGTTGACCGCCTGGATGGCCACGATCATCAGATAGACGAAGACGTAGCTCGTCGCGCCGGTGTACTGCGTGCCTTCGAGCGCGTCGGCGCGGTCGGCCGGCCCGGCGTAGGCGACGATCAGTGCCCAGATGACGACGTTCACGAGGAGGATGAAGCCGAGGATGATCCCGGGGATCCAGAGGGTCGTCCACCGGTTGATCCAGCCGAGGCGGACGACGTTCCAGACGCGGTTGCCGCCGATCGACGGCGTGCCGAGGAGGTCGTGCGGGGAAACGGTGGTCGTGGTCATGATGCGTTCTCGAATTCCTGCTCGGAAGACCGGGTCTTCTGCACGATGAGTTGTTGGAGGGAGACGGGCGACAGTTCCAGTCCGGCCGTGATCGCGGAGCTGCGTTCAGCATCGCTCAACCGTCCGACGGTCACGGAGGCGAGTCCGCCGATGCCGTCGCGGTGGAGGACCTCGCGGCCCGTGACGAACGCGTCGACGGCGGAGCGCAGACCGACGACGGTCGTCGCGGAGTCGCGCACCGATTCGGCGTCCTCGTCGAGGAGGATGCGGCCCTGGTCGATGACGAGCACCCGCTCGAGGAGGTTCGCGACCTCGTCGATGAGGTGGGTGGAGAGGACGATCGTGCGCGGGTGCTCCGCGTAGTCCTCGAGCAGCCGGTCGTAGAAGATCTGCCTGGCGACGGCATCGAGTCCCAGGTACGGTTCGTCGAAGAAGGTGAGCGGCGCGCGTGAGGCGAGCCCGACGATCACGCCGATCGAGGAGAGCTGTCCTCGGGAGAGCTTCTTGATGCGGCGCTTCAGCGGCAACCGGAATTCACCGATGAGCTGCTCCGCGAACGCCTGGTCCCAGCGCTCGAAGAACCACGGGGCACTCCGGAACACGTGCAGGGCGGTGAAGTCGTCCGGGTACTTCTGGCTCTCCTTGATGAAGGAGATGTTCCGGAGGACGTCCGGGTTCTCGACGGGGTCCTGGCCGAACACGCGGATGTCGCCGCTCGTCCGGAAGTCCTGGCCGGTCAGGAGGTGCATGACCGTGGTCTTGCCGGCGCCGTTGCGGCCGAGCAGGCCGTTGATGGTGTTCGGCTGGACGGTGAAGGCGATGTCGTCGACCGCCGCGAGGGAGCCGAACCGTTTGGTGAGGCCGGTCACCTCGATGACGGGACCCGTGTGCACCGGTGGCTGGACGGATGCGGGGGAGCTGCTGGCGTTCACTGCGGAACCCCTTCCTTCTGGATCATGTCGGTCAGTTGCGCTGCGCCGATCCCGAGCTTCGCCGCTTCGGCGAGGAGCGGTCGCAGGAACTCCTCACGGAAGTCGTCCCTGCGCTTGTCGATGAGGCGCTCCCTGGCGCCGGTCGCGACGAACATGCCGATCCCTCGTTTCTTGTAGAGGATCCCGTCGTCGACGAGACGGTTCACCCCTTTGCCCGCGGTCGCGGGGTTGATGCGGTAGAACGCCGCGAATTCGTTGGTGGAGGGCACTTGGCCCTCTTCGGGAAGCGCGCCGTCGAGGATGTCGTTCTCGATCTGTTGGGCGATCTGCACGAAGATCGGACGTCCGTCCTCGATCATGGCGTGCTCCGTTCGTGGTGCGTTGTACGTGCTGTAGCACTCGTGGTGCGTTGGTTCATTACTTGACTAATGAACCACTGAAGCTGATCGATGTCAAGCATCGATTTCGGGCGGTCGGCGAGGCTGGCCCGTGCACCGAGTGGAGACCCGTCGAGAGGCCGGTCGGCCGTCGTTCCGCCGTAGGCTGGGAGGATGGCCGAACTCCACGAGCTCACCGCCCTCGAGCAGTGGGACGCGTTGCACCGAGGGGAGACGAGCCCCGCCGATCTCGTCCGGCACTACCTCGCTCGCATCGAACGGATCGATGGCTCGCTGGGTGCGTTCGCCGCCGTGGACGCCGCTGGCGCAACCGAGCGTGCGGAGCACCTCGCGGACCTCGTCCCGCGCACGGCATCGCTCTGGGGCCTGCCGTTCGCAGACAAGGACCTCGTCGCCCGCGCCGGCGTTCCGACCCGGTACGGATCGAAGCTGTTCGCCGACCACGTCCCCACCGGCTCCGATGAGATGGCGGACGTCATGGACGCTGCCGGAGGCGTGAGCCTCGGCAAGACGGCGACGCCGGAGTTCGGGCTCTACGGCTATACGGACTCGCTCGTCGGCCCGCCGACGCGGAACCCGTGGGATCCGTCGCGCGGTTCAGGCGGGTCGAGCGGGGGAGCGGCGGCGGCCGTCGCGGCCAGGCTCCTGCCCTTCGCGCCAGCCTCGGACGGCGGCGGATCGATTCGTATTCCCGCAGCGGCATGTGGTCTCGTCGGCGTCAAACCGTCGCGCGGGCTCGTGCCGGCGGCATCGGGGATCGACAAGCTCGCCGGACTCGTCGTGTCCGGTCCGATCGCCAGGACGGTCGCCGATGCGGCGCTCCTGCTCGACGGCATCATCGAACGCGATCATGGGCGGATCGCCCACCGCTTCGCACTCCGCGCACCCGATGCGGACGATGGCGGATTCCTCGGGCACGCGATCCGCGGCGAGGGCCGCTTCCAGCTCGCGGTCCTCAACGGCACGCCCTGGGACACCGCCTACGACATCAGGATCGAGGACGGGGCCGCTGCGGCGGTCACGCGGGCGGTCGACGCCCTGTCGTCGATGGGCCACGGCATCGACGAGCTGACCCTCCGCGGCGCCGAGGTCTACCCCGCCGCGTTCACGACCATCTGGCAGGCCTCGGCCGCTGGCATCCCCGCGACGACCGAGGAGCAGTTGTCGCTGCTCAGCCCGATCACGAGACTGCTCGTCGAGCGCGGGCGGGCGATGTCTGCCCTCACCCTCATGGAGACGCTCGCGGTCCTCGCGCGGTTCGAGCGGAGCATCATCGCCCAGTTCGCGCCGTTCGATGCGATCATCAGTCCGTCCCTCGCCCGACTGCCGCTCCCGATCGGCTCCTACGACCTCGAGTCGCCCGAGCGGAACTTCGAACAGCAGGTGCTCGATGCGCCGCACACGTCGTTCGTGAACGTGACCGGCCTGCCGGCCATCACGATCCCCGTGCACCACCTCGCGGATGCCGGGCCAGAGGGCATGCCGGCGGGCGTGCAGCTCATCGGTCGTCCGGGCGGCGAGGCGACGCTCTTCGCGATCGCGGCCCAGCTGGAGCGGCGCATCCGCTGGCAGGACCGCGTGCCCGCCCTCGGCGCCTAGCCCGGTCAGCCGCTCGTCGGCGGCCGGTTGCGGTTCGCGTGACGTCCAGCCAGCAGGAGGACACCGATGAGTGGGCTCAGCGGCTGAGTGGGCTCAGTGGCGCGGGCGCGGAGCGGCGAGGAGGCCTCGGCGCCGGAGCTCGGGGATCACGAGCTCGCAGAACGCGTCGAGCGTGTCCGGCAGGTATGGGAACGACACGTTGAAGCCGTCGGCGGCACCCGCGGCGACGAACTCCTCGACGTGATCCGCGACATCGGCCGCCGTCCCGATGATCGCGCCGTCGCCACCCGCGACCTGCTTCGCGAGATCGCCGATCGTCAGGTGATCGCGCATCGCCTGCTCGTAGATCTCCTGTCTGGCGCCGAGGCTCTTGTTGCCTGGCGGCGTCTCGGGCAGGGGACCGTCGAGCGGGAAGCCCGTGAGGTCGACGCCGCCGAGCCAGTACTCCAGGTCGCCGAGCGCGACCCGAGGGTGCAGGAGGTCGCGGATCGCGGCGAAGCGGTCCTCGGCCTCCGCTCGGGTCGGCGCGACGACCGTTGCGAGCTCGGGCAAGATGCGGATCGCCTCCGGCGACCGCCCGAACCCCTCAGCTGCCTCCCGGAGACCGTTCGCGTACGAGATCGCCTGCGACAGGGGCAGGGCGCGCGTGAAGACCAGGTCCGCGACTCTCGCCGCGAGCGCCTGACCCGGCCCGCTCGAACCGGCCTGCGCGATGATCGGGTTCCCGCCCGGCAGCTCGTCCGCCGCCCACAGCGCGAGCACCTCGTCGACGAACGCCTCCGCCCGCGCGTACCGCTCGGCATGGCTCAGGTGGCTGTCGAGGCCGAAATTGCGTGCCTCGGCATCGTTCAGCGACGTCACGAGGTTCCAGCCTGCACGGCCGCCCGAGAGGCGTGCGAGGGAGGCGAACGTCTGCGCGACGGCGGCGGGCGAACTGTAGGTGGAGGAGACCGATGCGATGAGGCCGAGCCGCGTCGTCGATGTCGCGAGTGCACCCAGGAGGGTCGTCGGTTCGAATGCGTCATTGACGACGGCGACGCGCGAGAGCACGGCCGGATCGGCGTCCGGGACGCCGACGAGGTCGGGGAGGAAGAGCGCGTCGAAGCCGGCGGCCTCGAGTTTCCGGACGAGGCCGACGACGAACGGGAGGTTCACTCCGGCGTCCACGGGTGCACCGGGGTGCCGCCATCCGGCCAGGTACTCGCCCGCCGGCTTGAGGAATGCGCCGAGGACGATGCTGCGCGCGGGGGCGCTGTTCGTCCCAGAGCCGTTCCCCGCCGTGTCGTTCATCCCCGGGCCGTTCCCCGCCGTGTCGTTCGTCTCCGGGCCGTCCACTGCTGCAGCATTCACGCGCGATCCTCCCAGACCGGGCCGATCTCGCCGCCGCGGTACACGACGGGCGAGCCCTGCGCGGCGCGAGAGATGTTGAGCGGACCCGCGACGCGGAAGTGCGCTCCGACATGATCGATGGCCGGCCGGCCGCCCTCCCGCGCGTAGACACCGCTCGCACGGTCACGGGGGAACGCATCGGCCGACTCCGCGGACCAGAGGGCGTGGAGGACGGTGGTGAACTCGTCGGCGACGGCGGATCCGCTCGGCACGAGGACCCCGGCTCGTCCCCCGGACAGGTGGTCGAGCGACACGGCCTTCCGCGCGACCGTGTACGGCGGATCGGTGAGCGGGTCGACGGCTGCGACGAGTCCGATGGACGATGTCACGGCGCTCAGCGCACCCAGGAGGGTGAACGGTTCGAAGCCTCCGGCCGTCGCGGGTCCGGCGACGACGGCGGCCGCGCCCGTCCGCTCGGCGTCGGTCGCGACGAGCGCGATGTCGGCGAAGCTCGCGCCGGTTCCGTTCGGCAGCCGGACGACGGAGACGTGCGCCTGGTGCGCAGTGTCGGGGCGACCCCCGGGGCCGTTCCCGTCCTGATCGTTCCCGTTCAGTTCTCCTCCGGCCTGCTCAGCCATCGGCCCTGCTCCACCCGAGCGCCGGGGCGATCTCGGTCGCGATGAGTTCCAGGGTGCGGATCGCTTCGTCGACGGAGGTGCTCTCGTTCTGGACGGCGAGCACGAGGTCGCTCGAGTACGGCAGGACGGGGTCGGCGCGGAGCGACTCGACGATGTCGGAGGACGTGCCGTGGGAGACGTTCATCGCATCGAGGAGCTCATGCATCGATGCGTCCGGCCCGAGCCAGCCGTTCGCCACGTGATAGCCGAGGTGCCGGGCGGTGTCGGGTGCGAGGCGGTCGTGGACCTCGGACTTGCTGGGACCGGGGAACGCGGCACGGACGGCCGCCGCGCGCGGCGTTCCGGTGAGCCCTGCCGCGCGGTGGGCGTCGTGGAACGCGACCGCGAGGGGGAGCTGCACGGACTCCGCTGGGCCGAAGCCGAGCAGGATGCCGCGTCCGTCGGACGCCGCGGCACGCACGCGATCCTCGCTCGCGTGCGAATCCCACAACCGGTCCGCCAGGCCCGCCGCCGGCGGTTGGAGGACGAGCCCACCGGCGATCGGCTCGCCGCGGAGGACTGCCGCGAGCTGTGCGTCGTGCTCGGCGTACAGGGCGCGCTTGTCGGCCGGGTCGCGGCCGAATGCTGCGAACTGGTCCTCGCTGGGGCCGCCGCTGCCGATGCCGAGTTCCAGGCGCCCGCCGGACAGGGCGTCGAGGACGGACGCGTCCTCGGCGAGCCGGACGGGGTGTTCGAGGGGCAGCACGACGATCGCGGTGCCGAGGTGGATCCGTTTCGTCCGTGCAGCGACGGCCGCGAGGAGCACGAGCGGCGACGGCAACCGGCCCTGCAGCGTCTGCAGGTGGTGCTGCGACACCCATCCGGAGTCGAAGCCGAGCTCCTCGGCGGCGACGAACAGGTCGACGATGGCCGGATACAGCTCGGCTGCGGGTGCCTTGCCGTGGACGTGGGTCAGGAAGCCGAGGCGGAACGGGCTGGTCATGCAGGGCCTCCGGGCACGGTGATCGTCGGGACGGAGTCGAGGAGTTCCTTCGTGTACGCGTGCTGCGGCCGGTTGAGGACCTCGCTCACGGAGCCCTGCTCCACGACGCGGCCGTCCTTCATCACGACGACGCGGTCGCACAGGTGCTGGACGACGCCGATGTCGTGCGACACGAGCACGATCGTCAGCCCCAGTTCCGTGCGCAGTTGCGCGAGGAGTTCGAGGATCTGCGCGCGCACGGTGACGTCGAGGGCACTCAGCGGCTCGTCTCCGATGAGGAGCTTCGGACGATGGACGATCGCTCGGGAGAGGGCGATGCGCTGCCGCTGGCCTCCCGAGAACTCGTGCGGATAGCGGTTGGCCGCGTCGGCGTCGAGTCCCACGAGCCGGAGGACGGCACGGACCTTCGAGCGGTGGTCGCCCGGGATGTCGAGCGCGAGGAGCGGTTCCGCGATGATCCGGCCCACCGACATCCGCGGGTCGAGCGACGCGTACGGGTCCTGGAACACGATGCCGGTCTCCCGGCGGAACCAGTGGAGGTCGCGTGCGCTGCGGCCCGTGACGGGCTTGCCCTCGAACTCGACCGTTCCGCTCGTCGGGGTGTCGAGCGCGAGCAGGAGGCGGACCAACGTCGACTTGCCGGACCCGGATTCGCCGATGACGCCGACCGTCTCGCCGGTGGCCACGGTGAGATCTGCGTCGCTGAGCGCGTGGGTGATGCGCGGCTTGGAGAAGAGCGTCTCCCGGGGGAGCGTGTACGCGCGGGACAGCCCGGTCGCGCGCAGGAGGGGTTGCGCGGGCGAGGACGCAGGCGCGGGTACCGCCGACGTGGACGGCCTCGACGGCTCAGGCGCGTCCGGCGAAGCGAACTGCTCAGGCATCGGCGCCTCCCGCCTGCTTCCAGCTGAGCGTCGTCGCAGCGGCGAGGAGTCGCTGGGTGATGGGGGACACCGGTGCGCTCAGGAGCTGTGTGACAGGGCCCGCTTCGACGATCCGGCCGTGCGACATCACGACGGCGTCGGTCGCGATGCGCGACAACACGGCGAGGTCATGGGTGATGAACACGAGCGACGCCCCGGTCTCCGACACGAGTCGTTCGAAGAGGCCGAGGATCTGCGACTGGATCGTCACGTCGAGCGCCGTCGTCGGTTCGTCGGCGATGAGGAGCGACGGCCGGTTGGCGAGGGCGATCGCCGTCGCGACGCGTTGCCGCTGCCCGCCGGAGAGCTGGTGGGGGTAGCGCTTCACGATGTCGACGGGGTCGGGGAGCCGGACCCGCTCGGCCAGCTCGACGGCGCGTTCCATCGCCTCACGCTTGCTCGCACCGTGGTGGATGCGGAGCGGTTCGCCCATCTGGCGGCCGATCGTGCGGATCGGGTTGAGCGCCGTGCGCGGTTCCTGGAAGACGATGCCGATCTCCTCACCACGGATCCGGGCGATCTCGCGGTCGGAGAGCCCCACGAGTTCGCGGCCGTTCCAGCGGATGCTGCCGCCGACGCGCGCGCCGTCGGGCAGGAGGCCGAGGACGGCGAGGGCCGTGAGCGACTTGCCGGAGCCGGACTCGCCGATGATGCCGAATCTGGCGCCGTCGGCGACGGTCAAGGACACCTCGTCGACGACGCGGCGGTCGCCGATGTCGATCGTCAGCCGGTCGATCTCGAGCGTCATGCGGTCACCCCCTGCGGTGAGGTCGGTGTGGTCGGAGGGGTCGCGGAGCCGTCGGGAGCGCCCCCGGCACGGCCAGGACCGCCGGTGCCGGATCGCCCGCCGCGTGAGAGCGTCGGATCGGTCGCGTCCCGGAGCGCGTCGCCCAGGAGGTTGAGTCCGAGGACGGTGACCGTGATCGCGAGCCCGGGCCAGAGGACCGACAGCGGGTGCACTGCGAGGTAGGTCTGCAGTTCGCTCAGCATCCGGCCCCACGACGGGGTCGTCGACGGCGCCCCGTAGCCGAGGTAGGAGAGCCCGGCCTCTGCGAGGACGGCGACCGCCATCGACCAGGAGAGCTGGACGATGAAGACGGGCGCCACGTTCGGCAAGAGGTGCGTCGTGAGGTTGCGCAATGGGCCGAGGCCGAAGGCACGGCCCGCGAGGACGTACTCGCTGTGCGACACCCGCCGGATCTCCGGACGGGTGACGCGGCCGATGTTGACGCCGAAGCTGATGCCGACCGCCCAGATCACGACCCACAGCGATCCGCCGAAGACGGAGGCGAACATCATCGCGATCAACAGCGTCGGGAAGGCGATGAGGATGTCGATGAGCACGGCGACGGATTCCCGCACCCACCGCCTCGTGAGCGAGCCCGCGGCGGCCAGGGCGATGCCGAACACCGTCGAGACGATCGCGGAGCCCACGGCGACGAAGACCGTCACCCGCGCGCCCACGAGCAGGAGGCTGAAGATGTCGCGGCCCACGGCATCGGTGCCGAGGACGTGCGTCGGCGAGGGCGGGAGCCACTTGCTGAACGGGTCGGCGAGCTGCGGGTCGTACGGCGTCCAGAGATACGAGACGGCGGCGGTCAGGACGACGAGCGCGAGCACGCCGACGCCGAACCACCCCGCCGGCTGTCGGAGCAGCTCGCGGAACCAGGAGGGCCGACGGCGCGGCGCGGTCGGACGGGAAGCTGAGGCGGAGCCGCTCACGACTGGCCCTCCCGTTCGCGGAGCCTCGGATCGACCAGGCGGTGCACGATGTCGACGATCGCGCCGATGACGAGTACGACGCCCGTGAGGACGAGCAGCTCGCCCTGCACCTTCACGAGGTCGCGGTTGCCGACGTCGGAGACGAGCATGCGTCCGATGCCGGGGAGGGTGAACAGCTGCTCGATGATCACACTGCCCACGATCAGCCCGGCGATCTGCAGACCGAGGACGGTCACGACGGACAGCGCGACGTTCGGCAGGCCGTGGCGGATGAGGGCCTGATTCTTCGTGAGGCCCTGCGAAGCGGCGGTTCGCACGTAGTCCTGCCCGATGGCGTCGAGCGCGGCAGAGCGGACGAAGCGGAGGAGGACCGCGCCCTCCACGATGCCGATCGTGAGCGCCGGGAGCAGGAGGGCGCGGATCGCCGCCCACGGATCATCCCAACCGGCACGCGGGAAGCCCTGCGCGGGCAGCCAGCCGAGCGTCACGGCGAACAGCAGCACGAGCATCATGCCCGCCCACACCACGGGGACCGCCGCGAGGCCCTGCGCAGCGAACCCGATCGCCGCGCCGCTCGGACGGTGACGACGCAGCGCCGCCAGCACGCCGAACGGCACGCTGAAGGCGAGTGCGATCACGAGCGACATGATCCCGAGCGGGAGCGTGACCTGGGCCTTCTCGGCCAGCTCGCTCGCCACGGGGGTCCCCGTGACGAGCGACAGGCCGAGGTCGCCCCGGAGGACGCCCCCGATCCAACCGAGGTACTGCGTGAGGACGGGCTCGTTGAGCCCCAACTTCTCTCGAAGACTCGCGATCTGCGCCGGCGTCGAATCCGTCCCGGCGATGACCTGCGCGACGTCACCCGGCAGCACCCGCAACGTGAAGAAGATGAGGGCGCTGGCGGCGAGCAGTCCGATGACGAGCAGGATCAGTCTCGTCAGGACGAAGCGGGTCACTCGGACACGGCGACCTTCGCCAGGTTGATGCGCGAGTTCACGGAGTCGACCGGGAAGCCGGTGACGCCGCTGTGCACAACCGTGAGGGTGATCGCGGTGTAGAGCCAGTCGGCTGCGTTGTCCTTGGACACGAGGAACGCCGCCTCCTTGAGCTTCTCGTCTGCGACGGCCGGGTCGGTCGCCGCTACGGACTCAGCATAGAGCGACTGCACCTGCGCGTTGTCGTACCCGAAGTAGTAGTTCGGGTTGGCCCAGTTGCCGAAGTCGCGAGCCTCCACGTGGTTGACGAAGCTGAGGTCGTAGTCGTGGTTCGTGTACACGTCGTTCAGCCAGGTCGGGAACTCGACGTTGTCGACCTTCAGGGTGACGCCGACGGCCTTGAACTCGGAGACCAAGACGTTCGAGACGTCGGTTCCGTAGAAGCTCGGGATCGTGAGCGTCAGCGTGAGGTTCTCCTGGCCGGCCTGCTTCAACAGGCTCTTCGCCTTCTCGGGGTCGTACGTGACGAGCTTGCTGAGGTTCTCGTAGCCTGGGTCGAGCTCGGGGATGGGGCCGAACTGCTCGACGGCAGCATCGCCGACGGCCTTGATGATCGCCTTGTGGTCGATCGCGGAGCGGAGCGCTTCGCGGACGAGCGGGTCGTTGAGCGGCGCCTTCTGGTTGTTGAACGCGAGCGTGTACTTGTCGGTCGTCTTGCCCTCGGTGATCTTCAGATCCTTGTCTTTCGCGATCTGATCGCGCAGGTTCGCGTTGAGGGCCGTCTGCACGTCGACCTCACCGGCGAGGACCGCGTTGACCGCTGAGGCGGGGTCGGGGATGTAGCTGAACACGACCTCCTTGACCTTCGGCTTGTCGCCCCAGTACTTGTCGAAGCGGTCGAAGGTGATGCTGTCGCCCTGCTTCCATGTCTTGAGGGTGAAGGGGCCGGTGCCGTTCGCCGTCTTGGAGAGGTCGTTGGCGTCGCCCTTCTCCAGGACGAGTCCGGCGCGGCCGGTCAGGTTCCACAGGAGGTTCGAGTCGGGAGCCGAGAGGGTCAGCTTCACCGACTTCTCGTCCGGTGCGGTGATCTCGGACACCTTTTGCAGGTCCGCGTTGCCCTGGAACGCCTCGTTCGTCTTCACCTGGGTGAGCGAGTCGACGACGTCGTCTGCCGTGAGCGCCTTGCCGTCGTGGAACGTCACGCCGTCCTGGAGCGTGAACGTGTAGGTCAGGCCGTCGCTCGAGACCTCGTGGCTCTTCGCGAGCGTGTCGACGATCTTGCCGTCCTCCGTGCGGGAGACGAGGCCCTGGTACACGTTGTCGATGAGCACCTGGTCGAGCGCGGCACCTGAGGTGGTCCTGATGTTCAGGTCGGTGGGCTCGAGGACCAGAGCGACCCGCAGCGTTCCGTCGGTGTTCGCCGACGGGGTCGCGGACGGGCTGGAGCACGCGCTGAGCATAACGACGGCCGAGGTGACGGCTGCGGCTACGAGCAGGAGCTTGCGATGACGCATGGTGTTCCTTTCAGGACTGCTGTGGGTGGTGCGATGACGACGCCGCGATGGCGTTCACCCGGTCGAATGCCGCATCGAGATCCGTGATGAGATCGCGTGCGTCTTCGATGCCTATGGACAACCGGATGAGCGATGGGGAGATTCCCGAGCGTCGTTGCTCGGCCTCCGACAGTTGGGAGTGCGTGGTCGACGCGGGGTGGATGACGAGGGAGCGGACGTCACCGATGTTCGCGAGGTGGCTGAAGAGGTCGAGCGACTCGACGAACGCGCTTCCGGCCGCAGAGCCGCCGCGGATCTCGAAGGACACGATGGATCCGGCGCCCTTCGGCAGATACTGCGCCACCCGGTCGGCCTCCGGACTCGTCGGGAGGCCCGCGTAGTGCACGGCCTCGACCGACGGGTGGGCGAGGAGGTGCGCGGCGATCGTCTCCGCGTTGGCGACGTGCTGGCGCATCCGCAGGCTGAGGGTCTCGATGCCGAGGATGAGCAGGAAGCTGTTGAACGGCGACGGGGCCGCTCCGTAGTCGCGGAGGAGATTGGCGCGGAGACGGAGGGAGTAGGCGATGCCGTCGTCGCCGAAGTCCTGCCAGAACCGACGCGTCTCGCCCGGTTGCTCCGGCTCCGTGAACCCTGGCCACTTCTCGGGCTCGGCACCGAAGTCGAACGTGCCGGAATCGACGACGGCGCCGCCGATCGCGGCACCGTGGCCGGCGAGGAATTTCGTGGTCGAGTGGACGACGATGTCGGCGCCGTGCTCGAGTGGGCGGACGAGGTAGGGCGAGGCGAGCGTGTTGTCGATCACGAGCGGCACACCCGCCGCGTGCGCGACATCGGCGACGGCCCGGATGTCGAGGACGCTGCCGAGCGGGTTGCCGATGCTCTCAGCGAAGACGGCGCGCGTCCGGGGTGTGATCGCCGCGGCCCACGCCTCCGGGTCGTGGATGTGGTCCACGAACGTCGTCGTGATCCCGATCTCCGCGAAACGGCGGATGAAGAGGCCCGTGGTCCCGCCGTAGACGTGGGAACTCGACACGAGGTGGTCGCCGGAGCGGAGCAGGTTGAGCAGGGCGAAGGTCGTCGCGGACTGGCCGCTCGCGAAGGCGACCGCCGCCCGACCGCCCTCGAGCTCGGCGATCCGCTGCTCCGCGACCGAGGTCGTCGGATTGCCCGTGCGCGTGTACGAATACGAGCCGAGGTCCTGGAGCGTGAAGATGTCCGACGCCGCCTGCGAGGACTCGTAGACGTAACTCGTCGTCTGGAAGATCGGCGTCGCACGCGCCCCCGTCCGCGGATCCGGCGAGGCGCCGGCGTGCACCTGGGCGGTGTCGAAGTGCCAGGCCGCTGCGGCGTGCTCGTTGGCGGTCATGCTCGCTCCAACTGGATCGGGTACGGAAATGGTGTTTCGAGGGGGTGAGGCGAGCGTAGTTGTCCCTCCCGTGCGTCGCCAGCCAGCACGTTGCACGGCGTCACACAGTGATCCGATCGTGATGTCCGCGTGTACCCTCTGGGCTCGGTCGGCGGAGCTTCTCGGTGGGTGCTTCCCGCCCCGCCGTCGCTGTCGGAGCCGATTCGCGTCGGGTGACCTCGCCGATCAGGCCGGAAGGCCGCCGATGAAGTCCCGGATGGTGTCGGCGAGGGCGACGGGCGCGTCCTCCTGGATGTTGTGACCGGATTCGATCGTGACGACCGTCGCTTCGGGCAAACGCTCTTGGAACTCCGCACGCTGCTCCTCGCTGAGCACACCGCGCGTCCCCGCGATGAGGAGCACGGGTACGGTGACCTGCGCGAGGTCGTCCCAGATGGGGGCGAAACTCGTTGCAGCGATGGGCGCCAGTCCGCCGAGGTTCGCGAAGTGGTGCTTCCAGATTACGCGACCGTCGTCCTTCACTCGTGTGTTGAGGAAGACGCCGCGGCTCACGTCGTCGCGGGTCGGGCCGAAGCCGAAGGCGATGGCGCGGTCCACGATCTCGTCGCGGCTGCCGAAGTCCGCGGGACCCGCGAGGAAGTCGCGCACCTGGGACGCGCCCGTCGAGGCGTCGAGTCCGGGGGAGATGTCGACGATCACGAGCGCACGGACGAGCGCCGGCGCCTGCTCGTCGATGACGCCGGCCGCGAGGACCCGAGGATGCGACGCTGCGATCACCGACGCCGTGAGACCGCCGAGGGACTGGCCCACGAGGACGACGCCCGCGGACGAGGACGCTGCGTCGCCGGACGCGGCACTTCCAGCCGAAGCATCGTCGAGTTCCGTCGATTCGGCGAGCAGAGCCGTCGCGCCTTCGGCCGCAGCCGTCGCGATCGTCGACGGACGGTAGTCGGCGTCGTCCCGCCATGCGGAGTCGCCGTGACCCGGCAGATCGAGCGCGATCGCCGGGACGCCGAGGGCGAGCAACGTCCCGTCCCAGGTGTGGGCGTTCAGGCCTGCACCGTGGAGGAACACGACCTCGGGCGCCGTATCGCCCCAGACGAGCGCGCTCACGTCGCCGTCGGAGGTGCTCACGGTTTCCCGACGGACCGATGGCAGTGGTCCCGTGTGCCCGACGTCCTCGGCCTCACGCGGGAGGAAGTCGAACTCGGTCTGCGTCTGCTGGTCGTGCGACATCGGGGCCTTTCGTGCCTGGTTCGGCTGGCGGGTGCGAGTGCGGCCGGTCGGGCCGGTGGTCGGCAGTGCCGGGGATGACCCCATCCTTCGCCTCTTCGGCTCCCACGCCAAGTCGATGACGTTCCTTGACGTCCCGTCCGGCCCCTGTCTCCTCCGGTCCCTGAGCCTGTCGAAGGGTGCGTCGCCTGCGGTCCCTGAGCCTGTCGAAGGGTGCGTCGCCTGCGGTCCCTGAGCCTGTCGAAGGGCCACTGCCCGGCGTACCATCAAGGAGTGACCGATGCCGCGAGAGTCCACCTGTCCAGAACCGAACCAGAGGCGTACAAGGCGCTCGCCGCGTTGGCGAGCACAGTCGGTGACATCGCGAAGGCCAACGGGATCAGCCCCGTCCTCCGAGAACTCGTCCAATTGCGTGTCTCGCAGATCAACGGGTGCGCGTTCTGTCTCCGCGTGCACACGACGAAGGCGCTCGCCGCCGGAGAGAGCGTCGATCGACTCGGACTCGTCGCAGCATGGCGGGAGACGTCCGTCTTCACCGACACCGAACGCGCGGCCCTCGACCTCGCCGAATCGATGACGCTCATCCAGAACGGCCACGTGCCGGACGAGGTCTACGAGCGCGTGCGTCGGGTGCTGAACGAGCGCGAGTACACGGCGATCGCCTGGATCACGGTCTCGATCAACGCGTTCAACCGGGTCGCGATCACGAGTCGGTACCTCGTCGAACCGGAGGAGGCGCCGCAGGACGCGCCGACTCCGCCCACCGTCGCCTGAACGTCCGGTGTGATCGACACCTGTGGGGTGTTCAGGTCAGGTTAGGCATGCCTATACTGAAAACGTGAGCTACTTCGCAGATCCCGCTGAATTCGCCGTCGCAGACGCACGTCACGTGCTCCTCGCCGGTGATGCGTCGTCGATCGCGGAAATCGGCGATGTGCTGGGTCTGCTGCCGATCTGTGCACGCGGTCAGGTCTTCGTCGAGGTCGACCATGCCGAGGACGTCCGTACGCTCACCGGTCCCGGTCGCGTCGTCGTCACGTGGCTCGTCCGCGCCGACCGCACGGGGGAGCCCGGGAGCGGTCGTGGTTGTGCATCCGGCCAGGCCGTTTCGCGCGCAGCGCGTGCCTGGGCGAGCGAGATGCTCGACGTCGACGGGCACGAGTCGGCCGATTACCACGTGTGGGTCGGCGGTGGGAGCGCCCACCTGGTCGAGCTCCGCAACGAACTCCGCATGACGCTCGCGAGTTCCGCTGCTGCCAAGCAGCGTCAGGCGTCGTCCGAGCGCGCTTCGCACTGACCCGGCTCCGCTTCCTCGCCGGTCCCTGAGCCTGTCGAAGGGTGGGGCAGTGTGGCAGCGCTTCGACAAGCTCAACGGCCGGTCGTGTGCGGACTCCGGTCCCTGAGCCTGTCGAAGGGTGGGGCAGTGTGGCAGTACCCGACAAGCTCGGTGGCCGGTCGTGTACGGACTCCGGTCCCTGAGCCTGTCGAAGGGTGGGGTCCAGCGTGGCAGTACCTCGACAAGCTCGGTGACCGGCCGAGACGACTACGCCGCGACGGCCGCCCCGAGCTCGCGATCGACCTGCGGCTTGACTTCGGTCGCCAGCAGCTCGATGGAGCGCAGCACCTCGCGCTGCGGCATCCCGGACAGGTCCATCTGGAACGCCTGGCGGTCGTGCTGCAGGTGTCCGTGGAGCGCGATGATCCGATCCGCGATGTCGTTCGGCCCTCCCACGAAGAGCGCGCCGCGTGCTGACGTCTCGTTCTCGAATGCGAGCGGCGTCGGCGTCGGGAAGCCCCGTTCGGCGCTGATCGTGCGCATCGAATCGAGCCAGTAGGGGAGGAAGGTCGACTTGGCCTTCGTCTTGTCGTCCGCGACGAACCCGAATCCGGAGACGGCGACCTTGAGCGCCGCGACATCGTGACCGGCCTGCGCCGCGTGTTTGCGGTAGTGGTCGACGAGAGGCGCGAAACGCTCCGGGAGTCCGCCGATGATCGCGTAGTTCACGGGGAGGCCGAGCTTGCCCGCGCGGGCGGACGATGCCGGGTTCCCGCCCGTCGCTACCCAGATGTCGAGGTGGTCGTTGAGCGGCCGCGGCAGGATCTGCGCATCGGAGAGCGCAGGTCGGAAGTGGCCGGACCACGTGACGCGTTCGTTCCGGTCGATCTCGAGGAGGAGGGCCAGCTTCTCCTCGTAGAGGGCGTCGTAGTCGTTCAGCGTCGCCCCGAAGAGCGGGAACGATTCGATGAACGAGCCGCGTCCGGCGGTGAGTTCCGCGCGTCCGCCGCTCAGGAGGTCGATCGTCGCGAACTGCTGGTACACGCGGACGGGATCCTCGGTGCTGAGGACGGTGACGGCGCTGCCGAGGCGGATGCGTTCGGTGACGGTCGCCGCTGCGGCCAGAACGGTCGCCGGGGCCGAGATCGAGTAGTCGGTGCGGTGGTGCTCGCCGATGCCGAACCAGTCGAGGCCGAGCTCGTCGGCGAGTTTCACGCGCTCGATCGTGTTGCGCAGTTGCTGCGCCGGTGTCGTGCGTTCCCCAGTCACGGGGTCGCGGTGGATGTCTCCGAAGGTGTACACGCCAAGTTCCATACATATGAATACACTCGGCGCTCCGGTTCTATTCCTCGGCCCGCGAGGTGTCACATATGGCCAGTCGGAACGGGGTCGGACGAGCCATATGTGACACCTCGCGGACTTGGAGGCTTAGCTCGGGCGGATGTAGCCGCCGCGCTCGAGTCCGGCCTCGATCTCGAAGCGGTTGCGGAGCGGATCGCGCCCGGAGATCGCGTACATGAGCGGGAACAGCATCCCGTACCGCTGCCACTGCCGCTTGTGCACGGCCTCATGCTGGAGGACCGCCGATGACACGTTCTGGTCGGTCAGGTAGCACGCGCCCACACACGATCCACCGCGCCCGAACGTCCACTTCGGCATGCCGCGGAACACGAAGAGGCCGTCCCGACGCTCGACCGGCCCGGTGCTCCAGATCGATCCCCAGATCAGCCCGACGAGCGTGGCGTACAGGTACCCGAGGCGGCTGATCGGGGTGTCGAGCAGGAACCCGCCGCTCCGGCGAGACCGTGGTGTCGCAGCCTCTGTCACGCCTCGCTCCGGTACGTCTCGAGAAGGCGCAGCCAGATCTCGCTCATGGTCGGATACGAGGGGACGGCGTGCCAGAGACGGCTGAGCGGGACCTCGCCGACGACCGCGATCGTCGCCGCATGGACGAGCTCGGCGACTTCTTGCCCGACGAACGTCGCACCCACGATGACGCCGCGGTCCTCGTCGACGACGATGCGGGCCTTGCCCGCGTACCCGTCGGCCTGCAGGCTGGATCCGGCGACGGACCCGAGCTCGTAGTCGACGACCCGGGTGCGGAGGCCCGCCTTCTCGGCGGCGGCCGCGGTGAGGCCGACGGCCGACACCTCCGGCTCGCTGAAGATGACCTGCGGAACGGCGGCGTGGTCGGCGGTGGCGACGTGGTCGCTCCACGGCGTCGAGACGATCGAGTCGCCGTTCGCGCGGGCGGCGATGACCTTCCCTGCGGCACGCGCCTGGTACTTGCCCTGGTGGGTGAGGAGCGCACGGTGGTTGACGTCGCCGGCCGCATAGAGCCAGTCGAAGCCGTGCACCTGGAGGTGGTCGTCGACGTCGAGCCACGTGCCGGGCTTCACACCGATGCTGTCGAGTCCGAGGTCGTCGGTGCGAGGGGTGCGCCCGGTCGCGACGATGAGTTCCGCGCCCGTGACGGACTCGTCGCCGAGGGTGAGCGTGACGACGCCGTGCTCCCGCGAGACGGCTGTCGGGGTGCCGTGGACGATCGTGACGCCCAGCTCGCGGAGCCCGGCGGACACGAGGTCGCCGACGAACGGCTCCTGGCCGCCCAGCACGCTGCCACGCGCGACGAGCGTGACCGAGGACCCGAGGGCCTGATAGGCGGTCGCCATCTCGGTCGCGACGACACCGCCGCCGAGGATGACGACGCTCTCCGGGATCTGCTCGACGGCGGTCGCCTCACGGCTCGTCCACGGCTGGACATCGGCGATGCCCGGGATGTCCGGCAGCAGCGCCGCGCTGCCCGTGCTCACCGCGACGGCGTGGGTGGCGCGGAGGATGCGGTGTTCGCCGTCCGGCGTCTCGACGGTCACTTCTCGTTCGCCCGTGATGCGGCCGTGTCCGCGGACGAGATCGATGCCGGCGCCCGTCAGCCAGTCGACCTGTCCGGCATCGGACCAGTTGCTCGTGAACGAGTCGCGGCGGGCGAGGACGGCGATGGGGTCGAGCTTCACGTCGGCCGGAACGGCGCCGGCGACGCGCTGAGCGGCGCGGAGGGCCGAGCCGGAACGCAGGAGCGCCTTCGACGGCATGCAGGCCCAGTAGGAGCATTCGCCGCCGACGAGTTCGCTCTCGACGATGACGACGCTCAAACCCTCCCGGTGCGCGTAGTCCGCGACGTTCTCGCCGACGGGGCCGGCTCCAATGACGATGAGGTCGTACGTGGTGCTCATGATTCCTCCGAGTGGTTCTTCGTGTCGGTGTTCGAGGCGTTCTGGTCTGTGGGCTGCCGCTCCGCGGGCTGCTGCTCCGGGGACGGCTGCTCGGCGGGCTGCTGCTCAACAGGTTTCGGTTCACGGGAGAGCGCGCCGATGATGCGCAGGATGGTGCCGAGGTCGTCGCTCGCAGCGGCCGCCGAGGACGGTGCGAAGCCCGTGACCCCGGCTCCCGCGAATCCGAACCGCTGCTTGAGGGCGGTGACGGTCTCGACGAGGCGCGCGAGCGGCACCCCGAACGGCACGCCGGAGCTCACGGCGGTGAGGTCGGACGGGTCGAGGACGTCGAGGTCGACGTGGATGTACACGTGGGTCGCGCCGGTCGATTCGACGGCGGCGACGACCTCGGCCGGTGTGACGGTGTCGGCGTCGACCACCGGCAGCGGCGTTTCGGCGAGGTAGGCGACCTCCGCATCGTCGAGGTCGCGGGCTCCCACGAGGACGAATCGTGACGGGTCGACGGCGGGGGAGGCGACGAGCGGTTCCTCGCCGTCGCCGAGGAGGGCGCGGGCGACCATGCCGCTGAACGCGCCCGTGCGGGATCCGGCGGGCGTGTTGAGATCGCCGTGGGCGTCGAACCAGACGAGGGCGAGCGTCGACTCCGGAGCGGTCCGTGCGATCGCGTGCTGGACCGACGCGAACTCCACACCGCAGTCCCCGCCGATCGTGATGACCGGCCCGTCGACCTGGCCGAGGGCGATGCGCTGCCGTTCCGCCGTCATCGTGAGCGTGCTCAGCCTGCGGATGCCCGTCCCGAGCGATTCGCCGGCCTCGATGGGCACGTCGACGACGGTCGTCGCCGCGCTCGGCAGATCACCGCGGATCGCCTGCGCACCGTCGACGAGCTGCATCGCTCGCGAGGATCCGGATCCCTGCCACTGTGGGACGACGACGAAACTGGTCATGCGGTGCCTTTCAGGTGGTACGAGCGGAGCCTGCCGGCGGACCGGCCTGCTCCCGGGTGGGCTGGTCCGGTGGAGCAGCACAGGGCCCGGCTCCGAGCTGCCGTTGACGGCTTCGGAACCGGACCCTGTCCTGATGGAACGACTCGCGTCAGTTGGATGTTCCCGGCGTGTACTCGGGGCCGGACGCCTCGATGGCCGATGCCGTGGGTGCGGCGGAGACGGCGGGGCTGCCGCCGCCCTTGAGGGCTGCGAGACGGGCTTCGACCTCGGTCAGTTCGCCCAGGTCCTCGAGGTCCTTGAACTGGTTGTCGAGGCTCGAAGCGGCGAGCTCGGACTGGCCGAGGACCTTCGCCTCTTCGCGGCGGATCTTGTCCTCGTAGCGGCTGAGCTCGCTCGTGGGGTCGAGGATGTCGATGCTGCCGACGGCGTCGTTGACCTTCTTCTGCGCTTCGGCGGTCTTCGAACGGGCGACGAGCTCGCTGCGCTTCGACTTCAGCTGCTCGAGCTTCTGCTTCATGCCGTTGAGGCCGCTCTTCAGCTGGTCGACGACCTTGGTCTGCGAAGCGATCTGCGGTTCGGCCTGCTTGGCCTCACCCTCGGAGCTGATCTGACGCTGGAGGGCGACCTTCGCGAGGTTGTCGAACTTGTCGGCGTCGCCCGTGTTCCCGGCCTGGCGGAGTTCGTCGGCCTTGCGGCTCGCGGCGAGGGCCTTCGCGCCCCACTCGGCCGCAGCATCGACGTCTTCCTTGTGGTCCTGCTCCAGGAGGCGCAGATTGCCGATCGTCTCGGCGATGGCGCTCTCGGCGTCGGCGATGCTGTTCGTGTAGTCGCGCACCATCTGGTCGAGCATCTTCTGCGGGTCCTCTGCGGAGTCGAGCAGAGCGTTGATGTTCGCTTTGGTGAGCTGGGCGATGCGTCCGAAGATGGACTGTTTGGCGGTCATGGTGTTTCCTCTCTGAATGCTGCCGAACGGGTTGCTGCGAATCGTGGACGGTGTTCGAAGTGTTGGGGCGGGGCGTGCCGACGCGAAGCGGTCATGGCGTCGATCTCGGTCGCGTGTGCCCGCGCCGGCGCGGCCCGATCGTGCGTGTGTGAACGCATCAGAATCGACCGCCGCCGCGCCTGGACCTGGTGCCGCTGCCGCCGAAGCTGCCCGGGCTGCGCGAGGAGCCGCCGCCACCACTGGAGCGGCCGCCGCCACTGCTTCCGCCGCCGAACATCCCGCCGCCTCCGCCTCCTCCGCCGCCGAGGACGGAGTTGATGAGGATGCCGCCCAGCACGGCGCCGAGGACGCCGTTGTTGCCGCCTCCGCCGTTCGACTGGGTCTGGAACTGGCCGACGTCGGACTGCGCGTACTGCACGGCCTGCGATGCGAGGCTGTTGGCGCGTTGTGCGAGGGCGAGCGCCTGGGCGGGATCGGTCGCGGCGAGGCTCTGGGCCTGCACGAGCGTCCGTCCCGATTCGGCGAGTCGGGTGCGGGCTTCCGCGCCGACCGCTCCTCGACGCGAGGTGATGAAGTCCTCGGCGGCGGAGACCTGCGCCTGCGCCGTCGTGAGCGCCTGTCCGAGGGCTGCCGCTGCACGCTGCTGCTGTTCGATCGCGCTTCGCACGCCCTGCATCGCGCCGTCGATCTGTGTGTTGGCCGCGTCGAGCTGGGCGAGCAGCGGGATCGGATTCGTACGACCGGAGGCGAGCGCCTGACGGACGGCTGCGACGGCCGCGGTGGTCGAGCCGATGACGGGGCCGAGCTGACCGTTCGGGCCCGGTTGGGCTTTCGCTCCGGCGAGGTCGCTGTCGAGCTCGGCGAGTCGCGCGGCGACGGCCTGGTCCGCCGCCGCGAGGTCCGCTTCGACGCGCTTGACGGCGCCGAGGAGGAGAGCGGACTGGTCGAGCGCCTCCTCGGCCGCGCGGATGCCGACCGCCGCGCTGCCGGAATCTCCGGCGGCGAGCTTCGTGCTGGCATCGTTCACCGCCGTGCCGACGAACGCGAGGCGTTCCGTCGCCTGATCCGGATTGTCGACGACCGTTGCGAACGCGTCGGGGGAGTAGCGGGTCGCGAGCGAGGCGACGGTGTCGCGGGCGGCTTGCACGGACGGACCTGCGGCGGCGGCGCGAGCGCGCATCTCCTCGACCGCCGCGGGCGCGTTCTTCTCCAGTGCGCGGAGCTCATCGAACGATGCGGCCTGCTCGTCGAGCGAGTGGTTCGCCCGCTCGCACAGACGGATGATCTGGATGTTCCACGCCCGCGTGTCGGCTTCCGTGTCCGGCTCGGCGTCGTCGAGGCGCTGCTTGAGGGCGAACGCCTGCGACAGGTCCGCTTTCGCCTGGTCGAGCGCTTTCGTGAAGTCGACGGTCGACGCCTCGCCGTACGAAGCGGTCGCGAAGCCCAGCTCCTCCTCGCTCGTGCGGACGGCGTCATCGGTCTGGACGAGTGCACTCCCCGCCTGCCTGCTGAGATCCTCGATGGGGAGTGAAGCGAGCGGATCGACCGCCTGGCCGCCCTTCGCGCCGCCCTTGGCGCCGCCCGCGACAGCGCCCTTCCTGCGCCTGCGTGCCACGAGGAACATCACGAAGGCGATGGCCGCGACGGCGATGAGGATCCAGAAGATCACCCAACCGGCGCCTCCGCCCCCACCGGAACCCCCCGCGCTCACCGTGCCGCCGCCGGCAGCCGTGGCGAGGCCTGTGGCGGCCGCGACGCCGGCACCGGCCCAGTCGTCGTTCTGCAGGGCGGGGAGGATGAGCTGCTGTTCGATGGCGCCCAGCTGGTCACCCGTGACGGGACCGTTCGAATCGCCGGACAGGTACATCTGCCGACCGTCGGTCGCGATCGCGAGCAGGTACTGGGTGGGACCCAGCCCGTTGTCCGAGGCCGTCTGGTTGGCCCAGCCCTCGGCATCGGACGGGTTCGTGAACGTCGGGACGTAGACGACCCACAGATCGATCTTCTTGTCGCTCGACAGCTTCGCGGACGCCTGCTCGACCTGCGACAGCTCCGAGGAGGAGAGGACGGACGAATCGTCCACGACGCGGCTGCCGCCGAGCTGGACGGGGTCTGCCGCGAAGGCGGCGACGCCGGATCCGCCGACGAGGAGTGCGACGCACAGCGCCCAGATCGATACTGCCCATCGCGCCCGCATCGGCCCACCTCTTCATATCAGCCTGTGGTTCACCCCGAGTCTAGGGTGACGGGTTGGCATTCTCTACAGGAAGCACTCAGCTGATGTCCGGCTGGCGGCGGTGCCGCCGATGGGTGAGAGAGAGGGGCCGCGGCGAGGGCGGACGAGGGGTCGGCAACGCGCCGAACGGCATCGATTCGTTCTCGGTCGTCTGGCCTCCTCGGCGTCTCCGCGTGTGCCCGCGTGTGCTCGCCTGTGCCGCGATGGTGCGGGAGCAGATGTACGAGTGAGCGTGCGACGCCGTGTGTGACGGCGTGTGTGACAGCCTGTTACGCCCGTGCTGGCCTTCTCACGCGGGGCGTCGGAGACTGGATGCAGCGATCGGAAGGGTCGTGGCATCGATCGTCCGGGACGGTCACGGAATCGGGGGAGGCGCGACATGCAGGGACACGTCTCTCCGCTCCTCGCCCTCGTCGAAGTCACCCGGTTCCGCGAGGACGACCAGGCCTACCACGACTACGTGCAGGTGCTCGTCGGCCGCACGATCGCCGCCGCTGAGCGTGCCGGATGGCGCGTCAGCCGTCTCGCCGCCGCCGACCTCGGCGAGGAGACCCTCCTCTCCGCCACGGAATCCGCCTCGGCCATCGTCATCATGGGCGGTGCCGACATCGATCCGATCCACTACGGCGGCCGATCCGGCTACCGCGGCGAGGGACAGCACTTCGAGCGGGCCGATGTCGCGCAGCTCGCCCTCGCGCGTCGTGCGGTCGAGCGCCAGACGCCGCTTCTCGGCATCTGCCGCGGACACCAGATCATCAACGTCGCGCTCGGCGGGACGCTCGTGCAGGACCTCGGCGAGCACACGACGCACCGCAATGAGGGCGTCCCGGTCGACCAGATCATGACGTCGCACTCCGTCGAGCTGTCGCCCACGAGCGCGCTCGCGTTCCGGCTCGGCCACCGCACCGTTCAGGTGCAGAGCGCTCATCACCAGTCGGTGGATCGTCTCGGCGCCGGCCTCCGTGCCGTCGGGTGGTCGTCGGACGGCACGATCGAGGCGATCGAGCACGAGACGCTGCCGATCACCGGGGTGCAGTGGCACCCGGAGGACCCAGGCACGACCGATGAGCAGCTCTCGCTCCTCCTCGGCGGCCTTGCGCGTGAGGCCGAGCGCGCCGCAGCCTGACCCTCCTCCTGGTTTGCACAATTCAGGAACATCTGCACAATTCAGGATGATCCGGGCCGACTCGCCGATGCATTGTCCTGCATTCCGGAAATCCTCCTGAATTGTGCAAAGCCCGGGGCGGGTAACGTTGGAGGGTGACTGAAGACAGGTACGGATCCGATGTGCTCGCCGGCGACTGGCGGAAGAAGAATCGGGTCGTCGCCCGCGAAGTCGAAGCCGTGAACGATCTCGTCATCGAGGAGCTCGGCGGATTCTGCGGCGCGGTCACCAGGGTCGAGGCCAAGATGGTCGAACTCGAGGACTACCGCGGCAAACGTCGCGTCTTCCCGCTCGGCACCGGGTTCCTGCTCGAAGGCCAGCCGATCATCCTCATCGCACCGAAGGCCGCGAGACAGGGCCGTGCGCGCACCGCATCCGGCTCATTCGCCGTCGAGACGAAGGCACGGGTCGCCCGCGCGAGTCGCATCTTCGTCGAAGGCCGTCACGATGCCGAACTCGTCGAACGGGTGTGGGGTGACGACCTGCGCGTTGAGGGCGTGGTCGTCGAATACCTGGCGGGTGTCGATCATCTCGACGCCGCGCTGGCGGAGTTCAAGCCGGGCCCGAATCGCCGGGTCGGTGTGCTGGTCGACCACCTCGTGAAGGGTTCGAAGGAGCAGCGGATCGCCGATGCGGTGATGTCGGGACCGAACGGCTCCAACGTGCTGATCGTCGGTCACCCGTACGTCGACGTCTGGCAGGCTGTGAAGCCCGCACGTGTCGGCCTGCGTGAGTGGCCGACCATCCCGCGATCCATCGAGTGGAAGCACGGCATCTGCCAGGCGCTCGGCTGGCCGCACGACTCGCAGGCAGACATCGCCCGCGCGTGGCAGCGCATCCTCGGTCAGGTGCGGAGCTTCAACGACCTGGAGCCGGAGCTCCTCGGCAAGGTGGAGCACCTCATCGACTTCACGACCGCCCCCGCCTGACCCGCCGCCCCCCCCCGACTGCCCGCCCGCCCGGACGTCGGAGGAGCACGCACAATTCAGGAACGGATGCAGAATTCAGGACGATCGACCGGCGTGTCGCGGCAGATCATCCTGAATTGTGCGGATGTCCCTGAATTGTGCAACCCCCAGGTGGGACGGGACAGCGCAGCGACTAGAGACGCCCGAGGGCCTGCTCGAGGACATCGGCGGCGTCGTGCAGGAGCGCGTCGGACATGACCGCGCTCGGCAGGAGGCGCAGGACCGAGTCCCACGAGCCGGCGTCGAGCGCGAGCACACCCTGCGAGATCGAGGAGTCGATGATCGACGCGAGCGCCGTGGGGTGCGGCTGCTTGGTCCCCGGCACGACGAGTTCGATGCCCGCCATCGCGCCGATGATGCGCACGTCGCCGATGACGTCGAAACGGTCCGCCCAGTCGCCGATGCGCGCACGCAGCGTCGCCTCGACCCGACGGGCCTCGCCCAGGATGTCGTTCTGCTCGATGAAGTCGAACGTCGCGAGCGCGGCGGCCGTCGAGACGGGGTTGCCGCCGAAGGTGCCGCCGATGCCACCGGGCTGCACGGCGTCCATGATCTCGGCGCGGCCCGTGACGGCTGACAGCGGGAAGCCGCCCGCGATGCCCTTGGCCGTGGTGATGAGGTCGGGGACGACGCCGTGGTGCTCGATCGAGTACCACGCGCCCGTGCGGCCGATGCCGGCCTGGATCTCATCGGCGACGAAGACGATGCCGTTCTCCGTGCACCACTCGCTGATGCGCTTGAAGTAGCCGGGCGCAGGGATGACGATGCCACCGTCGCCGAGGACGGGTTCTGCGAAGAATGCTGCGACCTCTGTCGCGCCGATGTGCCGTTCGATGTAGTCGATCGTGACGGCTGCCGCTTCGTCGCCGGTCAGGCCGTCGCGGAAGGGGTAGGAGAGGGGGACGCTGTAGATCTCGCCGGGGAACGGGCCGAAGCCGAGGCGCTCGGGGGCGGGGCGGTAGGTCATCGCCATGGTGAGGTTCGTGCGGCCGTGGAAGGCGTGGTCGAGGGCGACGATGGCGCGGCGCCCCGTGTACTTCTTGGCGATCTTGACGGCGTTCTCGACCGCTTCGGCGCCGGAGTTGAGGAGGATCGAGTGCTTCTCGAAGTCGCCGGGGGTGATCTCGGCGAGCTTCTCGGCCACGCGCAGGTAGTTCTCGTACGGCGTGACGGTGAAGAGGGTGTGGGTGAGCTTCTGGGCTTGGGCGGCCGCCGCGGCGGCGACCTCCGGGTTGGCGTGGCCGATCGTCGTGACGCCGATGCCGGTGCCGAGGTCGATGATCTGGTTGCCGTCGACATCGACGAGGATGCCTCCGGAGCCGTGGTCCATCCAGACGGGGGCCAGGTTGCCGGCCCCTCGGGAGACGGCCTTCCGGCGCCGCTCGGTGAGAGCGAGCGATTTCGGGCCGGGGATGGCCGTGACGAGCTTGCGTTCCTGGGGCACACTGTATTCGAGGGTCACCGTCCCAGCGTATCGGCCCTCGGTGGGGAGGTCCTGAGTGCGGGGAGGCGATCAGGATCACGTCGCCGACACCTGTCGGTTGCCCTCCGTTCACCAGCGGTCCACCCGGCGAATCTAGCGTTGAACCGGATTCACGGGCCCGTTGGACGGGACCCCGGAGTCCACCTGAGGACACCACGCGCGACACCTGGCACGGCGATGATTGGGGACACGTGAGCGAGACCGGTCACGAGAGCGATGCGGTGGCCGAGGCCGCCGGGCACGATGCTGACGTCGAGAACTCGGCCACGACGCCGGGCCTGCTCCTCGGAAGCACTCGCACGCCGCCGGAGCGCACGCTGCTCGACATCCTGCGGGAGATGGTCGCGAAGCATCCGGAGGCCTCAGCTCTGGAGGACGCAGCCGGTTCGCTCAGCTACCGCGAGCTGATGGCGCGAGCCAACGCGGTCGCGACGTCGCTCGTCACGGCCGGCATCGGTCGCGGGGATCGGGTGGGCGTGCGGATCGGGTCCGGGACGCGGGAGCTGTACCTCGCGATCCTCGGGATCCTCGCGGCGGGCGCCGCGTACGTGCCGGTCGATGCGGACGATCCGGAGGAGCGGGCCAGCCTCGTGTTCGGGGAGGCGGACGTCGCAGCCGTCATCACGGACGGCGGGAGGCTCGATGTGCGGCCTCGGGCGGGCACGGACACGAACGAGACGGCGAGCACGAGCACGTTTGCACACGCGACGGCCACCACCACGGCCGCCGCGAACATCGCACAGGCCACCCCGGTCCCCACCGTCTTCAGCGCGCGCGCCCCGCACCCGAGCACCAGCGCGAACCCGATCGTCGCCCAGCCGACCCCGGACGACGACGCCTGGATCATCTTCACCTCCGGCTCGACGGGGACGCCGAAGGGGGTCGCGGTCTCGCATCGGTCCGCCGCCGCGTTCGTCGATGCCGAAGCACGCCTGTTCCTGCAGGACGAGCCGATCGGCCCCGGCGACCGGGTGCTGGCGGGGCTGTCGGTCGCGTTCGACGCGTCGTGCGAGGAGATGTGGCTCGCGTGGGGTCACGGGGCGTGCCTCGTCCCAGCCCCTCGATCGCTCGTCCGGAGCGGCATGGACCTCGGTCCGTGGCTCGTCGCGCGCGGCATCACGATCGTCTCGACGGTTCCGACCCTCGCCGCGATGTGGCCGCCGGAGTCACTCGAGAACATCCGCATGCTCATCTTCGGCGGTGAGGCGTGCCCGCCGGAGCTCGCTGCGAGGCTCGCGGTCGACGGCCGAGAGGTCTGGAACACCTACGGACCGACCGAGGCGACGGTCGTCGCGTGCGGTGCGCTCCTCACGGGGGAGTCGCCCGTGCGCATCGGACTGCCGCTCGACGGGTGGGATCTCGCGGTCGTCGATGCCGAGGGCAGGCCGGTCGGCGAGGGCGAGGTGGGCGAGCTCATCATCGGCGGGGTGGGCCTCGCTCGCTATCTCGATCCGGCGAAGGACGCGGAGAAGTACGCGCCGATGCCGAGCCTCGGCTGGGCGCGCGCGTACCGGAGCGGTGACCTCGTCCGCTTCGAGTCGGCCGGCCTCGTCTTTCAGGGCCGCGCGGACGATCAGGTCAAGATCGGCGGTCGTCGTGTCGAGCTCGGGGAGATCGAAGCGGCGCTGCAGGCGCTCGCCGGAGTGTCCGGGGCGGCGGCTGCCGTGCAGAAGACGACGGCGGGCAACCCCGTCCTCGTCGGCTACCTCGCCGTGGGCGATCCGGACGCGTTCGACCTGGACGTCGCGCTCGCGAGCCTCCGCGAGGAGCTCCCGGCGCCGCTCGTCCCCCTCCTCGCCGTCGTCCCTGAACTGCCGACGCGCACCTCGGGCAAGGTCGACCGGGCGGCGCTCCCGTGGCCCCTCCCGCGCGCGGGAGGTCGGGGCGGGACGGGCGGCGCGGACGGCGCACCCTCCTCGCAGCTGAGCGGGACGGCCGCCTGGCTCGGCGAGCAGTGGACGGCCGTGCTCGGCGTCACGGTCACCGAGGAGTCCGATAACTTCTTCGACCTCGGCGGCGGCAGCCTCGCGGCCGCGCAACTCGTCTCGCTCATCCGCACGAAGGACCCCGAGTTCACGGTCGCTGACATCTACGGGCACCCGCGCCTCGGCGCGATGGCGGCCGAACTGGAAGGCCGCCATCCGGAACGTCGGAGCAACACGGGAGCCGCGCGTCCCACGGTCCCCACCCCTGTCGGCACGCAGTGGGCGCAGACGCTCCTCGGCATCCCCCTCTTCATCCTCGTCGGGCTCCGTTGGCTCACCTACCTCGTCGCGGGCGCGCGGGTGCTCGACCTCGTCGTCGACGTCCCGTACCTCCCGATCATCTCGTGGTGGTGGATCCTCGCGGCGTTCGTCCTCTTCATCACGCCGATCGGGCGGATGGGGATCGCGGTCGTGGCATCCCGGCTCCTCCTCGCGGGCGTGGAACCGGGGGACCACCCGCGCGGCGGGTCGGTGCACGTGCGCTTGTGGCTTGCGGAGCGCATCGCCGATTCCGTCGGTGCGGTGAGCCTCGCCGGCGCACCCTGGATCTCCACGTATGCGCGCGCTCTGGGGGCGAAGATCGGCCGCGACGTCGACCTGCACAGCGTGCCCCCGATCACGGGCTTCCTGACGATCGGCTCCCGCGCCTCGATCGAACCGGAGGTGGACCTCCGCGGCTACTGGGTGGACGGCGACGTCCTGCGACTCGGAGCGATCCACATCGGTGCGGGGGCGACGGTCGGCGCTCGCAGCACCCTCCTCGCCGGCACTCGCATCGGCAAGCACGCGGAGATCGCATCCGGCTCGTCCGTCTTCGGCCGCGTCCCCTCCGGACATCTGTGGTCCGGTTCGCCCGCCGTGCGTGTCGGCAAGGCGAAGCCCGTCTGGCCGGACGAGCGTCCGCCGCGGAAGCGTCGTTGGTTGTTCGCGTACGGCGCGGGATCCGCTGCGCTGTCCCTCATCCCCTTCCTCGCATTCGCGCTCGGGGCGGTCGTCATCGCCGCGGGAGCCTCCGGTGCGCCGACGCTCCTCGAGTTCACGATGCGCGGACTCGCGTGGGTGCCCGTCGCCACCCTCGTCTGGTTCGTGGTCCTCGCCCTCCTGACGATCCTCCTCGTCCGCCTCCTCGGGCTCGGGCTCAGCGAGGGCTTCTTCCCCGTGCGGAGTCGCGTCGGCTGGCAGGTCTGGGCGACCGAACGGCTCCTCGACTCCTCGCGCACGCTCCTCTTCCCGCTCTACGCGAGCCTCATCACGCCCGTGTGGCTGCGAGCGCTGGGTGCGAAGGTCGGTCGGAACGTGGAGGCGTCGACCGTGCTCCTCCTCCCGAAGATGACGACGGTGGGCGATGGCGCGTTCCTTGCCGACGACACGATGATCGCCTCCTACGAACTCGGCGGCGGCTGGATCCGCATCGCCAACGCCTCCGTCGGCAAGCGTGCCTTCCTCGGCAACTCCGGGATGGCGGGGCCCGGCACGAACGTGCCGAAGAACGGGCTCGTGGCCGTGCTCTCCGCGGCGCCCCGCAAAGCGAAGTCAGGCTCCTCCTGGCTCGGCAGCCCGCCCATGCGGCTCCGACGCCAGGTGGCGGAGACCGACGACGATCGCACGTTCAAGCCGCTGAAGCGCCTCCGCGTCGCCCGCGCACTGTGGGAGCTCGGACGCCTCGTCCCCGTCATGGTGACGACGGGCATCGGGCTCCTCGTGCTGCTCGCGCTCGCGTGGCTCGCCGACATGTTCGGCCTTGGCTGGTCGATCGTGCTGAGCGGTGCGGTCGTGCTGGCGGCCGGCGCCGTCGCAGCGATCGTCACCACCATCGCGAAATGGGTGATCGTGGGTCGCATCCACGTCGGCGAGCATCCGCTGTGGTCGTCGTTCATCTGGCGGAACGAGGTCTCCGACACCTTCGTCGAGATGGTCGCGGCGCCCTGGTTCGCGGTCCCGGCGACGGGCACGCCGGCACTCGTCTGGTGGCTGCGGTCCCTCGGCGCGCGCATCGGCAAGGGCGTCTGGTGCGAGACGTACTGGCTGCCGGAAGCCGACCTCGTCGCACTCGGCGACGGAGCGACGGTCAACCGGGGGTGCGTTGTGCAGACACACTTGTTCCATGATCGAATCATGAGCATGGACGAAGTCGAACTCCGGACCGGCGCGACCCTCGGCCCGCACAGCGTGATCCTGCCCGGCGCCCGGATCGACGCCGACGCGACCGTCGGACCCGTGTCCCTCGTGATGCGCGGCGAGACCGTGCCGACGGGCAGCCGGTGGAGCGGGAACCCGATCGGCCCGTGGCGGGACGTCACGGTCGCCGAGTACCGCACGCTGGCGGCGGGCGCATGACGCCCACGCGCGGTGGGCTTCCGCAGAGTCGGCCGGTGATCGACCCGTACACGCCGTCGAGCGGCCAGGACGGCTACCGGACCGAGCACATCGACCTCGACCTCGCCTACGACGTGGACCGGAACGGCCTGCGGGGGACGGCGACGCTCCGCGCCGTCGCGACGGAAGCCCTCGACCGGTTCTCGCTCGACCTCATCGGCATGCGCGTCGCGAAGGTCACGGTCGACGGGACGTCCGCGGCACGGGTGACCCACTCGAACGGCAAGCTCACCATCACGCCGCGTCGCGCGATCATCGACGGCGCGACCTTCACGGTCGTCGTCCGCTACGGCGGTGCGCCGAAGCCCACCCGCAGCCGGTGGGGGGACATCGGCTGGGAGGAACTCGAGGACGGCGTCATCGTCGCCTCGCAGCCCTCCGGCGCGGGCACCTGGTATCCGTGCAACGACCGCCCGGACGACAAGGCGAGCTACCGCGTGAGCATCACGACGGGGTCCTCGTACGCCGTCATCGCGCCCGGACGACTCGTGTCGCGAGTCCAGAAGTCGTCGACGACCACATGGGTGTACGAAGAGCCGGCGCCGACCGCGAGCTACCTCGCGACCGTGCAGATCGGCCGGTACAGCCGACTCGTCGTGGGAGACCCCGCAGCGAGCGGCGGGGTGCCGGTCGTCGCGCACCTGCCGGAGGAGCTGGCCACCGAGTTCCGACACGACTTCGCCGACCAGGCCCGCATGATCGAGGTCTTCGCGTCGCGCTTCGGCCCGTATCCGTTCGCCGAGTACGGCATCGTCGTGACCGATGACGAACTCGAGATCCCGCTCGAAGCACAGGGGCTCTCGATCTTCGGCCGCAACCACGTCGACGGCCACGGCGGCTCCGAACGGCTCATCGCGCACGAACTGGCCCACCAGTGGTTCGGGAACAGCGTCACGTCCGCCAGATGGCAGGACATCTGGTTGCACGAGGGGTTCGCCTGCTACGCCGAATGGGTGTGGTCGGAGGCGTCGGGAGGCCAGAGCGCCGATGCATGCGCGAAGGCGCACCACCGGCAGCTGGCGCACGCGCCGCAGGACCTCCTCCTCGCGGATCCGGGGCCTGAGCTGATGTTCGACGACCGTGTGTACAAGCGCGGTGCGATCACGCTGCACGCCGTCCGGCTGCTGCTCGGCGACGAGGCCTTCTTCGAGCTCCTGCACACCTGGACGAGCCGGCACCGTCACGGCTCGGTGCGCACGGCGGACTTCACGGCGCTCGCCGCTGAGGTCGCCGGTCCTGCCGATGCGGCGGCGCTCGACGAGCTCTTCGCCGCCTGGCTGTTCGACACGGCGCTGCCGGCCTTCCCGCGTCGCTGAGCCTGCGCCCGGTCCCTGGGGGCACTTCGACAAGCTCAGTGACCGGTCGTCCGGTCCCTGAACGCCCCGGTCCCTGAGCCTGTCGAAGGGTCCCGATCGCGCATAACTCCTTCGATCCGACCCGTCGCTCCGGGCAGAAGCCCGGAATTCCGCGGATCGGTCCCGAGCGATGTCGAAATCGAAGGAGTTATGACGGTGGGGCGAGGGGTGCGACGACGGCGATGCTCACCGCGAGCCCCTCGGCGAGCCCGATGTCCTGCAGCGTGATCGTCGCAGCATCGACACCCGGCACCCTCAGCACGCGCGGCTCGTCCCCGTCGCGACCAGGCGTCGTGACCTCGATCGTCGCCGGATCCAACCGCAGCCCGGGCCCCAACGCCTTCACGACCGCTTCCTTGCGCGTCCAGAAGTGTGCGAGCGCGCCGATCCGGTCCTCCTCGGGCAGCGTCAGCCAGTCCTCCCGCTCCGCCGCCGAGAGCGCGACATCCTCCACTCCGGCGAACCGCGACGCATCGAGCTGTTCGACGTCGATGCCGACGGCGCCGTCGAGCGAGGCGGTGGCGGCTGTGGCGACGGGGGAGTGGCTGAGTGAGAGGTGGACTCGTCGTCCGTCCTCCGTCGTCGCTTCCGGCTTGCCGTGCTCCCGGCCGCAGTCGGGGCAGGCGGCGGAGATGCGGACGGCTGCCGGTTCCACTCCGAGGAGTTCCGCAGCGGTCGCGCGGAGCAGCGCCCGGCCCAGCAGGAACCGCCGGCGATCGGAGGTCGAGGCGAGGCGAGCGTGCTCCGCATCGCTCAGGGCGAGGACGGCGAGGCCCTCGTCGAAGACGTCGTCGCGCGGGTCGACCCAACGGAGCGAGACGCTCGGTGCGGAGCGTGCCGAATCGTTCGGTGCGTCGGATGCCATGCGTCCAGTATCCCGAAGACGGGCCGGTGATGCAGGCGGTGCTGTGGTGCCCTCGACTGGATTCGAACCAGCGACTTCTTCCTCCGGAGGGAAGCGCTCTTCCGCTGAGCTACGAAGGCGGACACCATCAAGTTACCAGAGTTGCGCCGTCGATCGGTACGGCAGGAGGACTTCGGCCGGATGGCGGGACGGATCCCGGGATCGGTCGTGCCGCCCGGCGGAAGTCGTCCTGTGGTGCGCCGATGCCGTGTTCCCCTGTGGACAGCGGGCGCGCACCCCAGTGCCCGCCCGGTAGAATCGTTCCCCGTGACTCCTGAAGACCTCGCCAAAGCCCTGTTCGACATCGTCCTCCCCATCGCGGAACGACGACGCCAGGCCGCCGGCATCGAGGACGAGTTCACGCTGAGCCCCGCCGACGTCGTGCTGGAGCGCCCCAAGAACCGTGATCACGGCGACTGGGCGTGCAACATCGCCATGAAGCTCGCGAAGCGCGTCGGGTCCAACCCGCGCGAGCTCGCGCAGGAACTCGTCGAGGCGCTCGTCGGCATCGACGGGGTCTCCTCCGCGGAGGTCGCGGGTCCCGGCTTCATCAACATCCGCCTCGACGCAGCTGCCGCCGGTGCGCTCGCGAAGACGATCGTCGACGCCGGCCCGGAGTTCGGCCGCAACGAGTCGCAGGCGGGCGCCTCCATCAACCTCGAGTTCGTCTCGGCCAACCCCACGGGACCGCTCCACATCGGCCACACCCGCTGGGCGGCGCTCGGTGACTCGATCGCGCGGATCCTCAAGGCTTCCGGCGCGACCGTGGCGAGCGAGTACTACATCAACGACGCCGGCAACCAGATGGACACCTTCGCGGCGTCGATCCTCGCGGCGGCCAAGGGTGAGCCCACTCCGGAGGGCGGCTACCCCGGCGCGTACATCACCGAACTCGCCGAGCGCGTCCTCGCCGAGGTCCCCGACCTCCTGGACCGCCCGGACGACGAAGCATCCGCGATCGCTCGCGAGCGCGCGTACGAACTGCAGCTCGGCGAGATCAAGGCATCGCTCAGCCGCTTCAACGTCGAGTTCGACGTCTGGTTCAGCGAGCGCACCCTCCACGCGGAGGGCCCTGACGGCACGAGCTTCATCGACCAGGCCGTCGACCGCCTGCGCGAACAGGGCCACGTGTACGACGACGAGGGCGCCGTGTGGGTGCGCACGACCGATTTCGGCGACGACAAGGACCGCGTCATCCGTCGTGGCAACGGCGTCTTCACCTACTTCGCCGCCGATGCCGCGTACTACCTGAACAAGGGCGACCGCGGCTTCCAGCACAAGATCTACCTGCTGGGCGCCGACCACCACGGTTACGTGCACCGTCTGCGCGCCCTCGCCGGTGCGGCCGGCGACGACCCGAACCGCGACATCGAGGTGCTCATCGGCCAGCTGGTGAGTGTCAACGGCGCCCGGCTGTCCAAGCGCGCCGGCAACATCATCGAGATGAACGACCTGCAGGAGTGGATCGGTACCGACGCGCTCCGCTACTCGCTCGCGCGCTACCCCGCCGACTCGCCGCTCGCGCTCGACCCGGAGCAGTTGCGCAGCCGCACGAACGACAACCCCGTCTTCTACGTGCAGTACGCGCACGCCCGGACGAGTTCCGTGGGGCGCAACGCCGCCGCATCGGGTGTCGACCGCAGCGCGTTCGCTCCCGAACTGCTCGAGCACGAGACCGAATCCGCGCTCCTCGGTGCGCTGCAGGAGTTCCCGCGCATCGTGGCCCAATCGGCCGAGCTGCGCGAACCGCACCGCATCGCCCGTCACCTCGAGGAGATCGCGAGCCTCTACCACCGCTGGTACGACAACTGCCGTGTCGTGCCGATGGGCGAGGAGCCGGTCACGGACCTCCACCGCACGCGTCTGTGGCTGAACGACGCGACCGGTGTGGTCATCCGCAACGGTCTCGACCTCCTCGGCGTCTCCGCTCCGGAGCGCATGTAGCGCCGGAGCTCCGCCGACGCGTCAGCGCATGTAACGATCCGATCCCGGTCGCCGCGATCCCTGAACGTCCCCAAACCTCCGTTTTCGTGCAATACGCCCGTTTTCGAGGGCACTTCTTGCACGAAAACGGAGGTTTGGGCGGTTGACGGGCCCTCGAACGGGGGAGGTCGCGGGGATACGCTGGAGCGATGACGACCCAGGCCCCAGGCACGACCGTGACAGCACCCCGTCGACGCCCCTGGTTGCCGCTCGTCATCGTCATCGTCCTCGGCGTCCTCGTGGTGCTGGTCGCGCTCTTCTTCCTCGCGGACACGATCGTCCGCGGCGTCGCCCAGCAGCGCGTGCAGTCGGAGATCGAACAGCACCTCCCGTCGAACGTGCGCGCGGACGTCGACGTCTCGATCGGTGGCGCGTCCGTCATCGCCCAATACCTCACGGGTTCGTTCGAGGAGGTCCGCCTGTCGGCGCCGAAGACGACGGTCGACGGTATCCCGTTGAACGTCGAGGTCACGGCGAAGGGGGTCCCCGTCGACCAGACGAAGACGATCCAGGACGTCCGGGCCACGATCGCGCTCGATGCGACGGCGACTCAGCAGGTCGCGAACGCGGCAGGACTGTCCGGGACGATCACCCTCGGAACCGATGCGATCGGCTACGCGGACGAGTTGCGGGTCCTCGGTCTCACGGTCCCGTACGACTTCGAGGTGCAGCCGACGGCCTCCGCAGATCGTGTGACCCTCACGCCGACGTCGGTCAACGTGGACACGGGCGCGTTCGGCGTCGTCGACCTGAGCGGCGCGGCCACGGCACTGCTGCAGAACGACCCGCCGAGCATCTGCGTCGCGCAGTACCTCCCGAAGGGCACGGTGCTCGATGAGCTCGTGGTCACGCCGTCGAGGGCGACGGCGAAGCTGTCCTCCGCGAGCCTCCGTCTCGACGCCGCCTCGCTGCAGGACCTCGGCACCTGCTCCTGAGGCTGTCCGTCTCGTGGCGCTGGCGGTCGGATGCCGGATCGAGCCGCTCTGTGACGTCCTCGATTCGGCTCCACGGCCGGTGATCAGTAGACTCTGACGCACACCCGCCGCATGATCCGGCGGTGACGTCTGCGGTTCACCAGCGGCTGTCCGGTGCGTGTCCACAGATGCTCAGCGGTCCCGCGGAAGCTTCCTGTTTCCGTGAATCGCGACACTCATACGGTGCTTCAGGGGCCAAACCGGGTCCGCTCGCCCAACGAGACCTCCTCATCCGACTCTTCAGGACTCAGGACACCCCGTGGCCAGAAATCCCCTCGCCCCCGGTTGGCTCGTCGAGCCGACCGATGCCAATGACATCGATCCGGCCGTCTGGCCGCGCGGTGCCGCTCGCACCGACGCCGGTGTGCTCACGATCGGCGGTGTCGACGCCGAGAGCCTCCGTGACCGCTTCGGCACGCCGCTCTACGTGGTCGACGAGACCGATGTGCGCTCCCGCGCCCGCGACGTGCGTGAAGCTTTCGACCGCGAGACCGCGAAGCACGGCACGACCGCGACCGTCTACTACGCGGGCAAAGCGCTCCTGTCCACGGAGGTCGCCCGCTGGGTGAGCGCCGAGGGTCTCCGCATCGACGTCTGCAGCGGAGGCGAGCTCGCCGTCGCGCTGGCTGCCGGGGTCGATGCCGCGAAGCTCGGCTTCCACGGCAACAACAAGTCGCTCGCCGAGATCGCACGTGCCGTCGAGGTGGGCGTCGGGGCGATCGTCATCGACAGCCTCGTCGAGATCGAGCGCGTCGCCGAGGCCGCTGAGCGTGCCGGACGCGTCCAGTCCGTCCGCCTGCGCGTCAACAGCGGTGTGCACGCCCACACCCACGAGTTCCTCGCCACGGCGCACGAGGACCAGAAGTTCGGTCTCCCCCTCGAAGGCGCGGCCGATGCCGTCGACGCGATCCGCGGCCACGCGAGCCTCAGCTTCCTCGGCCTCCACTGCCACATCGGTTCGCAGATCTTCGGCGCTGAGGGCTTCGCGGAGTCCGCGGCCCGTCTCCTCGCCGTGCACGCGCGTCTGCTGGGCGGCGGCCCGGTCCCCGAGCTCAACCTCGGCGGCGGCTTCGGCATCGCCTACACCTCGGTCGACACCCCGACTCCGATCGACGAGCTCGCCGCGGCGATCGTCGACGGCGTCGCGGCGGCGGCGGCCGAGCACGGCGTGCCGATCCCGGCGCTCGCCTTCGAGCCCGGCCGCGTCATCGTCGGCGGCGCGGGGGTCACGCTCTACGAGGTCGGCACGATCAAGGACGTCACCGTCTCGCTGCCCGACGGCGGCACTGCGCCCCGCCGGTACGTGAGCGTCGACGGCGGCATGAGCGACAACGCGCGTCCCTCCCTCTATGGGGCCGACTACGCCGTGCGCATCGCGAACCGCACGAGCGATGCCGAACCGGCCCTCGTGCGCATCGCAGGCAAGCACTGCGAAGCGGGCGACATCGTCGTGAATGCGGATTACCTGCCCTCCGACGTCCGTGCCGGGGACCTGCTCGCCGTGCCTGCGACCGGCGCCTACTGCTGGTCGCTGGCGAGCAACTACAACTACCTCGGTCGTCCGCCGATCGTCGCCGTGCGCGACGGATCGGCCCGCGTCATCGTGCGCGGCGAGACCGAACACGACCTCTTGAGCCGCGACGCCGGATTGGACAGCGAATGATCGAGTACCGAGGACTGAAGATCGCGCTGCTCGGCGCGGGATCGGTCGGATCGCAGGTGGCACGGCTCCTCCTGGAGCACGCGGACGAGTTGGCCGCTCGTGCCGGGGCGAGCCTCGAGCTGATCGGCATCGCCGTGCGCGACGTCGACGCGAAGCGCGACGTCGAGCTGCCCCAGGAGCTGTACACGATGGACGCCGAGCAGCTCATCGTGAGCGCCGACATCGTGATCGAGCTCATGGGCGGCATCGAGCCGGCCAAGACGCTCATCCTGCAGGCGATCAACGCCGGGGCCGATGTCGTGACGGCCAACAAGGCGCTCCTCGCGAACCACGGACCCGAGCTCTTCGAGGCCGCGGAGCAGGTCGGCGCGCAGCTGTACTACGAAGCCGCCGTCGCCGCCGCGATCCCGATCATCCGTCCGCTGCGCGACAGCCTCGCCGGCGATCGGATCAACCGTATCCTCGGCATCGTCAACGGCAGCACGAACTACATCCTCGACCGCATGGACCGCTTCGGCGACACGATGGAGGACGCCGCGGCGATCGCGAGCCAGCTCGGCTACCTCGAAGCGGACCCCACGCTCGACGTCGAGGGCTACGACGCCGCTCAGAAGGCGACGATCCTCGCGAGCCTCGCCTTCCACACGACCGTTCCGGTGGACGCCGTGCACCGCGAGGGCATCATGAGCGTGACGAAGGCGCAGGTCGACTCGGCGCGTGCGGAGGGCTACGTCATCAAGCTCCTCGCGATCGCCGAGCGCATCGTCGATCCCGAGACCGGTGCGGAGGGCCTCTCCGCCCGCGTGTACCCGGCGCTCATCAGCCGTGAGCACCCGCTCGCCGCGGTCCACGGCGGCAACAACGCCGTCTTCGTTGAAGCGGAGAACGCCGGCAGCCTCATGTTCTACGGCGCAGGCGCCGGCGGCAAGGAGACGGCTTCCGCAGTGCTCGGCGACGTCGTCTCCGCAGCCCGACGACACGTCGCGGGCGGACCCGGTGTGGGGGAGTCGACGCACGCGGACCTGCCCGTGCTGGACATCGGCAAGGTCTCCACGCGGTACCAGATCACGCTCGAGGTCGTCGACCAGCCCGGTGTCCTCGCCGGCATCGCCGGCGTCCTGAGCGACGGCGACGTGTCCGTCGAAACCGTCCAGCAGTCCGTGGCGTCGACCGACGGCACGAAATCGACCGCTACCCTGGTCATAGGCACCCACAGAGCTCTCGAATCGGCCCTCGCGGCCACGGTCGAGCAGCTCGCCGCCCATGACCACGTCGAGGCAGTGGTGTCAGTCCTACGAGTTGAAGGAGCCGAATAGTGGCCAAGCAGTGGCGTGGAGTTCTCCGTGAATACGCGGATCGTCTCGATGTGACGGATGCGACCCCCGTGATCACCCTCGGCGAGGGCGGCACGCCCCTCCTCCCGGCTCCGGCGCTCTCCGCGCGCACGGGCGCGAAGGTGTGGGTCAAGTTCGAAGGCATGAACCCGACCGGATCCTTCAAGGACCGCGGCATGACGATGGCCGTCTCGAAGGCCGTCGAGCACGGTGCGAAGGCGATCATCTGCGCCTCGACCGGCAACACCTCGGCCTCGGCCGCCGCCTACGCGGCGCACGCCGGCATCACCGCCGCCGTCCTCGTTCCAGAGGGCAAGATCGCGATGGGCAAGCTCAGCCAGGCCGTCGCCCACAACGGTCAGCTGATCCAGGTGCAGGGCAACTTCGACGACTGCCTCGAGATCGCTCGCGAGCTCGCCGAGCACTACCCGGTCCACCTCGTCAACTCGGTCAACAACGACCGCATCGAGGGCCAGAAGACCGCCGCGTTCGAAATCGTCGAGGTCCTCGAGGATGCTCCCGACTTCCACTTCATCCCGATCGGCAACGCCGGCAACTACACGGCGTACACTCGCGGCTTCACGGAGGAGCTCGAGCGAGGCGTCACGACGAAGCTCCCGCGCATGTTCGGTTTCCAGGCCGCTGGCAGCGCCCCCATCGTCCACGGTGAGGTCGTCAAGAACCCCGACACGATCGCCTCCGCGATCCGTATCGGCAACCCCGCTTCATGGGAGCTCGCACTCGAGGCCCGCACCCGCACGAACGGCTACTTCGGCGCCATCGAGGACACCAAGATCCTCGAAGCGCAGCGCATCCTGTCCTCCGAGGTCGGCATCTTCGTCGAGCCAGCGTCCGCGATCAGCGTGGCGGGCCTCCTCGAGCGCGCCGCCGCCGGCGAGATCCCGGCCGGTTCGACCGTGACCCTCACGGTGACGGGCCACGGCCTCAAGGACCCGCAGTGGGGCCTCCGTCTCGAGGACGGCACGCAGGCCGAGCCGACGATCGTCTCCGCCGAGACCTCCGCGGTCGCGGACGTGCTCGGCCTGAAGGCGCAGGCATGACGCTCGTCGGTCGCAGCGTCACCGTCAAGGTGCCTGCGACCTCGGCAAACCTGGGTCCCGGCTTCGACACGCTCGGCCTCGCGCTCGCGCAGTACGACGAGCTGACCGTCACGGTCCGCGAGGCGCCTGGCGTGTTCGTCGACGTCATCGGCGTCGGTGCGGGCGAGGTCCCGACGGACGAGAGCAATCTCGTCATCACGGCCATCGCGCACGCGTTCACCGACGTCGGCCGCGAATTGCCCGGCCTCGACGTCATCGCGCGCAACACGATCCCGCACGGCCGTGGCCTCGGCTCGTCCGGCGCGGCCATCGTCTCCGGCATCATGGCGGCCAAGGGCCTCCTCGAAGGCGAGGTCGAACTCACCTCCGACGACCTCCTGCGCCTCGCGACCGAGATGGAAGGGCACCCGGACAACGTGGCGCCCGCCCTCTTCGGCGGCCTCACGATCGCCTGGACCACGGAGACCGGCCCGCAGCACAAGAAGCTCATCGTGCACCGGGGCGTCTCGCCGCTCGTGCTCGTGCCGGAGCACACGATGTCGACGCAGCTCGCGCGCAGCCTGCAGCCGGCCAACGTGCCGCACGCCGACGCCGCGTTCAACGTATCCCGTTCGGCGCTGCTCGTCGCGGCGCTCACCCAGAGCCCTGAGCTCCTGCTCGCAGCGACAGAGGACCGACTCCACCAGAGCTACCGCGCGGCGGCCATGCCGGAGACCAACTCGCTCATCACGCTCCTCCGGGAACACGGCTTCGCGGCCGTCGTCTCCGGTGCGGGACCCTCGATCCTCGTCCTCGCGGACGACCCGGGACAGCGTCTCGCAGCGGCTGCACTCGTAGCCGAACACGCCACGACGCCGTGGCAGGCGCTCCTGCTCGCGGTGGACTTCAAGGGTGCTACAGTAGGGGTGCACCCGGCCCATCCCGTCGCTACGACGTAACCGGCTTCCGGGGCAATTCTGCACATTCATCGCTTTCGCACCAGTTGATCGCGTCTGTGTGGTTCCCGATTCGAGTGATTCCTCTGCTGAGACAAAGCGATTCCTCAGCTGAGACAACTCGACGGGACTTCCGCACAGGCTCTGCGTCGTGTGAACATCATCCACTCGGCGCACAACTCCGGGGCGCGAGCCGCCCGTGACGACAACAGCTCTGTTTCGTCATGAGGGAAGGAAAATCTGAGTGACTGACGTCAACGTCAACACAATCAACGCGGCATCGGATGCCGACCTCGCCTCACTGAAGGTCGCCGACCTGCAGAAGCTCGCAGGTCGTCTGGGCATTCCCGGCGCCTCGAAACTTCGCAAGGGGGATCTCGTGGAGGCCATCACCGCCGTTCAGAACGGAGCAGGCGCTCCCGCGGAGCTGACGCTCCAGCCAGAGCTCCTCGAGGCCGAGGCTCCTGCTGAGGCAGTCGCCACGGAAGCGGCCACGGAATCGGCTCCGGCCGAGGAGGCGCCCGTCGAGGCCGCTCCGGTCCAGGAAGCCCCCGTCCAGGCGGCTCCCGCTGCTGAGGCCGCACCGGTCGTCCGCAAGCGCGGATCCCGTCGGGCCACGACGGCTACCGTCGTCGAGGCGGCCACGTCGGCTCCGGCCGCTGAGCCGGCAGCAGCCGAGGCTCCCGCAGCCGACGCATCGGTCGACGCGCCCGCCGCCGACACCGCTTCGGATGCACCCGCGGACGCACAGCCCGCAGCAGACGCACAGGGCGAGCCCGCCGAGCAGCAGGAGCGCACCGAGCGCCCCGAGAAGCGCTCGCGCGGCAACCGCCGCGGCCGTGGCAAGAACACGGACGCCGACACCACGCAGGCTGCTGCCCAGGACGACGCTCCTGCGGCCGAGGGCCAGGACGCCGCTCGCGACAACGCTCGTGACGCCGGCCGTCAGGACCGCCAGGAGAACGGCCGCGACAACGGCCGCAACCGCCAGCAGGACGCAGGCCAGGGCGACGCCGAGCAGAGCCAGCAGAACGACGCCGAACAGGGCGACGCCGAGCAGGGCCAGCAGCAGGGCGGACGCGGCCGTGGCCGTGGACGCAACCGAGGCGGTGACCGCAACGGCCAGAACGGTCAGAACGGTCAGAACGGTCAGAACGCCGACCAGGCCGCCGAGAAGCAGGGCAACCAGGACGCACCCAAGCAGGGCGGCAACCAGGATCAGCCCAAGCAGGGCAACCAGCAGCAGGGTCAGGGCAACCAGGGCCGCGGCAACCAGCAGCAGGGCGGCAACGCTGCAGACCTCGACGGCGAAGGCCGCGGCGGTCGCAGCCGGTACCGTGACCGCAAGCGTCGTGGCAGCGTCCAGGGCGACGAGATCGAGCCCGAGATCGCCGAGGACGACGTCCTCATCCCGGTCGCCGGCATCCTCGACGTCCTCGACAACTACGCGTTCGTCCGCACTTCCGGCTACCTGCCGGGCACGAACGACGTCTACGTCTCGCTCGGCCAGGTCAAGAAGTACAACCTCCGCAAGGGCGACGCCGTCGTCGGCGCCATCCGCCAGCCGCGCGAGAACGACAACAACAGCCGCCAGAAGTACAACGCGATCGTCAAGGTCGACTCCGTCAACGGCCTGTCCGTCGACGAGGCCGCCGAGCGCGTCGAATTCGGCAAGCTGACGCCGCTGTACCCGCAGGAGCGCCTCCGTCTCGAGACGGAGCCGACGAAGCTCACGCAGCGCATCATCGACCTCATCGCCCCCATCGGCAAGGGACAGCGCGGCCTCATCGTCGCCCCGCCGAAGGCAGGCAAGACGATCGTCCTGCAGCAGATCGCGAACGCCATCTCGATCAACAACCCCGAGGTCCACCTCATGGTCGTGCTGGTCGACGAGCGTCCGGAAGAAGTCACCGACATGCAGCGCACGGTGAAGGGCGAGGTCATCGCCTCCACCTTCGACCGCCCTGCAGAGGACCACACCACGGTCGCTGAACTCGCCATCGAGCGCGCCAAGCGTCTCGTCGAGCTCGGCCACGACGTGGTCGTCCTCCTCGACTCGATCACGCGTCTCGGCCGTGCGTACAACCTCGCTGCTCCGGCATCGGGTCGTGTGCTCTCCGGCGGCGTCGACGCCGCCGCGCTCTACCCGCCGAAGCGCTTCTTCGGGGCTGCGCGCAACATCGAGAACGGTGGATCGCTCACGATCCTCGCCACGGCGCTCGTCGAGACCGGTTCCAAGATGGACGACGTCATCTTCGAAGAGTTCAAGGGCACCGGCAACTCGGAGCTGCGCCTCTCGCGTCAGCTCGCCGACAAGCGCATCTTCCCGGCCGTGGACGTCAACGCGTCCTCGACTCGCCGTGAAGAGATGCTGCTCGGCGCCGACGAGGTCAAGGTCACCTGGAAGCTGCGTCGCGCCCTCGCCGGTCTCGACCAGCAGCAGGCGCTCGAAGTGGTCCTCGGCAAGCTCAAGGAGACGGCGTCCAACGTCGAGTTCCTCGTGCAGATGCAGAAGTCGATGCCGGCTCCCACCTCGCACAGCCACGGACACGAGAACAACCACCGCTAGCTGTCCCGACCGACCCCACCAGGCCGCTCCGCACCGTCGGAGGAGGCCAGGTGGGGTCGGTCGTTTCACCGGCACTGCGGGATGATGGTCATGGAGGATGGAAATGTTCGAATCAGTTGAGACGCTCATCGTCGAGCACAGGGATCTGCAGGATCAGCTCGCCGACCCGGCGGTCCACGCCGACCCGGCACGTTCCAAGAAGATCAACCGCCGGTACGCGGAACTCTCCAAGATCATCGCGGCGTACAACGCCTGGAACGCGACGATCGAAGACCTCGAGGCGGCCAAAGAGCTCGCCAAGGAGGACGAGGCGTTCGCCGAGGAGGTGCCAGCGCTCGAAGAGCTGCTCGTGACGAACCAGGAGAAGCTGCGCCGTCTGCTCATCCCGCGTGACCCCGACGACGGACGCGACGTCATCATGGAGATCAAGGGCGGCGAGGGCGGTGCGGAGAGCGCACTGTTCGCTGCAGACCTCCTGCGCATGTACCTCCACTACGCCGAGTCCAAGGGCTGGAAGACGGAACTCCTCGAACGCACCGAGAGCGACCTCGGCGGGTACAAGGACGTCCAGGTCGCCATCAAGTCGAACGCGACCGACCCCTCGCAGGGCGTGTGGGCGCACCTCAAGTACGAGGGCGGCGTGCACCGCGTGCAGCGCGTTCCCGCGACCGAGTCCCAGGGACGCATCCACACCTCCACGACCGGAGTCCTCGTCTTCCCGGAGGTCGACGAGCCGGAAGAGGTCGAGATCAGCCAGAACGACCTCAAGATCGACGTCTACCGATCCAGCGGCCCCGGCGGGCAGTCCGTCAACACCACCGACTCCGCCGTTCGCATCACCCACCTGCCCACGGGCATCGTGGTGTCGATGCAGAACGAGAAGAGCCAGCTGCAGAACCGCGAAGCCGGCATGCGCGTCCTGCGCGCCCGCATCCTCGCACGGCAGCAGGAGGAGCAGGCCGCCCTCGACAGCGCTGCCCGCAAGACGCAGATCCGCACGATGGACCGCTCCGAGCGTATCCGGACGTACAACTTCCCGGAGAACCGCATCGCGGACCACCGCACCGGCTACAAGGCCTACAACCTCGACGCCGTCATGAACGGTGCCCTGGAACCCATCATCGAGTCCGCGATCACGGCGGACGAGGAAGCACGTCTGGCCGACATCGGCGACCAGAGTTGAGCCGCCAGAGCGGGCTGTGACGGCCCGGGGGAGTGCGCGCGGCCGGACGACGGCCGGCGCGGTCACCCAGCTCGGCACCGAGGTCAGCATCAACCTCGGGTCCGCCCTCGCGGGACTCGCTATCCCGTTGGTCGGTGCACCTGTGGTGGTGGCCGTGCGGCAGATCGTCATGGTCGCGGTCGTGGCGCCGTTCTCCAGGCCCCGATTCCGTGACCTGTCGTGGCGGAAGCATTGGCCGGCGATCCTGCTCGGCCTCGACCTCGCGGTCATGAACCTCGCGTTCTACCAGTCGGTGCACCTGCTGGGGCTCGGCATCGCGGCGACCATCGAATTCCTCGGACCGCTCGCCATCGCCCTGCTCAGTTCGAGACGTGTGCTCGATGCGATCTGTGCGATCGTCGCCGGTGCCGGCGTGGTCCTCCTCACCGGATTCGACGGGACGATCGACGTGTGGGGCGTCATCCTCGCGCTCACGGCGGCTGCGGCGTGGGCCGGGTACATCCTCCTCACCAGGCGGGTCGCGATGACGTTGCCCGGACTCGAAGGACTGACCGTCGGCGGCGTCGTCAGCCTGGTCATTCTCGTGCCGTTCGCGCTCATCGGCATCGGTTCCGCGCAGTTCTCCTGGGCGACCGTCGGACTGCTCATCGCGATCGGCGTACTGTCGTCGGCGCTGCCGTACAGCCTCGACACGTTCATCCTGCGACGCATCCCGCCGCGCCTGTACGCGATCATCACAGCCTTCGGGCCGGTCATCGCGGCGTTCTTCGGCTTCCTCCTACTCGGTGAGGTGTTCACCCTCGTGGAGATCATCGCGATCCTCGTCGTGTGCGTCGCGGCCGGAACGGCGATCGTGACGCAGCGGGAGCAGCCCCAGTCGCCGCTCGAGCGGACGGCCGAGGGCCTCACCTAGGCGCTGGGTTCCTGAGTCAGCCTCCGGCCCCTGAGCCTGCCTCCGGACCCTGAGCCTGTCTCCGGTCCCTGAGCCTGTCGCCGGTCCCTGAGCCTGCCGAAGGGCCTCGCATCCCGGTCCCTGAGCCTGTCGAAGGGCCTCAGCCGAAGACGACGAGCACCGCCAGACTCGCCGCGATGGCTGCCGCACCGCGTTCGCCCGCCGCCACGGCCGCGGCCATGCTGAGCAGCTGCACATGGGCGAGCACGTAGTCGTCGGCGTTGGGCAGTCGCCGCGTGCGCGTGCGGGACAGGGCGCGATGGGTCGCGTTGCGCGCTGCGGAGTCGGGGCAGTGGTCGATCAGCGATGCGACGGTCGAACGCACCACGCGCCCGAGGTCGCGCCCGCGGCGGTCGATCGCGAACTGCGCCGCGCGACGGAGCCGGGTGGCGAGGACGGCTCGTTCGTCCGCCGTGAGTTCTGGGACGGCGATCCGTGTGGCGTGGCCGACGAGGGCGTCGAGCGGCACGCGCTGGTGCGCGGACGTGCGGTCGAAGTGCTGCGGGCGAGGGGGCAGGATCGTCGTGGGCATCGGGTCATCGCTTTCATCGGGATCGGGTGATCACGTACAACATATCAGATGACTAGTAACTGGCCCTCCTTTCTCGGCTCCCGTCCAGCTTCCTCCTCTCGTAACTCCTTCGATCTGCGTCCGGCGTCGCCGAAGAACCCCGGATTTCCGGGGTCGGCGATCGGGCGATGTCTCGATCGAAGGAGTTGTGCTCGATGCTGTGAGGCACTTCGACAGGCTCAGTGACCGGAGCCCGGTCCCTGAGGTCGTCGAAGGGTGGCGTCGCGGGAGGCCGGTCCCTGAGCTTGTCGAAGGGCGGAGTCACCGAGCGCGGGATCGCCCGCGGCACGGTCTCGGCTCAGGCGGAGCGCACGTCGATCGTCGCCGGCTGCGCCGCATCGGCACTGAACACCAGGTGGCGGTTCGCGACCTTGTCGGCGAAGAACCGGTCGTGACTCACGACCACGACCGCACCGGGGAAGTGCAGGAGCGCCTGCTCCATGACCTGCGTGCTCGCGAGGTCGAGGTGGTTCGTCGGCTCGTCGAGGAGGAGGACCGATGCGCCGGACAGGAGGCACTGCGCCATCGCCACTCGGGCGCGCTGCCCGCCGGAGAGGTTGCCGATGCGCTGTTTGAGGTCGGCTTCGGAGAACTGGAACATCGCGAGGAACCGTCCGACGGATTTTCGCGTCGCGGTGAATGCGAGGCTGCCCGGCATCGCGTTGACGGCGTGCGTGACGGTGTCGGCGTCGTCGAGTTCGTCGAGCATCCGGTTGTAGGAGACCGCGTCGGTTCCCGCCGTCCAGACGACCTCGCCGGCGTCCGGACGCTCCTCGCCGGTGAGGATGCGGAGGAGCGTCGACTTGCCGCTGCCGTTGGCGCCGAGGACGACGATGCGGTCGCGCCGGCCGATCTCGAAGCTGAGATCGGAGAAGAGCGTGTGGTCGCCGTACGCCTTGCCGAGGTCGCGCACCCGGCACAGGGTGTCCTTGACGTGGAGCCCGCCGTAGATCTCGGTGATGATCTGGTCGACGGGACGCGGCGCGCGGGACTTCTTGATCTTCGCGAGCTGGTTGCCGAGCCCCTTGCTCTCCGCTTTCGCCGCCGCACGGCGATCGGAGATGCCTTCCGCTTCGAATGCGAGGAGTTCTGCTTCGTGCACGAATTGCGCTTCGAGGGTCTTCAGTCGGAACTGCTTCTGTACGACGTACTCGCCGAAGTCGCCCGGGTACTCGTGCAGGTGGAAGTTCTCGACCTCGATGATGCGGGTCACGACGGCGTCCAGGAACTTCCGGTCGTGGGACACGATGATCGCGGCGCCGCGGAAGGAGCGGAACCAGGACTCGAGCCATTCGACGCCGGCGACGTCGAGGTAGTTGGTGGGTTCGTCGAGGAGGAGGACGTCCGGCGCTTCGAGGAGGATCTTCGCGAGCGCCGCACGGTTCCGCCAGCCGCCGGACAACGCGTCGATCGGGCAGCTGCGGCGTGCCTCGTTGAAACCGAGGGTGGTGAGGGCCGTGTCGATGTGGCGGCGGTAGTCCCAGCCGTCCAGTCGGTCCATGTCCTCGAAGAGCGTCGCCTGCCGTTCGATGTGGCGGGTGACGGCATCGGTGTCGTTCGGGTCGGCAGCGATGGCCGCGTCGATGGAGGCGAGCTCGGCTTCGATCTCGTGGATGTGCGAGAAGAGGCCTTCGAGGACTTCGGTGATCGTGGAGGCGCCGTTGAGCTCGGAGAACTGGGAGAAGTAGCCGATGCGGAGGCCCTGTTCGACCGTGACGGTCCCCGTCTCCGGTTCGACCTGTTCGAGGGCGAGTTTCAGCAGGGTGGACTTGCCGGAGCCGTTGCGGCCGATGACGCCGACGCGGTCGCCGGTCTCGAGGCGGAAGAACGCTTCGCGGAGAACGGGGGTGTCTCCGAATCGTACCGTGACGTCGTGCAGCCGGATCAGGCTCATCGTGGTCCTCTCGATGGTCGGCCCTCGTGGGCCAGGGACGCCGACATCGGGTGAGGCCTGTCCGCTTCAACCGTATCCGTAGTCGGATGCGAAAGCGCCCTCGTGATCTGGCGTGAACAACAGGTGTTGACCATTGAATATTCAACCCTGCGAAATGTCGACATAGCATATTTAAGCTGAAAGAGTGGTCGTGAACCGCCAAATTACAGGAAGCGGCGGGTATCAGAGGAATGGGAGTAGCCATGATTACATTGGCGATGCGAGGGACGATCGCGTTGGTCTGCGCCGTCGTCGGGATCGTTGGGCTCGGAGACATCTCTGGGACGAGCGCGGAAGCTAGCGAACAACCTGTGTCCGAAATTGTGACCGTGAGTCAAAGCGTCAGTGTGGATTCTCGGTACGTTTCGACCGTCTCTACAGTAGCCGCGACACACTTGGAAACGGGCCGAACGGAGACCCCGTTCTCGATCCCTCCCCAGGGCGGTTGCAGCTGGGCAAATCTGACCGGAACCTTCAACTCTCACTACGTCAATGGGGGCCTTGTCGGAGTCGACGGGTTCTATCAAGGCAGTGTTGGGTGTTCGGTGACAGGGCCAGATCAATCCATGGCCCACATGTCAAATATCGTTCGTGTCTACAAGGACCACTCGGTGGTATCCGATGGATCGATTGGAGAGTGCAATGAGACGCGGGCGGCGTGCTTGTTCGCTCACTCAGCAGGTGAGTACGTGTGCACGCTCTATGCTGCGTGTGCTGGCGTCTACCAGCTCATGCACTATCCGACGATGCTGCTGCCGGAGGGCTGGGCATGGACTTCATGGCCTCCCGAGTGTGATGCTTGGGGTGGCAATCGGGAGTTGCATTGCACCGGTTACTCGGACACGATCGTGATCACGCCGACTATCCCAGTGCTGATCTGAGTGTTGCACCCTATCTGGTCAGCGGAGAGTCTCGAGGCGCTGCAGGAGTCGGAACGAGTCGCACTCGACGGCGGCCGGCGAAGCCTCGAAGTCGATGACCTCGTCGGCGCGCTCCTGCCGCCGGCGGCCGGGCGGGCGGCAGCGCTGCTCGAACGATTCGAGTTCGAGGCGATGCGCAGGAGCCCCGGTGAACTGGGCAGCGCGCAGCGTCGTCGATCGTCGGCACCTGCTATGCGTTCCGAAGCGCTCTCCGCAGTACTGCGCGGGGCGTGGATCTCGTCAAACGCGTCAGTCCTGGGGCATGTCACGACCGCGCATCTGCTGGGCTGCGCTCTGTCCCATCCCGATGCGCAGGGGCACACCATCGATGCACTTCGAGATGGCTGGACATCGTCGATGTGGGATGCGCTGAGACAGGCGACCCGTCGTCCGGAGACGCCGCTCGCTTCCGTTCCGGATCGGTGGCGCATCGACATGAGGATCCCACCTGGGCCTGGTCACGGTGGCGAGATCGGGCCCGGCTCGTTCCGGCGTCTGGACGAGAGCCTCTGACGACGGGACCGAGCGCGCCCCTGTGCCGCGAGCGCGGGTGGGGCCAGGGGCGCGCTCGCGACGGGGATCCGCGGGTGCGCGAGCGCATCGCGCTGACGAACCAGAGCAAGCAGGGGCAGGGCTAGATGAAGTACTCGGGGTCGAGCAGCGCGAGACCGTGATCACCGGCGCCGCGCGGCTTGGCGACGGCGGGGACCCCCACGAGGAGGCTCTGCGGAGGGGCATCCTTGGTCACGACGGCGTTCGCACCGACGATGCTGCCCGTCCCGATGATGATCGGCCCGAGGATCTTCGCTCCGGCGCCGATCGCGACTCCGTCGGCGATCGTGGGATGCCGCTTCCCCTTGCCGCGACTCTTCCCGCCGAGCGTGACGCCGTGGTACAGCATCACGTCGTCGCCGACCTCGGCGGTCTCGCCGATGACGACGCCCATGCCGTGGTCGATGAAGAACCGACGACCGATCTTCGCACCTGGGTGGATCTCGATGCCTGTGAGGAACCGGGTGAACTGCGACAGGAACCGTGCAGCCGTCTTGAAGCCGCGCACCCAGAGCCGATGGTGCACCCGGTACGCCCACACGGCGTGGAGACCGGAGTAGCTGAGCACGACCTCCGCGTTGTTCCGAGCGGCGGGGTCGTGGACGCGCGCGGCCCTGACGTCCTCGCGCATCCGCGACAGCATCCCCATCGATCGTTCCTAGTCGCGCAGGTCGTCGTACATCGCGGTGGAGAGGTAACGTTCTCCCGCATCCGGGATGATCACCACGATGTTCTTGCCGGCGAACTCGGGACGCTTCGCGACCTCGAGAGCGGCCCACGTGGCGGCGCCGGCGGACATGCCGCCGAGGATGCCCTCGTCGGTCGCGAGCTTCCGCGCCGTCGCCAGCGCGACATCGGTCTGGACGGGGATGATCTCGCTGAAGATCGACGTGTCGAGGATGGGCGGGACGAAGTTCGGTCCGATGCCCTGGATCTTGTGACCGCCGGCGCGACCCTCGCTGAGCAGCGGGGAGTCGGCGGGCTCGACGGCGACGATGTGCACGTCGGGGTTCTTCTCGCGCAGCCACTGGCCGACGCCCGTGATCGTGCCGCCGGTGCCGATGCCGGCGACGAACACGTCGACCTTGCCGGCGGTGTCCTCCCAGATCTCCGGAGCGGTCGTCTTCTTGTGGATGGCGGGGTTCGCCTCGTTCTCGAACTGGCGGACCCAGACGGCGCCCGGGGTCTTCGCGACGATCTCCTGGGTCTCCTCGACCGCGAGCTTCATGCCCTTGGTCGGGTCGGTCAGGACGATCTCCGCGCCGTATGCCCGGAGGAGCATACGTCGCTCCTTGCTCATGGACGCCGGCATCGTGAGGATGACCTTGTACCCGCGGGCGGCGCCGACGAGGGCGAGGGCGATGCCCGTGTTGCCGCTCGTGGACTCGACGATCGTTCCACCCGGCTGCAGCTGGCCTGAGGCCTCTGCGGCATCGACGAGGGCGACGCCCAGGCGGTCCTTGACGCTCGAACCCGGGTTGTAGAACTCGAGTTTCGCGAGGACCGTCGCGCCGAGGCCGTCCGTGAGGCGGTTCAGGCGGACCAGGGGGGTGCGGCCGTAGGCCTCGGTGATGTCGTTGTAGATCGTGCCTGCCACGTTCCGGCCTCTGCTTTCGTCGAAGGGGTGTCCTCCCAGACTATGTCCAGAGCGACTCGGATGGGCCTGTATGACGAGCAGACGCTGTCCATGCGTGTTAGGCGATGGTGCGGAGCGGCTGCGCTGGAGGCGCGAACGACACTCGACTCGGCCTGTTGATCCGCGGATCGCAGGCGAACGCGCTGCGGTAGGCTCGTGGCGGTCATCCGAGCCGATCATCCCGAGCCGGCCATCCTCGATGCAGACAGCGCCCAATGCAGATTCCTTCCTCCCCGTCCCCCGTTCCCTCCGGGCCTTCGGCCTCTGGTCTTCCGACGACCGTCGCCGATGCGCGTGAGCGGGCGATCGGCATCCTGACCACGGCGGGCGTCCCATCGGCCGACGTCGACGCCGAGCTGCTCATCGGCCATGTCCTGGGCTTGGGCAGGGGAGCCGTGCAGGCGGCCGCCATCACTGGACGCGCGATCGAAGCGGTCGATGCGGCGGAGCTCGCGACCCTCGTGGAGCGCCGTTCCGCACGCGAACCCTTGCAGCACATCACCGGCCGGGCGGCGTTCCGCTCACTCGAACTCGCCGTCGGACCGGGCGTCTTCGTGCCGCGGCCCGAGACGGAGACGGTCGTGCAGTTCGCGATCGACGCCCTCCGCGCGGTCCCGACCGAGCACCCCGTCGGCGTCGACCTGGGAACCGGCAGCGGCGCGATCGCCCTCGCGATGGCGACGGAGGTGCCCCACGCATCGATCCACGCCGCCGAGAACTCCGTCGACGCGTTCATCTGGACGAAGCAGAACTTCCGCGAGTTCGGAGCCGACAACACCCGACTGGTCTTCGAGCACCTGGCTGACGCCTTCCACGACCTCGACGGGACGGTCGACGTCGTCATCTCGAATCCGCCGTACGTGCCAGACGAGGCGATCCCACGCGATCCCGAGGTGCGGCTCCACGACCCGGCGGCGGCGCTCTACGGAGGGCCGGACGGTCTCGACGTCGTGCGCGAGGTCTCGACGACGGCCGCGCGACTCCTGCACCCCGGCGGGACGCTCATCATCGAGCACGGTGAGCTGCAGGGCGCCGCGATCCGCGACATCCTGACGGCCGACGGCTGGCACGCGGCATCGACCCACCGCGATCTGACCCTCCGCGACCGCGCGACGATCGCGTTGCGCTAGCCCTTCGACAGGCTCAGGGACCGGTGGGGTCTAGCCCTTCGACAGGCTCAGGGACCGGCCGCAGGGACCGGTCACTGAGCCTTGTCGAAGTGTCGATTCGGCCCCTGTCGCGTTACGGGGTCGCCTCGACGAACGCGTCGATCGCGGCGTTGAGGCCGTCGATGTCGAACGAGCCGTCGTCGGCCTTCGTGAAGTGGAACGCGTGCATCCCGACCTCGCGGGCGCCGTCGCAGTTGGCGGCCGAGTCGTCGATGAGGATGGCGCGGTCTGCCGTGACCCCGTAGCGGCCGAGCGCGCGGGTGTAAATCCGTCGTTCGGGCTTCTCGGCTCCGAGCACCGCGGACACGAGGTCGTTCTGGCCGAGGAGCGGCGCGACCTCCGGTGCCAGCACGGGGAAGGAGTCCTTGAAGGGGATGGGGTTGTTGGAGAGCAGTGAGACCGTGCCGAGGGAGAGCGTGCGCTTGAGCGCGTCGATCGCCCCCGGGATCGGCGTCATCGCGGCGTGACGAGCCTCCTGCCACTCCTCGAGCGTGAGTGCGTGCCCGGTGACCTCGGCGAAGATCGTGAGGTACTCCTCGCTCGTCGAGTACTCACCGATGTTGGCCGCGCTCTCGTAGCCGCCCTCCCACCAGTCCTTGGCGAGCCGGTACTGGCTGACGCCGCTCAACCGGCTGAGCGCCGGGAGCCGTTTGCGGAAATCGTAGTCGTAGAGGGTTTTGTCACAGTCGAAGAAGAACACGCGAGGAGCCACCTCCCCAGTATGGTCGCTGCCGTGTGGTCATCCGGCGGTTGGTGCTGCACATCCGTGCACAACGGTGGCGATCCGCATCGGGACGTCACGAAGCGGCCGGCGACAGGGCCCTCGACGTCCTTCCAGCCGCCCACGAAGTAGACTGACGCGGCGACATGGGACCGGCGAGGCGTCCCGCGCGCATGATCTGCGGAGGGGTGTCCGAGTGAGCCGTCCTGTGACCGGGTGCATCGTCATGTACCAGAACGATCGCACGAAGCTCGAGGCCGCCATCGGTTCGACGCTCTCGAGCGGCAACGTCGAGAAGCTGTACCTCGTCGACAATTCCCCGACCGATGAGCTCCGCGACCTCGCCGACGACCCGCGCATCGAGTACCTCCACAACCCCGCGAATCCGGGATTCGGCGCCGCCCACAATCTCGCCATCGCGGCCGTGATCGGCCACTCGAAGTATCACGTGGTCATCAATCCGGACGTGTACTTCGAGGCGGAGGCGATCGACACCCTCGTGGCGTTCATGGATGAGCACCCAGAGGTCGGTCACACGATGCCGAAGGTCCTGTATCCCAACGGGGACATGCAGTACCTCTGTAAGACGAACCCGACGCCCTTCGACCTGTTCGCGAGGCGGTTCCTGCCCGCTCCGCTCCAGAAGCGGTTCGCGAAGCGCATGGCCGCGTACGAGTACCGCGACAAGGACCGCAATCCGTCGCACGACTACAACCGGACGATGTACGACATCCCGTACCTGTCCGGATGTTTCATGTTCCTTCGCACCGACACCCTCGAACGCGTCGGCTTCTTCGACGAGCGCATCTTCATGTACATCGAGGATGCGGATCTGACCAGGCGGTTCCTGCAGGTGTCCCGAACCGCGTACCTGCCTGCGGCGACGATCCACCACCACTTCGAGAAGGGGTCGCACCGGAACCGGAAGCTCATGTGGTACTCCATCCAGGGAGCGTTCGTGTACTTCAGGAAGTGGGGGTGGTTCGGCCGATGACGAACACTGCAGACGGCGGCGGGCACCGGCCGGCCGAAGCATCGAAGCCGCGCATCCTGGTGACGGGGGCGACGGGCTTCATCGGCACGAACCTGGTTCCCGTCCTCAGCGACGCCGGGTTCGACGTCGTCCCGTTCTCGCTCCGGGGCTGGCGCGACGAGCCGTTCCCCGCGGGGATCGACGCCGTCGTGAACCTCGCGGGCAAGGCGCACGACCTCGATGGGAAGAGCTCGCCCGACGAGTACTTCCGGATCAACACGGAGCTGGCCGAGCGCGCGTACTCCGCGTTCCTCGCGAGCGACGCGCACACCTTCGTCCAGCTCAGCAGCGTCGCGGCCGTCAACGAGGAGAGCGTCGCAGGCGTCCTCGACGAGTCGGCTGCACCGCATCCGCTGACGCCGTACGGCAGATCCAAGCTCGCGGCGGAACGCCTCCTGCTCGCCGTCGAGCAGCCCGAGGGCAAGCGTGTGGTGATCCTGCGGCCCACGATGGTCCACGGACCAGGCGACCCCGGCAATCTCGGGCTCCTGTTCGGCCTCATCTCCCGCGGTGTGCCGTACCCGCTCGATGCGTTCTCCGGTAAGCGGACGTTCGTCTCGGTCGGCAACCTGTCGTGGGCGATCGCCCAGATCCTCGCGGACGCGCCTGACGTGGGCCGAGCGTCCGACGCGGGCGCGACGCCCGGAACCGGCAACGCACACCGCGTGCCGACGGGCGTGTACAACGTCGCCGACGACGACCCGATCTCGACGGCGGACCTCGTCGACATCATCGGCGAGGTCACCGGCAGACGGGTCCGTCACCTCAGGGTCCCCGCACCGCTCGTCCGCTTCGGAGCGCGCATCGGCGACGTCGTGCCCGTCGTCCCCCTCACCTCCAGGCGGCTCGCGAAGCTCACCGAGGACTTCGTCGTGTCGGGGGACCGGCTGCGTGATGCGCTCGGCGTGGACCGCATGCCGACCCCCACCGTCGACGGTCTGCGCTCATCGATCCGCGCCCTCGCCGACGCCCGGAACCGCCAGACAACGGCGGTCCGCAGCGAATCCAAAGCAGACGATCGGTAGGATTGCCAGGTTATGACCTCCACACTCCCCGACGCCCCCCGCCGGTGGACGCAAGCTCCCGCGCTGCGTTTCGCCGCGAAATCGGCGCTCGACGCGTTCTGCTGGGTGCTGGCCATCGTGGTCGCCCTCGTCGTGCGCTACGAATTCGAATACGAACGCGTCTCGATCCTCGGCACCGTCCTCTTCTGCGTGATCGCCGTCGTGGCCCAGCTCGTGGTCGCGTACATCTGGTCCCACTACCACGGCCTGCACAGCTTCGGGAGTTTCTACGAAGCGAAGCAACTGCTCATCGTCGTGCTCATCGTGACGGGCATCCTCTTCGTCGTGAACGCCATCTTCGGCGTCTCGTGGGGGATCCCGCGCAGCACGACCGTCATCGCGTTCCCGTTCGCGGTCGTGTTCATGGGGATCTGCCGCTACATCAAGCGCCTCTTCATCGACAGCCGGAGCCGCCCGACCCAGGCCCAGCGCGTGCTCGTCTACGGTGCCGGCGCGCTCGGCATGTCGATCGTCCCTCGCCTCATGCAGGACCCGCAGTCGCCGTACCTGCCCGTCGGCGTCATCGACGACGACCCCGGTAAGCGCAATTTCCGCGTCGCGACCGTGCCCGTCGTCGGCACGGGGGACGACCTGGTCCACGCCGCCCAGCACACGGGCGCGAAGGCCATCATCATCAGCATCGCCGATGTCGACAACGCGTTCGTCCGCCGCGTGAGCGAGCTGGCCGACGAGGCGAAGCTGCGGCTCCTCGTCGTCCCGACGATCGACGAGATGTTCGACCCGGCGAAGGGCCCGTCGGCCCCCAGCATCCGCGACCTCAACGTCGAGGACTTCATCGGGCGGAACCCCGTCGACCTCCAGGTGGAGAGCATCGCGGGTTACCTCACGGGCAAGCGCGTCCTCGTGACGGGCGCCGGCGGGTCGATCGGTTCCGAGCTCGCCCGACAGGTCAACCAGTTCGGCCCGGCCGAGCTCGTCCTCCTCGACCGCGATGAGACGGGTCTCCACTCCACGCAGCTGTCGATCTCCGGCCACGGCCTCCTGGACACGCGCGAGGTCGTCCTCGCGGACATCCGCGACTACCCGTCGATCCTCGAGATCTTCGAGGACCGTCGCCCGGACGTCGTCTTCCACGCCGCCGCCCTCAAGCACGCGCCCATGCTCGAGCAGTACCCGGACGAGGCCTGGAAGAACAACGTCCACGGGTCGCTCAACGTCCTGAACGCCGCGCGGGCGGTCGGGGTCGCGACCTTCGTCAACATCTCGACGGACAAGGCGGCCAATCCCACGACGGTCCTCGGCTACAGCAAGCGCGTCGCCGAGAAGCTCACGGCGTGGATGGCGGAGGAGACGGGCGCGAGGTACCTCTCGGTCCGCTTCGGCAACGTCATCGGCAGCCGCGGTTCGGTCCTGCCCGCCTTCGCCGCTCAGATCGACGCGGGCGGCCCCATCACGGTCACCCACCCCGACGTCACGCGCTTCTTCATGACGATCCCGGAAGCGTCGAAGCTCGTCATCCAGGCCGGCGCCATCGGCGACCCCGGCGAGGTCCTCATCCTCGACATGGGCAGCCCCGTCCGCATCCTCGACGTCGCCAAGCGCATGATCGCGGCGAGCGGCAAGGAGATCGAGATCGTCTACACGGGTCTCCGCCACGGCGAGAAGCTCCACGAGGTGCTGGTCGACACCGATGAGGTGAGCGACCGCTCGAAGCACCCCAAGGTCTCGCACACGCGCATCACGCCGCTCGATCCCGCCGAGCTGGACTTCCAGGTCTGGCGCGACACGATCAGCGACGACTCGACCACGCGCTACCTGGTGCAATGACCCCCGTCCTCTGGCTGGTCGCGGCCGTCGCGCTCGTCGTGAGCCTCTGCTCGCAGTTCGTCATCCGTCCGATCCTCATCCACCGCGCGGTCGTCGACACCCCGAACCACCGTTCGATGCACGTCACGCCGACCATCCGCGGCGGCGGCATCGGGGTCACGATCGCCGTCGCGATCGGACTGGGCCTCTCGGCGGTCCTGCTGGACGACGGGCCCCTGTGGGTCGTCGCGGCCATCGCTGTCACGAACGCGGCCATCGGCCTCGTCGAGGACGTTCGCGGCCTCGCGGTCCGCGTGCGATTCGCGATGCAGGTCGTCATCGGCCTCGTGGCCACGAGCCTCCTCGTCATCGCGATGGGCGCGACCCCCTGGTGGATCCCGCTCGGCATCGTCGCACTCGTCGCGTACACGAACATCGCGAACTTCATGGACGGCATCAACGGCATCTCCTCGATGCACGGCTTCGTCGTCGGCGCCTTCTACGCGGTGCTCGGGCTCGCCTTCGACCTCCCCGGTGTGACTGCGGCCGGCCTCGTCGTCGGTCTCGCCTTCCTCGGCTTCCTGCCCTGGAACATCGCGAAACGACGCATGTTCCTCGGCGACGTCGGCAGCTATCTGCTCGGGGGAGCGCTCGTCGCCGTCGCGATCTACGCGTGCTTCAGCGGCATCTCGATCGTCGCCCTCGCGGGCCCCGTCCTCATCTACGTCGCGGACAGCGGCGTGACGATCATCCAGCGCTGGCGCCGCGGGGAGGCCCTGCACGAGGCGCACCGCAGCCACGTCTACCAGCGCCTCGCCGCCGGTGGCCTCGGTCACGCGTGGTCGACCGTGATCGTCTCGCTCGCATCGATCCTCACCGCGGGGCTCGGCGTGCTGCTCGCCTACGGCACGTTGCCCGTGCAGCTCATCGCGGTCGTCGGCATCCTCGTCGTCGTCGGGGCGTACCTCGCTTCGCCCCGGATCCTCGCTCGCGTCCGTCGCGAGGCCCCGAATGGTCTCCCGAACCGGTCCGACGACGTCCAGGGTCCACCCGCGGCGCCGTCGGTATGATTGACCGATAGCCGGGACGCCTCAGTCGGGTGCGTCCTCCCGTTCCCGAACCAGGACGATCCCACATGCCGCAGATCTTCGACTGCCTCGACCAGGGGCAGCTGCTTTCCGGGATGCGTCTCGCCCGGACCTCCCTCGGACGAGGCGAACTCGTCGTGCTCCCCACGGACACCGTGTACGGCGTCGCCGCCGACGCGTTCTCGCCGGCGGCCGTGCAGCGCCTGCTCGATGCGAAGGGGCGGACGAGGCAGTCGCCGCCGCCTGTGCTCGTGCCCGGGGTCAACACGCTCGAAGCCCTCGCGGACACCGTTCCGGACGCCGTCCGTCAGCTCGTCGAGGCGTTCTGGCCCGGTGGGCTCACGATCGTCCTGAACGCCCAGCCGTCGCTCGCCTGGGACCTAGGGGAGACCGCCGGGACCGTCGCCCTCCGGATGCCGGCCAACCCGATCACACTCGAACTCCTGCAGGAGACGGGACCGCTCGCGGTGTCCTCGGCCAACCTCACGGGCGAGCCCGCTGCGAGTTCCGCCGCAGCTGCCGAGGCGATGCTCGGCGAGTCCGTCGCGGTGTACCTCGACGGCGGCCCGAGCGGTGAGCAGTCCTCGACCATCATCGATGCCACGGCTCTCGGCGCTCCCGACGGCCGCGTCACGATCCTCCGCGACGGAGCCGTCACGCGGGAGCAGCTGCACGAGGTCATCGGCGATCTGCTCGCGCCCGCTGCCGAGGAACCCTGGGTGAAGTCGAAGCCCGCGCGCCGCCCCAAGGCGGTCGTGGCGATCGAGGAGCCCGTGGCCGAGGGTGAGCACGCTGCGGGGGACACCGCCGCAGAACTGCCCGCCGCTCCGGCGAAGTCCCCGGCGCGGAAGCCCGCTGCGCGGAAGCCCGCTGCAGCGAAGACGCCTGCTGTGAAGGCTCCCGCAGCGAAGGCGCCTGCTGTGAAAGCTTCCGCAGCGAAGGCGCCTGCTGTGAAAGCTCCCGCAGCGAAAGCGCCCGCTGTGAAAGCTCCCGCTGTGAAAGCTCCCGCTGCCAAAGCTCCCGCTGCCAAAGCCCCTGCCGCGAAGGCCCCAGCGGCGAAGGCCGCTGCTGCAGCCAAAGCCCCCGCAGCCAAAGCCCCCGCAGCCAAAGCCCCCGCAGCCAAAGCCCCCGCAGCCAAAGCCCCCGCAGCGAAGCGCAAGCCCGCCGCGAAGGGCGCTCCTGCTCCTGAAGCATCAGCTGAAGCACCCGAACAGCAGGCGCCGCCGACCCCATGAACCAGTTCTACGGGTACCTGATCGTCCTCGTCGTGAGCGCGGGCATCACCTACGGCATGGCGCACGTCGCGCTCCGCTTCGGGATCAAGTACCGCATCTACCCGCAGATCCGCGAGCGCGACGTCCACCGGACGCCGACGCCCAGGCTCGGCGGCGTCGCGATGTTCGTCGGCATGCTCATCGCGTTCGGCGTGGCCTCCCAGCTGCCGTTCTTCTCGCTCGTCTTCGCCGACCCCGAACCCGTTCTGGCGATCCTCGGCGCCGCGCTCTTCATCGTCGGCATCGGCGTCGCTGACGACCTGTGGGACCTCGACTGGATGATCAAGCTCGCTGCGCAGTTCATGGCGGCGGGGCTCGTCGCGTGGCTCGGCGTGCAGATCTACTCGCTGCCCATCGGCGGCCTCACGGTCGGATCGTCGTGGGTGTCGTTCACGATGACGGTCTTCGCGATCGTGCTCGTGATGAACGCCATCAACTTCGTCGACGGGCTCGACGGGCTCGTCGCGGGCGTCGCGATCATCGCCAACACCGTGTTCTTCGCGTACACCCAGCTGCTCGTCACGAGCACGGGCGCGAGCGACTACTTCAACCTCGCGTCGCTCATCGCGGCGATCCTCGTCGGCGCCTGCCTCGGCTTCCTCCCGCTCAACTGGCATCCCGCCAGGCTCTTCATGGGCGACGCCGGAGCGCTCCTCGTCGGCCTCCTCATGGCGACCTCCGCGGCCGCCGTCACCGGCCAGGTCGATCCTGCGGCGCTCGGCAACACGCAGCTGCTGCCCGCGTTCATCCCGATCATCCTGCCGTTCGCGATCCTCGTCGTGCCGCTCGTCGACTTCGTGCTCGCCGTCCTCCGCCGCCTGCGCGCCGGCAAGTCGCCGTTCAGCGCCGATCGCCTGCACCTGCACCACCGCCTGCTCGACATGGGGCACACCCAGGTGCACGCCGTACTCATCTTCTACGGCTGGACGACCGTCATCTCCGTCGGCTGCCTCCTGTTCTTCGCCGTGCAGACGTGGGTCGCGCTCAGTTTCGTCGTCGTCGGCGTCGTCGCCTGCACGGCGTTCACGCTCGCGCCCATCGGCAAACGACGCCGCGCAGAGCGCGCCGCACAGGTGCTCGAGCACGACGCCGAGGATTCACTCGGACTCGTCGAGTACGATCGCTTGGACGAAGCGTCGGAAGGCCGTAGCCCCGACGCCCCGGTTCCCGACGTGGTCCTCGACACCATCGCCAAGAAAGACACCCCATGAATTCCAATGCAGTGTTCAAGGCCGCCCTCAAATGGGGCGCGCTCCTCGCCCTCGTGATCGCGGTCGTGGGAGGGATCATCGGCTTCTCGCTCGACGGCACGCGCGGCCTCACGAGCGCCCTGCTCGGCACCGCCATGGCCCTCGTCTTCCTCGGCATCACCGCCGGCAGCATCCTCTTCGCCAACCGCTACATCGGTCGTGAATTCTTCGTCGCGATCTTCTTCGGTGTCGTCATGGGCGGCTGGCTCCTGAAGTTCGTCCTCTTCCTCGTCCTCGGCTTCATCCTGAAGGATCAGCCGTGGGTCAACGCCCCCGTGCTTTTCATCAGCGTGATCGTCGGGGTCGTGGGTTCGCTCGTGGTCGACGCGATCGTCGCTGCCAAGGTGCGGGTGCCGTACGTCTCGCACGACGTGCTGCCGAAGCCCGACGAGAACCAGGGCGGTTGAACGCATGCCCCGAACGGCATCCATCGAGCGTCTCGTGAGCGTTCCGCGCAAAAAAATGCGGAATCCTCATGCAGAAAGCGGCTCCTGGGTTCGTCGGAGGCTGAATTCCTTGCTAGAGTTGTCCGTGAATCCTCCCCCTGAACGCGCTTCGGCGTGCAGAGAGGATACATTCCCCCCGTTCGTCGTCGCGAGAGCCGCGCTCCACGCCCCGAAACAGGAGATACGTGCTGTTCGCTAACGCCTTGCACCTGCTCGTCCCGATGGCCGCCAATGATGGTCAGTTCCACGGGCCGTCCATCGATGAATTCTTCCCCGACATCATCTTGTTCGAGGGAACGCCGTTCGCCATCAACCGCATCATCATCATCCGTTTCATCGCGGTGCTGGCGATCCTGCTGTTCTTCTGGCTCTCGACGCGCAAGATGAAGCTCATCCCCGGCCGGGCGCAGAGCCTCGCAGAGATGGCCCTCGACTTCGTCCGCATCAACATCGCGGAAGACCTCCTCGGCAAGAAGGATGGGAAGCGGTTCCTGCCCATCCTGACCACCATCTTCTTTATGGTGATCGTGATGAACCTCACGGGCATCATCCCCGGCCTGAACCTCGCCGGAACGTCCGTCATCGGTGTGCCGCTCGTCCTCGCCGCCGTGTCGTACATCACCTTCATCTACGCCGGCATCCGGAAGAGCCCAGCGAAGTTCTTCAAGAACTCGCTCTTCCCGGCAGGTGTGCCGTGGCCCGTCTACATCATCGTGACGCCCATCGAGCTCGTCTCGACCTTCATCATCCGGCCACTCACGCTGACCCTCCGACTTCTCATGAACATGGTCGTCGGTCACCTCCTGCTCGTGCTGTTCTTCGCAGCAACGCAGTTCTTCATCTTCAACCTCGGCGGCTGGTTCGCCCTGCTGGGTGTCGGAACGTTCGCCTTCGGCTTCGCCTTCACCCTGTTCGAACTCCTGGTGGCCGTCCTCCAGGCATACGTCTTCACCCTCCTCACCGCGGTCTACATCCAGCTCGCGGTCGCAGAAGAGCACTAATCGGAGCCAGGCACACCGCCTGCTCACACATCGGAAGGAAATAACGTGGACGCCACTACCGTTCTCGCTGCTATCAACGGAAACATCGCGACGGTCGGTTACGGCCTCGCAGCCATCGGCCCCGCCATCGGCGTGGGTATCGTCGTCGGCAAGACGATCGAAGGCACCGCTCGCCAGCCCGAGCTGGGCGGCCGTCTCCAGGTCCTCATGTGGATCGGTATCGCCTTCACCGAAGCGCTCGCGTTCATCGGTATCGCGACCTTCTACATCTTCCAGTAAACCCTCTTTCACACCTCAGAAGGAGGAACGATGTCACACGCAGTGATTACAGCTGCAGCGGAGGAAGCGGCAACGCACAACCCGCTGTTTCCTGAGCTCTACGACATCGTCTGGTCGGCGCTCGCTTTCCTCATCATCCTGATCTTCTTCTGGAAGATGATCCTGCCCAAGGTGCAGAAGCTGCTCGACGACCGCGCTGCGGCCATCGAGGGCAACATCGCCAAGGCGGACGAGGCGCAGAAGCAGGCAGAAGCCGCGCTCGAGCAGTACAACGCTCAGCTGGCCGAAGCCCGACAGGAGGCAGGCCGCATCCGCGAGCAGGCTCGTGTCGACGGCCAGAAGATCCTGGCCGAGCTCAAGGACCAGGCAACCGTCGAAGCCGCTCGCGTCACCGCGAGCGCTCAGACGCAGATCGAAGCCGAGCGCCAGGCGGCCGTCGTGTCGCTCCGCGCAGAGGTGGGCACCCTCGCCCTCGATCTCGCAAGCGGCGTCATCGGCGAAACGCTGAACGACGACGCGAAGGCCACGGCCGTGGTCGACCGGTTCCTCGCCGACCTCGAAGCGTCGGAGAAGGCAGCACAGTAATGGGAAGCGCGACCAGAGAAGCACTCGCCTCGTCGAAGGACGCCCTCGCCGCCCTCGGCGCGGGCGCCGATCTGGCCACCGCGGACGGACTGTTCGCAGCCGGCCGGGCCATCGGCAACTCGACGCACCTGAGTGCAGCACTCAGCGACCCGGCTGCCGAAGGCGGCACCAAGTCGGCAGTCGTCGACCGCATCTTCGGATCCCAGCTGGGCGCCCCCGCGCTCGGTCTGCTGAGGACCGTGGTCTCGAGCCGCTGGTCGAGCGAGAACGACCTGCTCGCCGGCATCGAGGAGATCGGCCTCCGCGCCGCATCGATCTCGGCCGGTGCGCAGGGCGACATCGAAGCCGAACTGTTCGAGTTCGGCAACGTCGTCAGCAGCAACAACGAGCTCGAACTGGCCCTCAGCAGCAAGCTTGGCAGCGCAGAGGCCAAAGCAGCCCTCGTCGCCTCGCTGCTCGCCGGCAAGGGCAGCCCCGAGACGGTCAGCATCGTCAGCCAGCTCGTGCAGCAGCCTCGCGGCCGCCGCATCGGCGAACTGCTCCGCTACGCCGCCTCGATCGTCGCAGACCAGCAGGGCCTCGCAGTCGCGACGGTCACGTCGGCCTCACCGGTCGCGGCAGCCCAGCTGCAGCGTCTCGAGCGGTACCTCGCGACCAGCACCGGGCGCAAGGTGAAGATCAACCAGGTGATCGACCCCGCCGTCGTCGGCGGCATCCGCGTGCAGGTGGGAGACGACGTCATCGACGGCAGTCTCGCAGCCCGCATCAACGACCTCCGTCTCAAGCTCGCCAGCTGACCCGACGGCCACCACAACTCAGACGTTGATCCTGACGGATCGCACCTCTCGGAACCGAAGGGTTCCACAACCAAAAGGAACATGATGGCAGAACTCACGATCAGCCCGGACGAGATCCGGGATGCTCTCAAGGACTTCGTCAAGGCCTACGAGCCCGGCAAGGCCGCGGCGACCGAGGTCGGTCACGTGATCGACGCTGCTGATGGCATCGCACACGTCGAAGGCCTCCCGGGCGCCATGGCCAACGAGCTCCTCCGCTTCGCGGACGGCACCCTCGGCCTGGCCCTGAACCTCGACGAGAACGAGATCGGCGTCGTGGTCCTTGGCGAGTTCGGCAACATCGTCGAAGGCCTCGAGGTCACCCGTACGGGCGAAGTCCTCTCGGTTCCCGTCGGCGACGGCTACCTCGGCCGCGTTGTGGACCCGCTCGGCAACCCGATCGACGGACTCGGCGACATCGCATCGGAAGGTCGCCGCGCTCTCGAGCTGCAGGCCCCCGGCGTCATGCAGCGCAAGTCGGTCCACGAGCCGCTCCAGACCGGCATCAAGGCGATCGACGCCATGATCCCCGTCGGCCGCGGTCAGCGTCAGCTCATCATCGGCGACCGCCAGACCGGTAAGACGGCCATCGCGATCGACACGATCATCAACCAGAAGGCCAACTGGGAGACGGGCGACCCGAACAAGCAGGTCCGCTGCATCTACGTCGCCATCGGCCAGAAGGGCTCCACCATCGCTTCGGTGAAGGGTGCCCTGGAAGAGGCCGGAGCGCTCGAGTACACGACGATCGTCGCCTCGCCCGCATCCGACCCCGCCGGCTTCAAGTACCTCGCGCCCTACACCGGTTCGGCCATCGGCCAGCACTGGATGTACGGCGGCAAGCACGTCCTCATCATCTTCGACGACCTGTCGAAGCAGGCCGAGGCCTACCGTGCCGTTTCGCTCCTCCTGCGCCGTCCGCCGGGACGTGAGGCATACCCCGGTGACGTCTTCTACCTGCACTCCCGTCTGCTGGAGCGTTGCGCGAAGCTGTCCGACGAGCTCGGCGCCGGTTCGATGACGGGTCTGCCCATCATCGAGACCAAGGCCAACGACGTCTCGGCGTACATCCCGACCAACGTGATCTCGATCACCGACGGCCAGATCTTCCTCCAGTCCGACCTTTTCAACGCCAACCAGCGTCCCGCGGTCGACGTCGGTATCTCCGTCTCCCGCGTCGGTGGCGACGCCCAGGTCAAGAGCATCAAGAAGGTCTCCGGAACCTTGAAGCTGGAACTGGCCCAGTACCGCTCGCTCGAGGCCTTCGCGATGTTCGCGTCCGACCTCGACGCGACGAGCCGCCGTCAGCTCGCCCGAGGCGCACGCCTCACCGAGCTGCTCAAGCAGCCGCAGTACTCGCCGTACCCCGTCGAGGAGCAGGTCGTCTCGATCTGGGCCGGAACCAAGGGCAAGCTCGACGAGGTGCCCGTCGAGGACGTGCTGCGCTTCGAGCGCGAACTGCTCGACTACCTCGGCCGCAACACCGACGTCCTGACCACGCTGCGCGACACGAACGTGCTCGACGACGCGACGGTCGCGACCCTGGAGACCGAGGTCGACAAGTTCGCCCTCGAGTTCCAGACGAGCGAGGGCAAGTCCCTCGGCTCCGAACAGTTTGAGGAGCTCCCGGTTGAAGACGTCAACCAGGAGAAGATCGTGAAGGGTCGCCGCTAGCCCATGGGCGCTCAACTCCGGGTCTACACGCAGAAGATCAAGTCTGCGCAGACGACCAAGAAGATCACGAAGGCGATGGAGCTCATCGCCGCGTCGCGCATTCAGAAGGCGCAGGCGCGGGTGGCGGCATCCGGACCGTACTCTCGTGCGATCACTCGGGCCGTGTCCGCCGTCGCGACGTACTCGAACGTCGACCACGTGCTCACGACCGAGCCGGAGAAGGTTGAGCGCGCTGCGGTCGTCGTGTTCGCTTCGGACCGCGGCCTCGCCGGCGCGTTCAACTCGCAGGTCCTCCGTGAAGCCAGCGAGCTGACCGAACTGCTGCAGAGTCAGGGCAAGGAAGTCACGCACTACCTCGTGGGTCGCAAGGCCGTCGCCTACTTCACCTTCCGTCGGCGCGAGTCGGCCGGATCGTGGGTCGGCAACACCGAGAACCCCGACTTCGCCACCGCGCAGGAGATCAGCGCAGCCATCCTCGAGGCCTTCCTGAAGGACGCGAAGGACGGCGGCGTCGACGAGATCCACATCGTCTACAACCGCCTCGTGAGCATGATGACGCAGACCCCGGAGGTCGTCCGTCTCCTGCCGCTCGAGGTCGTGGAAGGTGTGGAGGAGCCCACCGATCGTTCGGTCCTCCCGCTCTACGAATTCGAACCGGACGCCGAGAGCGTGCTCGATGCACTCCTCCCGACGTACATCGAGAGCCGCATCTTCAACGCTCTGCTGCAGTCGTCCGCTGCGAAGCACGCTGCAACGCAGAAGGCGATGAAGTCCGCGAGCGACAACGCCGAGAAGCTCATCACCGACTACACGCGCCTTCGCAACAACGCCAGGCAGGCCGAGATCACGCAGCAGATCTCCGAAATCGTCGGTGGCGCTGACGCGCTCTCGTCCGCCAAGTAACACGCACACGTATCTGTAGAGACAGAGAAGAGAAAAGAACATGACCCCCAACGCAACTGCCGAGCAGGGCGCTGCCGCGGTGAAGGCCGGCGCCATCGGCCGAATCTCGCGAGTGACGGGCCCCGTCGTCGACATCGAGTTCCCGCACGATGCCATTCCCGGCATCTACAACGCGCTGAAGACCAACGTCACCATCGGCGAGGAGACCTCGGTCCTCACGCTCGAGGTCGCACAGCACCTCGGCGATGACGTGGTTCGCGCCATCGCGCTGAAGCCGACCGACGGTCTGGTCCGCGGCCAGGAAGTCACCGACACGGGCGAGCCGATCTCGGTTCCCGTCGGCGACGTCACCAAGGGCAAGGTCTTCAACGTCCTCGGCGAGGTGCTCAACGCTGAGCCGGGCGAGCAGATCGAGATCACCGAGCGCTGGCCGATCCACCGTCAGCCGCCGGCATTCGACCAGCTCGAGTCCAAGACGCAGCTGTTCGAGACCGGCATCAAGGTCATCGACCTCCTCACGCCGTACGTCCTCGGTGGCAAGATCGGCCTCTTCGGTGGTGCAGGTGTCGGCAAGACCGTCCTCATCCAGGAGATGATCCAGCGCGTCGCGCAGGACCACGGTGGTGTGTCGGTGTTCGCCGGTGTCGGTGAGCGCACCCGTGAGGGCAACGACCTCATCCACGAGATGGAAGAAGCAGGCGTCTTCGAGAAGACCGCCCTCGTCTTCGGCCAGATGGACGAGCCGCCGGGAACGCGTCTGCGCGTCGCCCTCTCGGCTCTGACCATGGCGGAGTACTTCCGTGACGTGCAGAAGCAGGACGTGCTGTTGTTCATCGACAACATCTTCCGCTTCACGCAGGCCGGTTCCGAGGTGTCGACCCTGCTCGGTCGTATGCCTTCCGCCGTCGGCTACCAGCCGAACCTCGCTGACGAGATGGGTCTCCTCCAGGAGCGCATCACCTCGACGCGTGGTCACTCGATCACCTCGCTGCAGGCCATCTACGTTCCTGCCGACGACTACACCGACCCGGCTCCGGCAACGACGTTCGCGCACCTCGACGCGACGACCGAGCTCTCGCGTGAGATCGCATCGAAGGGCCTCTACCCGGCCGTCGACCCGCTGACCTCCACGAGCCGTATCCTCGACCCCCGCTACTTGGGCGCCGACCACTACCGCGTGGCCACGACGGTCAAGCAGATCCTGCAGAAGAACAAGGAACTGCAGGAGATCATCGCGATCCTCGGTGTCGACGAGCTCTCGGAAGAGGACAAGGTCACGGTGTCGCGTGCGCGCCGCATCCAGCAGTTCCTCTCGCAGAACACCTACATGGCGAAGAAGTTCACCGGTGTCGAGGGTTCGACGGTTCCGCTGAAGAACACGATCGAGTCCTTCGACGCGATCGCCAAGGGCGAGTTCGACCACGTGGCCGAGCAGGCCTTCTTCAACGTCGGTGACATCAACGACGTCGAAGAGCGTTGGGCGCAGATCCAGAAGGAGAACGGCTAATCATGGCCTCCGCTCCTCTGACCGTGAGCGTCGTCGCGGCCGACCACGAAGTGTGGTCCGGCCAGGCGCGCCAGCTGATCGCGAAGACCGTCGACGGCGAGATCGGTATCCTTCCCGGACACGAGCCGATGCTTGCCATCCTCGCTTCCGGTGAGGTGCGCGTCACGCTCGACGACGGCTCGAAGGTCGTCGCGAACGCGGAAGACGGCTTCCTCTCCGTCGAGAACAACACCGTCACGGTGGTGGCCGGCAACGCCACCCTCGTGAGCAACTCGTAGCCGAGTGCTGATCCTCCTTCCCCCTTCGGAGACGAAGCGGGACGGCGGCGGCGGAAGAGCCCTGGACTGTGCGAACCTGCGCTTTCCGGGGCTCTCGTCGTTGCGCGGTGAACTCGTCGATGCTGTTGTGTCCCTCGCTTCCGATGAGGCGGCGACGATCACGGCGTTGAAGCTCGGTCCGAAGCAGCACGGTGAAGTGGCGCGCAACCGCGTGCTCGCTTCCTCGCCGACGATGCCGGCGATCGACCGGTACACGGGTGTGCTCTACGACGGCCTGGACGCCCCGAGCCTGTCGGATGCCGCTCGCGCGTTCGCGGGCGAGCACCTCGTGGTGCACTCCGCGCTGCTCGGGCCCGTCGGCGGGCTCGACGAGGTCCCCGCGTACCGACTGTCGCACGATTCGCGTGTGCCCGGGTTCGTGCTGCGTCGTCACTGGGCGGCGCCTGTCGCGGCGGAACTCGCTGCGACGACAGGGCTGCTCCTCGACCTTCGTTCGGAGGGGTACGTCGGGCTCGGTCCGGTGCCCGTGCGGCCCGGTGCCGTGTTCCTCCGGGTGCTCACCGAGGGGCCAGACGGCGCCCGCCGTGCCCTCAACCACTTCAACAAGCAGGCGAAGGGCCGGTTCACGAGGGCGTTGCTCGATGCTGGTCTGGATTTCCAGACGATCGACGAACTCGTCGACTGGGCGGCCATCGCCGGATTCCGCTTGGAACCCCACGGTGAGCCCGATGCTGATCGCGGAGGACTGCCGGCCGAACTGGCCCTCGTCGTCTGAGCTGGCCGGAACTCGGGCACCGACGGCGCAGGCCGGGTCGCGCAGGCCGGGCACGGCCTGCCGGAGCTGGGCTGACCTGAACTGGGCCGGCCGGAGCTGGGCTGACCTGAACTGGGCCGGCCGGAGCTGGGCCGGCCAGGGCAGCGCAGACCGCGTCGCGCAGGCCAGGTCTCCCGGACCGGGTCGATCAGGCCGCGCGCCAGCACCCTGCGAAATGGTCGTCCACGAGCCCGGCCGACTGCATGAGCGCGTACATCGTTGTGGGCCCGACGAACTTGTAGCCTCGTTTCCGGAGCGTCTTGCTCAGCTCCGTGGACTCCGGGGTGACCGCGGGCACATCCTCCCAGACGACGGGTCGGGGCCGCAGCGTGCCCGTGGGCGCGAAGCTCCACACGAGGTCGGACAGGCTCTCGCCCAGGGCGAGCGTCGTGCGTGCGTTGCTGATGGCCGCGGTGATCTTGCCTCGGTGCCGGATGATTCGCGCGTCCTGGAGGAGCGTCTCGACGTCGTCGTCCGTCATCGCGGCGACGGCGGCGATGTCGAAGTCGTGGAAGACCTCCCGGAAGGCGGGGCGTTTCCGCAGGATCGTGATCCAGGAGAGTCCTGCCTGGAAGCCTTCGAGGCTGATCTTCTCGAACACCCGCTGATCGCCGATGAGCGCGGTTCCCCACTCCTCGTCGTGGTACCGCTGATACTCGGGGTCGATGCCAACCCATGAGCAGCGGGATCGGCCGTCATCTCCCACGATGAGCGGTGCGCGTTCGGTCATGTGCGGTACTCGATCCCTTCGTGAGCCAGCAACCACTCCTTGGTGGCCGGTCCGTTGCCGCCGGAGCGGTTCACTCCAGCGTATGGGGTGAGCCGTCCTCCCGATGCGAGCACCCGATGGCACGGGATCAGGACGGCCACTGGATTCGCCCGGACCGCCTGCCCTGCCGCTCGTCCGCCGAGCGGCGCGCCCGCCGCCATCGCGAGGTGCCCGTAGCTCGTCGTCGTCCCGAACGGAACCGCGGCGAGTTCGTGCCAGACCGCCTGCTGGAAGGGCGTCCCGGCCGGACCGATCGGAACGGAGAATCCTGCCGGATCGCCCGAGAAGTAGGCCTCGAGTTCATCGACCGCACCGAGGAGGAGTTCGTCCGGCCGTTCGTCGAGCCCATCGAACGGGAGGTCGCCGTTCTGCTCGATGCTCACCGAGGTGAGGACGTGGCCGTCCGACACGAGCTGGAGCCTGCCGATGGGACTCGGCATCCGGACGAAGCTCGTGAGGAGATCCGGCGTCTGCGGGGGAGTCGCGGTTGTGATCGTGCTGGTCGTTGTCGTGCTGTTCGTTGTCATGCTCCGACGCTACGAGCGGTCCTCAGGCTCCCGCAGGCTGCGGAAGCGATCTGTGGACGACTCCGCGAAATCGCGGCCTGTGGAGCAGTCTCGGGCCGCGTCCGGACTAGGCTGGCCACGCCGACGACCAGGGGAGTCCCACGATGCCACTGCACCAGCTGCTCGACCAGTCGCTGACCGGATCCGCGCTCGCCACGGCGCTGGCCACCGTTCCGGACCCGCACCCCGATTCCGGCCGCGTCGCCGCGATGGTCTTCACGATCCTGTTCGTCACCGGCGTGATCCTGCTCGTGACCTTCGCCATCACCTACGTCATCCTCGGAATCGCGCTTCAGGCGCTCTTCGCCAAGGTCGGCATCGAACGCTGGAAGGCGTGGGTGCCGGTCTACCAGTACTGGACGTGGCTACGCCTCGGCGGGCAGAGCGGGTGGTGGGCGCTGTGCATCCTGATCCCGTACGGCTCGATCGTGACGCTCGTCTTCCTGTACATCGGCATGAACCGGACGAACATCGCCTTCCGCAAGGACACCGGCTTCCTCGTGCTCGGGATCTTCCTGCCAGTGGTCTGGGCGCTCATCCTGGGCTTCGGCCAGGCACGGTACGAACCGTGGCTCATCGCCCAGCGCGGCTACCCGATGCCCCTCGAAGGCTGGGGCTCCCCGTCGAACCCGTACCCCGGGCAGTTCCCGCCACGGCACGACGGCCAGCGGCGCCAGCCACAACAGCCGCAGCACCCCGGCGGGCCGCAGGGTCCGTTCGGGTCGCAGGGCTAGCCTGGGAGCATGGCTGACACTTCCTTCCGTTCCCTGGGCCGCAGCGGCCTCCGCGTCTCCGCCGTCGGCATCGGCTGCAACAACTTCGGTCGCTCAGGCACCGTCACGGAGGAACAGGCGGGGACCGATGCCGTCGTGGACGCGGCGATCGATGCCGGCGTCACGCTCTTCGACACCGCAGACATCTACGGGAAGTCCTACGGCCTGAGCGAGACGATGCTCGGCAACGCGCTCGGCGACCGCCGGGACCGGGTGGTCGTGGCCACGAAGTTCGGCCACGAGGCATTCGACAGCCCCGTTCCGCACTGGGGCGCGAAGGGGTCCAGGCGATACATCAAGCTCGCGGTCGAGGGATCGCTCCGCCGTCTGCGGTCCGATTGGATCGACCTGTACCAGCTCCACACCCCGGACCCGAACACACCCGTCGAGGAGACGCTCGGCGCGCTCGACGAGCTCGTGGCGGAGGGCAAGATCCGCTACTACGGCCACTCCAACTTCGCCGCGTGGCAGCTCGTCGACGCCGACTGGGCAGCGAAGGCGCAGCAGCACACGGCGTTCGTCTCCGCGCAGAACGAGTACAGCCTGCTCGTGCGGCAGGCGGAGGACGAACTCTTCCCGGCCATCGAGCGCACCGGCATCGGATTCCTGCCCTACTTCCCGCTCTACAACGGGCTGTTCACGGGCAAGTTCACGCGATCGGGCGGCCCGTCGGACAGCCGGCTCATCCGTCAGCGCAAGCACCTGCTGGACGCGGCGCCGTGGGATGACATCGAGCGCTTCCAGGCGTTCTGCGACGAGCGCGGCATCACGATGTTGGAAGCGACGTTCGGCTGGTTGCTCGCGCAGCCCGTCATGAGCAGCGTCATCGCGGGGGCGACGACGCCGGAGCAGATTCGCGGCAATGCCGCAGCGGGCGCCGCTTGGACGCCCACCGCGGCGGAGATCACCGAGATCTCGGAGTTGTTCCCGCCGGAGGCTCGTCCGGAGGCGTAGCCGCCCGTGAGACGGCTGTCGCAGTCGAGTCGTTCGCGGCCTCGTTCGCCGCGGTGAGGTCTTCGACGGCCTCGGCGCGCAGCGTGTCCTGACGCACCGCCTCGAGGTCGAGTGCCGCCGTGAACGTCTCGGTGAGCTGCTCGGTCAACTGCCCGGAGAGCTGTTCGCTCACCCGTTCTGCAACGTCTTCGGCGACCCGATCGGTGACGCCGGCCGAGACCGATCTCGTGAGCCGCTCGCGGAACAGCCGTCGTTTGATCGCCGTCTCCGCGACGACCTCGGCCTGGAACGCCTTGAAGCTCGAGATGCACATGAGGATGATCACGACGCTGAACGGGAGGGCGGTGATGATCGCCGCGGTCTGCATGGACGCCAGCCCACCGGCGATGAGCAGTGCGATCGACAGCACACTCGTCACGACCGCCCAGGCGATCCGCACCCGGTTGCGCGGTTCCGTGCCGCCCGTCGTGAGCATGCCCATCACGAGCGAACCGGAGTCCGCCGAGGTGACGAAGAACAGCAGGATGAGCAGGATCGCGCCGATCGTGGCGATGTTGCCGCCCGGCAGCCCCGCGAGCATGTTGAAGAGCGCCGTGTTGAGGTCGACGGGCCCGTCCGCGCCGCTGAAGTCACGTCCCTGGAGCGACTGCATGATGGCCGTTCCCCCGAGGACCGCGAACCACAGGAACGTGAGGAGCGTCGGGACGAGGAGCACGCCGAGGATGAACTGGCGGACCGTGCGACCGCGCGAGATGCGCGCGATGAAGACACCGACGAACGGCGCCCACGACATCCACCAGCCCCAGTAGAACGTCGTCCACGACGCCTGCCACGCTTCACCGGCTGCGCCCTGGTACGCGGAGACGTTGAAGGTGAGGCCGACGACGTTCTGCAGGTAGGCGCCCATCGCCTGCACCCACTCGCGCAGGAGGAAGAGGGTCGGGCCGGCGAAGAGGACGAACACGAGCAGGAGCGCCGCAAGGATGAGGTTCGTGTTCGACAGCCACTTCATGCCCTTGTGGACGCCGGACACGAGGGAGAAGATCGTGACGCCCGTGATCACGAGGATGAGGATGATCTGCGTGACGAGACCCGGTTCCGCGATCCCCGTGTAGCCGAGGCCGGCGGAGATCTGCAGCACGCCGAGGCCGAGCGAGGTCGCGACGCCGAAGACCGTCCCGATGACGGCGATCGAGTCGATCGCGTTGCCCCAGCCGCCTTCGACGCGCTTGCCGAGGAGCGGTTCGATGGCCCAGCGGATCGACATCGGCCGGCCCTTGCGGTGCACGGCGTAGGCGAGCGCCACACCGACGACGGCATAGATCGACCACGCGTGCAGACCCCAGTGGAGGTAGGTCTGCGTCATCGCCTGCTGGGCGAGCGCCTGCTGCGAACCGACGACGCCCGGGCGGGGATCGAGGAAGTGGGTGAGGGGTTCGCCGACGCCGTAGAAGACGAGGCCGATGCCCATGCCGGCGGCGAACAGCATCGAGAACCAGGAGAGGAGCTTGAACTCCGGCTCCTCGTCGTCCTTGCCGAGCTTGATGTCGCCGAACTTCGAGACCGCGAAGACGATGGCGATGACGACGAACGCGGCGACGAGCAGTACGTAGTACCAGCCGAGACTGCCGATGATGCCGCTCTGGATGGCGCCGAAGACCGCTTCGGCCTGTGCCGGGAAGACGATCGAGAAGATCGCGACCGAGAGGATGACGGCGAGGGCCGGCCAGAGGACCCACGGGTTGAAGCGTGTCGGGGGAGTGACGGTCCCGGAGCCGTCGTCCGAGCTGCCCGTGCCGATGGTGTCGTCGGACGTGCCGCTCGTCGTGGTGGGGGAAGTGGTCTTCGAGCGCGCCTTCGCGGTCTTCGGTCTCGGTGTTCGTGCGCTCATCGTGCGTCCTGCTCCCGGTTCGCCGCCGGAAATCGTCCCCGGCGATCGCTCCAACCCTACGGAAACGGTTCCGGACCAACAACGTTGCGCTGTCGCCCGTCATGTGCTGTGAGACCGGTGAACCCCTGATCCGGCGGCAGAGCGAGCGCTGATGCCGCGGCCCGTCCGCCTCAGTGCGCTTCTCGATCTGCGCCTAGGAGTTGAGGGCCGCGAGCGCCCAGTTGAGCGTCGTTGCGAAGAGGATCCACGCCCAGTAGGGGATGAGGAGCACGGCCGCGAGTTTCGAGACCTCCCAGAACGACAGCATGGTCGCGAGGACGGCGATGTCGAGCAGCAGGATGACGACGAGCGCGATCCACAGCGCGGGTGCGCCGATCGACGGGTAGAGGCCGAAGAAGAACGGCGTCCAGATCGAGTTGAGGGCCAACTGGATGATGTAGACGGTGAGCGCGCGGCGGGCTTCATCGCTCACCTCGGGGGTTCCGTCGCGGCGGCGACGCCAGACGAGCCATGCGGCGACCGCCATGACTGGGTACAGCACGCTCCAGACCGGGCCGAAGAGCTGGTTGGGCGGGTTCCAGAAGGCCTTGTCGGCGGAGGCGTACCAGCCGTCGACGTTCTGGAAGGTGAAGAGGGAACCGAACGCGGCGACCGCGAAGGCGATCACGATGAAGCACACGAGGGCGAGCGCAGAACGTCCGGTGGAGTCCTGCACGACGGCTCGTCCCGTGCTCGGCTCGATGCTCCTGGCCTCGGCACTGGGTGCCGTGACGTGCTGCGCGGTATCGGTCATCATCGTCTCCTCTGGGTCGCTGTGTCTGTGTCCCGGCGTCGTATCTCGCCGTGACCGGTCGTGTCCGGTCGTGTCCGGAGAACAGGGCACGGGACGACGATAAGTAAGCCGGCTGATGGATTCCACCCCTTGCGTCCGGCGGCCGAGGTGTGGATGAGGGTGTCCTGCATTGCGAGTGAGCGCTCACTCACTTATGATCATCGCGTGGACATCCAGGAGACCGATCCGGCCCCGCGCACGACGCCGAGCGGCCGTGCAGCCCCGATGCCCGCCGACGACCGGCGGGCGATGATCGCCGCGGCCGTCGTCCCGCTCCTGCTCGAGCACGGCCGGGACATCACGACGAAGCAGATCGCCGAGGCCGCCGGCGTCGCTGAGGGGACCCTGTTCCGGGCGTTCGGCGACAAGGAGGCGATCATCCGCGCCGCGATCGTCGCCTACCTCGACCCGGAACCGCTGCGGAAGGAGCTCCGCAGCATCGATCAGGAGTGGCCCGTCGAGCGGCAGATCCGCACGATGCTCATCGCGCTCCGCGAACGGTTCCGCGGCGTCTTCCGGATCATGTCGGCGGGGGAGCACTCCGGACCGCCGCCCGGCCGCGAGGCGCGCATGGAGTTCGCGACGATCATCGAGAGCGTTCTCGAACCGCATCGCGACCAGCTGAACTGGCCGCCCGTCCGCGTCGCCCACATCGCGCGGCTCCTCGCCTTCGCGTCGTCCGTCGAACCGCTCAACGAGGGCACCGAGTTCGACGACGACGAACTGACCGCGATCTTCCTCTACGGCGTCGTCGGGACGCCTCCGAGCTCGGACACGTCGTCCGTCCTGCCAGCTTCCTCCGTCCCCGTTCCATCCAACACCGCTTCACCCGGTACCGCTTCACCCGGTACCGCTCCAACCGGTACCGCTCCACCCAGTACCGCTCCACCCAGCACCGCTCAGCCCAGCGATGTCGCCTCCAACACCGCTCCGCTCGTCACTCGCATCGATCGGGAGTTCGTATGACCACCACCGCCCAACCCACAACGGGTCCGTCAACCGACGCCGCCGGTCCACCCCGCGCCAAGCGGAAGGACGGCCCCATGCTCTGGAGCCTCTGCGTGACGTACCTGCGGCCGTACTGGCCGCTCGTGCTCGCCGTCGTGGTGCTCCAGCTCGCGCAGTCCATCGCGTCCCTCTACCTGCCGACGCTCAACGCCGACATCATCGACCAGGGCGTCGCCAAAGGCGACACGCAGTACATCCTGAGCACCGGCATGGTCATGCTCCTCGTGACGCTCGCCCAGGTGATCTGCGCGATCGCTGCCGTGTACTTCGGAGCCCGTGCCGCGATGGCGATGAGTCGAGACCTGCGTGGCGCGGTCTTCACGAGGGTGTCGGAGTTCTCCGAGCGTGAGGTGGCCCAGTTCGGGGCGCCGTCGCTCATCACCCGCAACACGAACGACGTGCAGCAGGTGCAGATGCTCGTGCTCATGACGTTCACGCTCATGGTCTCCGCACCGATCCTCGCGGTCGGCGGCGTCGTGATGGCGCTCCGGCAGGACCTCGAGCTCTCGTGGCTCATGGCGGTCAGCATCCCGATCCTGCTCATCGCGGTCGGGCTCATCGTCGTCCGCATGGTCCCGCTCTTCCGTCTGATGCAGGCCCGCATCGACCGCATCAACCAGATCCTGCGCGAGCAGCTCTCCGGCATCCGCGTCATCCGGGCCTTCGTGAAGGAGGACGTCGAGCGGAAGCGCTTCGCCGTCGCCAACGAGGAGGTCACGGACACGGCGCTCAAGGCCGGACGGCTCATGGCCCTCATGTTCCCGATCGTGATGCTCGTGCTCAACGCGTCCAGCGTCGCCGTCCTATGGTTCGGCAGCTTCCGCATCGACGACGGTTCGATGGAGATCGGCACGCTCACCGCCTTCCTGCAGTACCTCATGCAGATCCTCATGGCCGTCATGATGGCCACGTTCATGGCCGTCATGATTCCGCGCGCCGCGGTCTGCGCCGACCGGATCGGAGCCGTCCTCGGCACCGAATCGAGCGTCGTTCCGCCGACGAACCCGATCGAGCTCGTCACGCCGAGCGGCGATGTCCGCCTCGACGCGGTCTCCTTCTCCTACCCGGGCGCGGCCGATCCCGTCCTCAGCGACATCTCCTTCCGTGCGGCGCCGGGCACCACGACCGCGATCATCGGTTCGACCGGTTCCGGCAAGACGACGCTCGTCAACCTCCTGCCGCGACTGTTCGACGCGACCGCCGGCAGCGTGATCGTCGACGACGTGAACGTCCGCGACCTCGACCAGGACCTCCTGTGGGGCAGCATCGGCCTCGTCCCGCAGAAGCCCTTCCTCTTCTCAGGCACGATCGCGAGCAACCTGCGGTACGGCAAGCCGGACGCGACCGACGAGGAATTGTGGGCGGCGCTCACCACGGCGCAGGCGCGCAGCTTCGTCGAACGGCTCCCGGAAGGCCTCGATGCGCCGATCGCGCAGGGCGGCACGAACGTGTCCGGCGGGCAGCGACAACGATTGGCGATAGCGAGGGCCCTGGTGAAGCGGCCGGAGATCTTCATCTTCGACGACTCGTTCTCCGCGCTCGACCTCTCGACCGACGCTAGGCTCCGCAAAGCCCTCGCGTCGGACGTCAGCGACGCCACGATGATCATCGTGGCCCAGCGGGTGTCCACCATCATGGACGCCGATCAGATCCTCGTGCTCGAGGACGGCCGCATCGTCGGTCGTGGAACCCATGACGAACTGCTCGAGACGTGCGCGACGTACGTCGAGATCGTCGAGTCGCAGCACGCAGCGGAGGATGCAGCATGAGCGAGCGCACACCCGCCGGGAACACCGGCAACGCGGAGAACACCTCCGCCAGCTCCACGGTCGCGCGCCCGCCCGTCAGGCGCGGACCCGGCGGACCCATGGGCGGCGGCGCGGGCATGCCCGCCGAGAAGGCCATGAACTTCGGACCGTCCGCGAAACGCCTCCTCGGCCGATTCGCGCCCCACAAGATCGCGCTCATCCTCGTGACGATCCTCGGCGTCATCAGCGTCGCGCTGAGCGTCATCGGGCCGAAGCTCCTCGGTGAGGGCACCAACATCCTCTTCGAGGGCATCGTCTCGAAGGGGCTCCCCGCCGGCGCGACCAAGGCGCAGGTCATCGAGGGCCTGCGCCAGAAGGGCGACACGGGGCAGGCCGATCTCCTGAGCGGCATGAACCTCAACCCCGGCCACGGCATCGACTTCAGCGCGCTCAGTATGATCCTGCTGCTCGTCATGGCGATCTACGTCCTGTCGAGCGTCTTCGGCTGGCTGCAGGCGTACGTGCTCAACGGCATCGTGCAGCGGACGATGTTCCGACTCCGCGGCGACGTCGAGGCGAAGATCCACCGGCTCCCGCTCGGCTATTTCGACCGCGTCCAGCGCGGCGAGCTCCTCAGCCGTGTGACGAACGACATCGACAACATCGGTCAGAGCATGCAGCAGACGCTGAGCCAGGCGCTGACCTCGCTGCTCACGGTCGTCGGCGTCATGATCATGATGTTCGTGATCTCGCCGCTGCTCGCGGTCATCGCCCTCGTCACGATCCCCCTCACGCTCCTCGTCACGGTCCTCATCGCGAGGCGTTCGCAGAAACTGTTCGTGCAGCAGTGGAAGCACACCGGGGAGCTCAACGGTCAGGTCGAGGAGGCGTTCAGCGGTCACGCACTCGTCAAGGTCTTCGGCCGGCAGCGTGAGGTGATCGCCGAATTCGGTGAGAAGAACGACCGGCTCTTCACGGCCTCGTTCGGTGCGCAGTTCGTGTCCGGCATCATCATGCCGGCCATGATGTTCATCGGGAACCTCGTCTACGTGGCGATCGCCGTCGTCGGCGGTCTGCAGGTGGCGGCCGGCGCGATGCGACTCGGCGACGTCCAGGCGTTCATCCAGTACTCGCGTCAGTTCACGCAGCCGCTCAGCCAGCTGGGCTCCATGGCGAACCTCCTGCAGTCGGGCGTCGCGAGCGCCGAGCGCGTCTTCGAGCTGCTCGACGCGGAGGAGCAGTCCGCCGACCCGGCAGACCCGCAGTCGCCCACGGAGGGCAACGGCCGCCTCGTGTTCGACGACGTCTCCTTCCGATACGTCCCCGACAAGCCGCTCATCGACCACCTCGACCTCGTGGCGGAGCCCGGGCACACGGTCGCGATCGTCGGCCCGACCGGTGCAGGCAAGACCACGCTCGTGAACCTCATCATGCGGTTCTACGAGGTCGATTCCGGTCGGATCCTCCTCGACGGCGTCGACATCAAGACGATGACCAGGGATGATCTGCGTTCGCGCACCGGCATGGTGCTCCAGGACACCTGGCTGTTCGGCGGCACGATCCTCGAGAACATCCGGTACGGGAGACAGGGAGCGACCGACGAGGAGGTCATCAACGCTGCGAAGGCCGCGTACGTCGACCGCTTCGTCCACTCGCTCCCGGACGGGTACGCGACCGTGCTCGACGACGAGGCGTCCAACGTCTCCGCGGGTGAGAAGCAGCTCATCACGATCGCCCGCGCCTTCCTCGCCCGGCCGAGGGTCCTCATCCTCGACGAGGCGACGTCGTCGGTCGACACCAGGACCGAGGTCCTCGTGCAGCAGGCGATGGCCGCGCTCCGCCAGGAGCGCACGAGCTTCGTCATCGCGCACCGGCTGTCGACCATCCGCGACGCCGACCTCATCCTCGTGATGGAGAACGGTTCGATCGTCGAACAGGGATCGCACGACGAGCTCATCCTCGCGCACGGCGCCTACTGGTCGCTCTACAACGCCCAGTTCGCGAGCGCGCTCGTGGACGACGACGACGTGGTCGGCACGGGGTCCTGACCCGGCGGACCCGCCCCGGCCGGCATGGATCGCCTCCTCGTCCGGCCAGGGCGGTGCGGGCGGCATCCGCGCCTGGATGCGTTTCAGGATGCGTTCCGGATCCGCTCCACGACCCGCATCCTCCGTTTTCCGGCAGACTCACCGCCGACCGCATGAGGCGCTCGGCAGGCAGTCTTTCCTGAAAACGGAGGATGTGACGTGCGGCAACCGCATTCTCGTGCAGAATTGCACAAGAACCCGCAGGAGGACCGGTGCCACGAACCACGCGTACGAAGCGCCGCATCCGCAACTCCATCGTGTGGGGCGTCGTCGCGGTGGTCCTCGCATCGGCCGCGCTCGTGGTCGCGATGGTGAGCCGCAGCGCATCCGAGGACGGCAGCCCGTTCGCCGGTCAGCAGCTCTACGTCGACCCGGGCTCCTCCGCAGCGAAGGCGGCGGCCAAGGAGACCGGCGCCGAGAAGCATGCGGCGAAGCAGCTCGCCGCTCAGCCGACGGCCATCTGGCTGCTCCCCGAGCGCTACCCGGTCTCAACGGTCGCCGACACGGTCGCCTCGATCGTCGCACAGGCCGAGACCGAGGGTCGGATGCCCGTCTTCGTGGTCTACGGCGTCCCCCAGCGGGACTGCGGCAACCAGTCGGCCGGCGGCACCGCATCTGACGAGTACCAGGCGTGGGTCGGCGAGATCGCGTCGAGCCTCAAGGACCACCGCAGCGCCGTCATCCTCGAACCGGACGCCGTCGCCCTCGCGCCGGACTGCGGCGATCGCACCGAACGGATGACGCAGCTCAAGCAGGCGACGAAGCAGCTGGCGAAGGCGGGCACCGACGTCTACCTCGATGGCGGCCACTCCACGTGGCGACCGGCGAGCGAGATGGCCGGGCTCCTCAAGGAGGCCGGGATCGAGGACGCCAGAGGCTTCGCGACCAACGTCTCGAACTACAACGCGACCGACTCCGAACTCCACTACGCCGCACAGCTGAGCGAGCTGCTCGGCGGCAAGCCGTTCGTCATCGACACCTCGAGGAACGGCAGCGGATCGAACGGCGAATGGTGCAACCCGTCCGGTCGCACGATCGGCGACGAACCGCTGACGGTGACTGCCTCCCACCTCGACGCGAACCTCTGGATCAAGGCCCCGGGAGAGAGCGACGGAGAGTGCGGCGGTGGCCCCCAGGCTGGGGTATGGTGGCCGAAGCGAGCCATTGAACTCGCCAAGGGTTTCAGCGCATGGTAAAGACGGTGAAGACCACATCCCGGTCCGGATGTGCGAGTACGACCGGGGAGAGAGAATCGTGACCGCACAGGGTGCATCCGAGCGGCGGACGGCCGTCGTCATCGAGGACGACGCAGACATCCGCCAGCTCCTTGAAACCGTTCTCGAGCAGGCCGGATTCGACACCGTGTCCGCGGCCAACGGCATCGACGGCGTCGAGGCGGTCCGCTCGCACAACCCGCTCGTGACGACGCTCGACGTGAGCATGCCCGGCATCGACGGCTTCGAGGCCGCGAAGCGCATCCGCGCCATCAGCAACACGTACATCGTGATGCTCACGGCTCGCGGCGACGAGATCGACACCCTGCAGGGCCTCGACTCCGGTGCCGACGACTACATGACGAAGCCGTTCCGTCCGCGCGAACTGCGCGCCCGCATCGAAGCGATGCTGCGCCGACCGCGCATCGGCGGCGACGCGCCTCCCGTGAACCCGGCCGAGGCGCCCGCGCAGCAGCAGGCGCAGCAGGGGCAGATGCTCGAACAGCACCAGCTCGTCGAAGCCCAGCAGGCCCAGCAGTCCCAGCCCGTCCAGCAGCTCCAGGGCGGCCAGGACCAAGGGCAGGGCACCGGTCCAACCACCGTCATCGCCCGTCACGCCGCGCCGAACCTGCCCGCCGTACAGCCCATCATCATGCAGCCGGCTCAGGCCGACGACGATGACCCGGACGGCTGGCTCATCCATCGCGGCCTGCGGCTCAGCCCGGCCACGCGCATCGTCGAGATCGATGGCGCCGAGATCGACCTGACCCGCAGCGAGTTCGAGCTCCTGCAGGCCCTCATGGAGTCGCGTCGACGCGTCCGGAGCAAGGCCGACCTCGCCCTCATGCTGCGCGGCGAGAGCTACATCACGGCCTACTACGTGAGCGAAGCGGACAAGCGCGCCATCGAGGTGCACCTCGCCAACCTGCGTCGGAAACTCGCGGACAGCACGGTCGCGCCCCGCTTCATCGAGACCGTCCGTGGCGTCGGCTACCGCATGACCTCGGACGAGTAGCAGCGCTTCAGCGCGTCCCGAGGCGCTGGAGCCGCTCTGCAGTGCTCTGCTTCGTGTGCTCTGCAGTGCTCTGCTCCGCGTGTTCTGCGTTGCCTTGGCCTGCGCCGCTCAGCGACCCGCCATCGACTCCGCGGCCTCGAGCTCGAGCAGTCGCGCGCAGCTCACGTCGCCGGCGATCGCGAGCTCATCGCGGACGCGCGCGCATCCTGCGAGGTCCTGCCGGTCGACGGCCGCCAGCCCTTCAGCGGCGAGCTCCGCCAGGCCGGTGACCCCGAGCATGACGCTCGAGGACCGGATGCTGAACAGCACGACCTTGGTCTCCTCGAGGTCGGCCGTCGCGATCGCGGCGGTCAGTCGTGCGAGCCTCGTCGGCCACATCTCGACATAGGTGCGCACGAAACGCCGACGGCTGAGAAGGTCGCCCGAGAGTTCTCGGAGCAACCTTCTCAGCTCGTCGGCGCTGACGCCCGTATGGTCGAGTGGCATCACACCCGGTATCCGCGCTGACGACGGATCAGCTTGCCGAACATGCTGAGCGTCTGGAGGACGGTGATGATGCCGAGGACCGGCCAGCCGGCCCAGAGGATCGTGGACTGGACGACGGGGGAGAGCTGGGTCCACGCGGCGACGATCGCGATGATCGCGGCGAGGACGAAGAGGAGCGGCGCGAGGTGCGCGTTGCCGGAGCCGCGCTCCGCCTTGGCCTGCTCGGCCCAGTTGTCGACCTTCTTGTTGCTGGCGAACTTCGTCCATGCGCGGATGAAGTGGCCCATCCGGATCCACATGTAGAACTCGGCTGGGAAGATCAGGACGGCGAAGAGGACGTCGCGGACGTTGCGGTTCTTCATCGACAGGGCGATGCGGAGGTTCAGGAGGATGGCGACGACCGGCGGGATGAGCCAGACGGGGCTGAACACGAATGCGTGGATGGAGAGTGAACCGGCGAGCAGCACGACGAAGAGGACGCGCGTCACCATGTTGAGGAGCATTTCGGCGTTCTCGAGCCAGCGGAGGCGCAGGTTCGGGTGGAACGGCTGACCCTTCGTGTCGCCGCGCTGTCCCGGCCACATGAGCTCGATGGCGCCGTAGTTCCACTTGACCTGCTGTGCGTCGAGCGAGCGGACGGTGGTCATGCCGCCGACGTCCGCACGGGCACGGGCGCTGATCTTCGTGAGGTAGCCGGCACTCTTGATCTGGAGGGAGAGGAGCGAGTCCTCGACCTCGGAGTCCTTGACCCACGGCGTCGACTGGTGGTTCTGCTCCATCGCGTCGCGGAGGGCCTGCACCGAGAAGATCGAGTACTGGCCGCCGAGGACCGCCATGTTGCGGCCACGGAGCATGTTCTGCATGTTGAACGCGGCGAACTGCGTGCGCTGGCCGGCGATGAGGAACGCGGGCATGAGCTGCTTGGCGAACGGCTTGTCGTCGATCGAGTAGATCGCCGAGATGCCGCCGATGCGGGTGTCCGAGACGATCTCGGCCTCGAGGGACTCGATCGCGTTGACCTCGGCGACCGTGTCGCCATCGACGCCCAGCAGGTAGTCGTAGCCCTCGACGAGCGTGAAGCCGTAGTTGAGTGCGCCGACCTTCTTGTCGGGGTTCTTGCCGATGTCGTGGATGAAGACCTCGGTGAACTGCTCGAAGCCCTCGGCGTCGAGCGTCGAGTGCGGACCGGCGTACGGTGCCGCGACGTCGACCGACTTGTCCGTCGTGTTGTTGATGATGACGTGGATCACGTCGGGGAGGCGGGTCTGCGCCAGGAGCGATTCGAGCACCTGGGGGAGCGTCTCCTCCTCGTTGTACGCGGGGACGATGCACCCGATCGTGGCACGGTTCTCCTGGAGCGAATTGACGGAGTCGATGAACTCATTCGCGGACGCTTCAAGTTCGGGTGCAAGAAGCGGCTGCGTGTGAATGTATCGTCCGTCCGTCGTCTTCGCGGCCGACCGAGCGCTACCGGGGCGAGCTTCGATTTCAGACATCCTGGGTCCTGTTCCTCAGTGATCGGGTGCAACGTCTTCGCGTCGCAGTGATCACTCTGCCGTGCCAGATGCGGGTTCTCCGCGTGAATGCGATAGCGTCGGCTCAGGATTTCCTCAAGATTGGCTGTGGCCCCCGTTCGTGGGGGTGTCAGGACCCCAAGGAGCACTCGGATGTTGAATCGCCTTCGTACGACCACGGCCCGCGCAACCGGTCGGAACCGCGTCGCACGGCCCGTCTCGATCGCCGTCGCCGGGGTGCTCCTCGTCGCACTGAGCGCGTGCGGGACGCCTCCGTGGGAAGGCGCGAGCACGGCGAAGCCGTCGAAGGGTCCGTCCTCGACCTCCACGGCGAAGGTGACGTCCGTCCCCAACGAGCTCGCGTCGGGCAACGCCGTCCACACGCTCACCGCCGGCGCCGTGAGCCTCACCTCCACGTACTGGTCGACGCTGCCCATGAACGAGTGGACGGCCGCCGCGAACAAACCGCTCAGCTTCTCACTCATCGGCACGATCGCCCCGGACGACGGCCAGAACGTCTACCTCTCCCGCGTGACCCTCACGACCGAGGTCAACGGGCCGAAGGGCCGCCTGGACCCGCCGGCGCCGTTCACCGACCAGTCGACCGTCAACCCCGGGTACCTCATCAAGTCGCCGTACAGCTACAGCGAGACGTTCATCCTGCCTGAGGTGGACAGTGCGGCGACGAGCGTCACGCTCTCGATCACGTACGAGCTCCTCATCCAGGCTGCGCCGCTCTCCGGCGAGTACGCGAAGCAGACCGCCGTGGACACGCTCACGGTCGCGATCGCGCCGAAGGCCGAGTAGCTCGCAGCCGAGGAGCCCGCAGCAGAGGAGCCCGCAGCAGAGGAGTTCCTCTGCCGTCCGCGCTCCGAGGCCGTCCTAGGACGACGGGGCGATGACCGCGCGATTGCCGCCGGCCGCTTCGGCGCGAGCGCTCGCCGACCGCGCCGCCTCGACAAGCGTGTCGACGTCGTAGCCGATGAAGTCCGTGAGCGCGATGCCGATGCTCGCGGTGGGCCGGAGGCGCGGCGTCGTCTCCACCGGGTGGTCGAGGAGGCCGTCCTGGATGCCCTGGGCGGCCTGCAGGGCATCGTCCGCGTGCTCGGCCGGGGTCGCGATCAAGAGGCAGCCGAGGCCGTCCTCGCCGATGTCCGACATCGTGGGACCGTACCGGCGAACCGACACGATGAAGTCGTTCGCGACCTGGTTCCCGAAACCGGAGCCGAAGGCCGTCTTCATCTCCTGCAGGTCGTCGAGGCGTACATGCATGACAGCGAGCTGCTCGTCGTGGAAGTTCGCCCGGCTCAGCCAGTCCCGCACGATGCGGTCGAAGGACTCCTTGAGCAGGACGTCGTCGTTCGTGTACGCGACGATGCTGCCGTGACGACGGCTGGCGGGGGCGGCCCGTTCTGCGCGGATGACGGAGAGCGTGATCGTGGCGACGATGAGGAGCACGATCAACAGGAGCGAAGCCGCCGTCGTGCTGAAGAGGGTCGTGAAGAGGTCCCCGTGGACGCCTTCGAGGAGGATCGAGGCGAAGCGGCCGAGGAAGAAGACGCTCGCGACCATGAGCGCGATCGTGAAGCCCCTGGAACTCGGGTTGTCCCGCATGGCGCCGAAGAGTGTCTCGGTCGCGGCGAGCCCGGTGAAGGCCGAAATGCCGAGGAAGAGGACCGGGGAGCCCGCCCACGGCCCGCCGGTCGGGCCCTCGGCGAGGACGGCGACCGCGGTCGCGGCTGAACCGATGAGGCCGACCCAGAGCAGGCTGGACTTGCCGTTGAAGAGTCTGGCACCCGCCCACAGCGCCGCCATGCTCAGAACGTAGCTCGCGTTGCCGGCCGCGATGGCCCACCACGCTCCGGGTGTCAGAACGGCCACGAGGTACGAGAAGCTCGTGAACATCCCCGCCATGTACGAGACAGACCAGACGCGCCCGCTCGGGTCGTCCTTCCGCATGAAGGTGTTGACGATGAACGTCGCGCCCGTGACGAACACGACGAGCGCGGTCGTGATGGAGACGGTCGCCGGATCGATGTTCATGCCGCGACCCCTCTCGGAATGCGCACGACGGCCGTGGTGCCTTCGCCGAGCACGCTGTGGATGGTGAGATCGCCCCCGTGCAGGCGAACGATGTCGCGACTGATCGCGAGGCCGAGCCCGCTGCCGTGCACGGTCGAGTTGCGGACGAGGTCGGAGCGGAAGAACCGCTCGAAGAGCTTCGGCTGGTCCTCCTCGGAGATACCGATGCCCCCATCGCGTACGATGACCCACGCCGTGTCGCCCTCCGCGGTCACACCGATGCTCAGCTCGCCGTCGTCGCGGTTGTACTTGATCGCATTGGAGAGGAGGTTGTCGACGACCTGACGGAGGCGGAAGGCATCGGCGAAGAGCTCGACGTCCTCGTCGTCGTGGCGCACGATCGTGATGCCCCGCTCGTCGGCCCGGGGGCTGAGGGACTCGATCGACGCCTCGACGATGTCGCGGAGGTCGCAAGTCGCCCGGTCGAGCTCCATGGTGCGGTTGACGTCGCGCGACGCCGCGAGGATGTCGGCGATGAGTTCGAGGAGTCGGTCGCCGTTGGTCTGAGCGATCGTCAGCTGCTTGGCGACGCGCGGCGGCAGGTCCTCGTCGTCGAGGGCGAGGTCCAGGTAGCCGAGGATCGAGGTGAGCGGCGTCCGCAGCTCGTGCGAGACCGATGCGACGAGGTCGTCCCGCGCCCGCACGGCGTTGATCTCCGATGTCACATTCCGGGAGACCAGGACCGTGCCGTCATAGTCGCCGTCGTGGTCGTAGAGGCGTCTGGACGTCATCGCGAGCGCCACGCGCTCCGTGCCCGGTTCGCCGAGCCAGACGACGACGTTCTCGAACTCCTCGCCACCACGGGACCGCAGGAACGGCTTCTCGGCTGGTTCGAGCGGGACGAGGCCGTCCTCCGCCCAGACGGGGATCGTAGGGTCGAGATCCGAGAACGCGCCCAGTTCGTCCTGCAGGCGCGCCTGGAACCGATTGACCATGGCGCGTGCGCCGAGCCGGTCGAACCGGACGACGCCGAAGTTGACGGCGTTGAGGATCTCCGCGAGCCGACGTTCCTGCTCCTGCGCCCGCCACAGCGCGGTCTCGAGTTGGCCCGCCTGCTTGTTGAGGAGGACCCGTTGGGCCTCGGTGCGTTTCGTCGTGAGTGTCGTCGATGTCGCGACGAACGCGAGCACCATCGGGAGCACGACGAGCTGCGGCAGGCTCGCGAGCGTGATCGGAGCCGTCGAGAGGAGGACAGCGCTCCACGCGGAGATGCACACGAGGACCATGCTCGTGACGGCGCCGAACACCCCGTACGACGCCGACATCCAGATGACGGGGAACACCCAGAGCAGCCCTGCCCCCACCTGCGGTTCGCCCTGCCGGATGAACTCGATCGCGATGATGTCGATGATCGGCAGGATGACGAGCAGTTTCGGGACGCGGTTCCACGGGATGATCGGTGAGATCGCGGTCGCCACGAACGCCAGGACGATGCCGGCGTAGAAGAGGAGCGAGCCGTGCTCAACGCCCTGGAAGAGCAGCGTGGCGAAGAGGACGGCGACCACCGCGAGCCCGAACAGGAGCTGGGGGAGCGCGCTGTAGCCGGACAGTCGCGTGACGGGTTGGCCGCGGAGCGCTTCGAGCCGGGAGATCGAGGGATCAGTCGTCGGCGCAGCGACCGGATCGTCCGCGTCGCGTCCGATTCCGTTCGCAGCCATGGCACGAGAGTACCGTGACCAGACCCGAACGGGGGGATGGCTCGTCGGTCCCGTTTCCGAGTCTCCCTCCAGTTCAGCCGTCCTCGGACGGCGCCGCGATCCCGGTCACAGCCTCGCCCACGCCTCCGTGAGCACCCCGCGGAGGATCTGTCCGATCTCCGCGAACTCGGCCGGTCCAGTGGTGAGCGGCGGCGCGAGCTGGATGACGGGGTCGCCGCGGTCGTCGGCGCGACAGTACAGGCCGGCTTCGAAGAGGGCCTTCGAGAGGAAGCCGCGCAGCAGCCGCTCCGATTCGTCGTCGTCGAAGGTCTCCTTCGTCGTCTTGTCCTTGACCAGTTCGATCCCGAAGAAGTACCCGTCGCCGCGCACGTCACCGACGATCGGCAGGTCGAGGAGCTGTTCGAGTTCGGCACGGAAGAGCGGTGAGTTCTCACGCACGCGCTCGTTCAGGCCCTCCTCCTCGAAGATGTCGAGGTTCTCGAGGGCGACCGCGGCCGAGACGGGGTGGCCGGCGAATGTGTAACCGTGCGGGAACGAGACGTTGCCGGTGCGGAACGGTTCGTACACGCGATCGCTCACGATCGTCGCGCCGAGCGGCGAGTATCCGCTCGTCATCGCCTTGGCGCACGTGATCATGTCCGGGACGTAGCCGTAGGCGTCGCACGCGAACATGTGACCGATGCGGCCGAACGCGCAGATGACCTCGTCGCTCACGAGCAGGACGTCGTAGAGGTCGCAGATCTCACGGACCCTGGCGAAGTAGCCGGGCGGCGGCGGGAAGCAGCCGCCCGCGTTCTGCACGGGCTCCAGGAAGACTGCGGCGACCGTCTCCGGCCCCTCGAACTGGATCATCTCCTCGATGCGATCCGCAGCCCAGACGCCGAAGGCCTCGAGGTCGTCGCCGTGCTGCGGCGCGCGGTAGAAGTTCGTGTTCGGCACGCGGAAGCCGCCCGGCGTCACCGGCTCGAACATCTCCTTCATCGCCGGGATGCCCGTGATCGCGAGCGCCCCCTGCGTGGTGCCGTGGTAGGCGACGGCGCGGGAGATGACCTTGTGCTTCGTCGGGCGTCCCTGCAGCTTCCAGAACTGCTTGGCGAGCTTGAACGCGGTCTCGACCGCCTCACCGCCGCCCGTGGAGAAGAAGACGCGATTGAGGTCGCCCGGTGCGTAGTCGGCCAGACGGTCCGCGAGCTCGATCGCGGAGGGGTGCGCGTACGACCAGATGGGGAAGTACGCGAGCTCAGCGGCCTGCTTCGCCGCGGCCTGGGCGAGGCGTTCCCGCCCGTGACCGGCGTTGACGACGAAGAGCCCGGACAGGCCGTCGATGTAGCGCTTGCCCGTCGAATCCCAGATGTGATGGCCGCTGCCCTTCGTGATGATGGGCACACCACCCGTCTCCAGGGTCGACTGCCGCGCGAAGTGCATCCAGAGATGGTCCTTCGCCTTGGCCTGCAGGGCTTCGTCGTTGATGCTCATGCGGTGTTCGCCTCTCGTTCCGGGGGTGGCGGGCGTGGTGCTCGGTCGGTGGTCTAGCGGGTGCCCCAGTCGTAGCGCTGCTTGTGAAGGCGCAGGTAGACGAAGGTCTCGGTGCTCGCGACGCCCGGGATCGTCCGGATCTCATCGTTGAGGAGGCCGATGAGTTCTTCGTCGTCCTCGCACACGACCTCGACGAGGAGGTCGAAGGAGCCCGCCGTGAGCACGACGTAGTCGACCGCGGTCAGCTCGGCGAGGCGAGCCGCGACCTCACGCGTGTCACCCGTCGCCCGCACGCCGATCATGGCCTGGCGGGTGAAGCCCAGTTGCATCGGATCGGTCACGGCGACGATCTGGATCGTGCCCGACTCGGTGAGCTTCTGCACCCGCTGGCGAACCGCGGCCTCGCTGAGGCCCACGGCCTTGCCGATCTCGGCGTAGGAGCGCCGTCCGTCGGTCTGCAGTTGCTCGATGATCAGTTTCGAGGTCTCATCCGGCTGGGAGGCACGTGCTGGTCCATCGGTCGAGGCTCGCGTCATGCGATTGATTCTGTCATCGGCGTACCTTGCCGGCAAGCGATTCCGTGCTTTCGATGGTGTTGAACGGAGGAGATCGTCGGCCCGCGTGAGAAAGGCATCGGAAGTCGTCTCGGGTCGGCCTCCCCGCGTGCGAGATCCGTCGCAGAACTCGCGGGATCCGAGCGGCAACCTTCTCCGAGCGTCGCCGTGCCCCGACCCGATTCCCGTACTATCGTCGGGGATGCACTTGCCGACCTAGCGGCCGGTGCGAGCGAAGAGGAGCCGACGTGACCGAGCACGGGGAACGCATCGTCACCCTGCCCGACGGCCAGCATCTGTCGCTCGCCTGGGCGGCGATCACGGACGTGGGCAAACGTCGCGAGCTGAACGAGGACACCCTCGTCGCCATCCCGCCGGTCTTCGCCGTCGCTGACGGCATGGGCGGCCACCAGGCAGGCGAAGTCGCCAGCGCCGCGGTCGCGCACCGCCTCACCGCAGCCACCGAGCACGCCGACATCCTCACGGTCGAGGGGCTCGTGGAAGCGCTCCGACTCGCCGTCGCAGACATGATCGACCAGGCCGAAGAGGGCGAGCTCGGCATGGGCACCACGGTCACGGGACTCATCCTGACCTCCGACGACGGCGACAGCCGACTCGCCGTCTTCAACATCGGCGACTCGCGCGTCTACCGACTCCTCGACACGGAACTCGTGCAGGTCACCGAGGACCACTCGATCGTGCAGGAGCTCATCCGAGCCGGCGCGATCAGCCCGGAGGAAGCCGAGTTCCACCCCAACAGCAACATGATCACGCGCGCCGTCGGCCCGTCCGACGACCCGATCCCCGACGTCGAGCTCCTCCCCATCGAGTCCGGCGCCCGCTGGCTCATCTGCTCCGATGGGCTCACGAAGGAACTGACCGACCACGGCATCTGGTATTTCCTGACCGAGGGCAAGACCCCGGTCGACGCCGCCGAACTGCTCGTTCGCGCCGCGCTCGACAACGGCGGTCGCGACAACGTGAGCGTCGTCGTCCTCGACGTCGCCACGGTCGACGCCGAGGCCGTCGCCGCTGAGGCCCCTGCCGAGTCTCCTGCCGAGGCCCCCGCTTCGTCTCCTGCTGCGTCTCCTTCTGCGTCTCCTTCCGTCACGGAGCCGAACCCCTCCTGACGCCGCGGTCCGGTCCCTGAGCCTGTCGAAGGGCGTCCCCGATACGTCACAACTCCTTCGAATTTGACCTCCGGCGTCGACGGTTCTGCGTCATTCCGGGGTTGTCCGTTTCGGCGAAGCCCAGATTGAAGGAGTTGTGCGCGACGGACGAGATCCTCTCCGGTCCCTGAGCCTGTCGAAGGGCGTCCCTCCACGTCCCAGAGCCTCCTCCACAGGGCCCCGATCGTCCGAGTTCTCCACCGTTCGGCCTCACACACTCCGCTGACGGACCCGCCGGTGCTGCACTGGAACCATGACGTCGACCCGTGGGACATCCCTCCACCCCTCCGCTGCACCTCCGCGGCTGTCGGTCCCTCGTCCCCCGACCGAGCCGCCCAAGCCCTCCTTCCCGATCCTCGCGAGCATCGCGCCCGTCGTGGGCTCGCTCGTCCTGTTCGCCGTCACGCGCTCGCCGTACTCGCTCGTGTTCGCAGCGCTCGGCCCGGTCATCGCCGTCGCGAGTCTCATCGATGCGACGTGGGCTCGTCGTCGGCGTGGCCGACGGGCCGATGCGGCGCACAACGAGGACTGCGCCCGTCTGCGCTCGCAGATCGAGAGCGCGCACGATGCCGAACGCGACGCGCTCCACGCGGCCTGGCCCTCAGGGCGCAGGCTGGCCGGGTTGCCTGACGGCGGACCGGGGCGGTGGCGGTGCCCGGCGGAGGCGCGAACGCTCGTGACGCTCGGACGAGGCTCCATTCCGAGCGCCCTGCAGCTCTCCGGTGCCGAAGCTGATCCCTCGTGGACGGCGGCGGCCGGCGTGCTCGATGACGCTCCGGTCGTGGTCGACCTCGCAGACGGCCTCGGCATCGTCGCGGGTCCGGTGCTCGCGAGGGCGATCGCACGAAACGTCGTGGCGCAGATCGCGCAGCGGATACTGCCCCGAGCAGCGGCGTTCGGGGTTACGCCGTGCGCCCGGCTGGGTTCGGCCTCGGAGACCGCGTGGGCGTGGCTCGATGCGTTGCCGCACGCACTCGTGGATGCGGCCTCCGGCCTGCACATCCGTCTCGCTGAAGGCTGGTCGGAGTTCGAGGACGCTCCGGATGACGCAGCCGGCCGGATCCTCTCCGAGCGCGTCGATGGGACACAGCGCGACCCACGAGCAGACGTTCGCGTGCCGAGCAACGCGCGCCGCTCGCCCGTGCGCCGCGCGAATGACGCCTTCGCGCTCGTCGCGCTCTCCGACGACCCCCGTTTGATCCCGCCCGCTTGCCGATACGTCCTCACCGTTCGGCACGACGGCACGGCCGTCCTCGTCGACGGCTCTGGCGCGGAGGCCGAGCGTTGCGTCGTCCCAGGGCTCCTGGCGCACGCGGAAGCGGCGATGTTCGCGGAAGGGCTCGCGGACCATGCTCGCCGGAGCGGCGTCTCGCCGGAGAACGGTCGTCTCCCGGACACCATCCGCTTCGCGGACCTCCCGCAGCCGCCTGCACTCCACGGCGGCGCGGACGGCCTGGGACCGCAGCAGGGCTCCCTCTCGTCGACGATCGGCGCGGGCGCCGGCGGACCGATCGCCGTGGACCTCGTCGCAGACGGGCCCCACGCACTCGTCGGTGGAACGACGGGTTCGGGCAAGAGTGAGCTCCTCCTCGCCTGGGTCACAGGTGTCGCGGCCGGATACGCACCGTCGGTCGTCACATTCCTGCTCGTCGATTTCAAAGGCGGCTCGTCGTTCCGGACCGTCGAGCGCTTGCCCCACGTCGTCGGAGTCGTCACCGATCTCGACGCTCTGGAAGCAGACCGGGTCATCCAGAGTCTGCGGGCGGAGATCCGGACGCGCGAACGCGCGATCGCAGATGCCGGGGCGCGCGATGTCGACGACGAGCGCCTCGGCGGGCGGCTCGCACGGCTCGTCGTCGTCGTGGACGAGTTCCAAGCCGTGCTCGATGGCAATCCGGAGCTCCACGCGGTCTTCGCCGACCTCGCGGCACGAGGGAGGTCGCTCGGCATGCATCTGATCCTCTGCAGCCAGCGCCCCGCAGCCGTTGCTCGGGACGGCATCCTGGCGAACTGCACGCTTCGGCTGTCCCTGCGCGTCAACAGCCGGCAGGACAGCATCGCGACCATCGGCTCCGACGCTGCGGCAGCCCTCTCCGGCGCGCCGCCCGGGCGGTGCCTCCTCGCCGTCGAGGATGTCGTGACGCCCGTCCAGGTCGCCGTGGTCCAAGCCGCAGACGTCGATGCCGTGTGCAGGAGGTGGCGTGACCAGCTCGCCCCGCGGCGACCCTGGTTCGATCCGCTGCCGAACGTCGTACCGCTTGAGCCGCTTCTCGAGCTGCTCGTCCCGCGAAGCGTGCGAGAGGCTCACCGAAGCGACTTCGGGCAGCCAGAACACGACGCACGTCCCGCCGATCCCGGGGCCGCATCGTTCCCGCTCGGGCTCCTCGACCTTCCGGAGGAACAGGAACAACGGATCGAGTCCTATGCACCTGCCGTGGACGGCAACCTGCTCGTCCTCGGAACCGGGCGGGCTGGGCGCACGACGGCGCTCGACACCATCGAGGCGGGTGCCGCGCTCGCCGGGTGGCGCGTTCATCGGGTCGATGAGGACCTCGAGGCCGCGTGGACCACGATCACCGCGCTCGCCGATCCGTCCCGATCGGATCCTGCGTCCCCGGGCCGGTCGTCGCTGCTCCTCATCGACGACGTCGACGCGATGCTCGCGCGAGCCGGCGACGATCACGGTCCCGTCCTGCGCGACGCCATCTCCACGATCCTCCGGGACGGTCCGCGCCGACGACTCTGGACGGTCCTCACCGCCCAACGTTCGACAGGCCCCGTCGGACAGTTCGCGTCCTTCACCGGCTCCCGGATCGTCCTCCGGCTCGTGAATCGCCAGGAGCATGTCCTCGTCGGCGAAGCGGCGAGCTCCTTCAACGATCGTCGAATTCCGGGTCGTGCGCTCTGGCGCGGCCACGAACTGCAGCTCGCGCGTGCTCGGACATCGAGCAACGGGACGCACGACGGGTCGACGAACGACGGGGCAACGAGCGAAGAGACGGCAAACGAAGGGACGACAAATGAACTGACCACCTTGAAGGGGCCTCGGCGGCCCGGTGCGCACGCGGCCGCCGGACGATCGGTCGTCAACGGCTGGTCACCCGTGGCGGGGCGCACGACGGTGCTCATCAGTCGATCGCCGACGACGCTCGCTGCGCTCCTCGAGGATCGCTTCGCCGACACCCCTGTCAGGATCGTTCGTTCCGTCGACGAGCCCGCATCCCCAGATCGGGCCCTGCGACGAGGGCCCGGCCACTCCGCGGATGAAGCGATGCTCGACGTCGGTCCCGTGACGACGATCGTCCTCACCGACCCGGAGACATGGCTCGCCGGCTCGGCCGTGCTCGGGAGGTCGACTGCGTCGGACCTCGTCCTGCACGCGTGCACGGTCGCCGACCACCGACAAGTCACCAGGCGCAGGGAGGTGCCACCGCTCCTCGGTCATGAACCGTTCCGAGCGTGGCTCGTCGAGCCCTCCGGCCCGGCCCTGCGCATCGACCTCGCGATGCGGGGAGAGCCGAGCCGATGATGACGGACGAGTGTCGGACGACTCCCCGTCCATCGCCACCGCGGGAACCCGTCACGTCGGGCGATGGAGTGACCTCACCAGACCGAGTGACCTCGGCCGTGCCGATCGATTCAGACCGCGGTGACCCGGATGGAGCCCACCTGCGTGTTGCCGCCGGCGATCGCGAGACCGAGCTCCGGCTCGATGGCGTCGACCGCCTCGGCGGAGATCGAGCCCACCGAGGCCAGCAACCGCAGGCCGACGATCGTCGATGCGCGCAGCGAGCCGTCGAGCACCTTGAGTGCGACCGTCGCGCCACCAGGGGAGGACATGACCATCACGCCCTCGGCTCCGAGCTTCGCGAACAGGCCGAGACGCTCGATGACGACCGTGTTCGCGCGGCCGGGACCGTCGAGCGCCCACCCGTTGGCGAGCACGGCAGCGGTCAGCAGACCCGCATTGCGGTACAGCGCGAACGGGGAGGTGGCGGACGAACCCACGACCCTGCCGATGCCGCGGGCCAGCCCGGCCAACGAGATCGCGAACACAGGAGCACCGCATCCGTCGACACCCGTCGCGGACGGCTTCTCACCCGTGAACCGCTCGACGGTGTCCCGCACCGCGAGCTGCATCGGATGCGCTGCATCCAGGTACGTGGTCGGGTCCCAACCGTTCTGCGCGCACGCGAGGAGCATCGCCGCGTGCTTGCCGGAACAGTTCATGTACAGCGGGCTCTTGCCGAGCCCGTCGCGCACGAGCTCATCGCGACTGCGCGTGTCACCCGGCCAGTCCGCCGGGCACTGCAGAGCGGAGTCCTCGATCCGAGCGCGCGCGAGGATGCTGCGCACGACCTGCACGTGACGGGTCGTCCCCGCGTGGCTCGCGGTCGCGAGCACCGCCTGTGAACCCTCCAACGTCACACCCGAACCCATGACCGCGATGGCCTGGAACGGCTTCAAGCACGAACGGGGGAAGATCGGCGCAGCAGGGTCGCCGAGCGACGCGAGCACCTCGCCCTCCGGGCCGAGCACGATCGCGGAGCCCGCATGACGGGACTCCACGAAACCGCTGCGTTCCAGAACCGCGAGCTCGACGGCGTCGGCGAGCCCGAACGTGCCGCTCACAGTGCAGCGAAGGCGGCGTCGATCACGCCGAGGGCGTCCTCGAGCAGTTCATCGGTGACGGCCAGGCTCGGCAGGAAGCGGAGCACGTTGCCGTACGTTCCGGCCGTGAGGAGCAGGACGCCCTCCTGTGCCGCCGCCGCAGCGATCGTGCTGACGGCTTCCGCGTTCGGCTCCTTCGTCGTGGAACCGGTGCCGGGCTGGACGAGCTCGATCGCGATCATGGCGCCGATGCCGCGCACGTCGCCGATGATGTCGTACTTCGCCTGGAGTTCGGTGAGCGCCTTCGTGAGCGTCGAACCGATGCGCGTGGCCTCGGCGAGGAGCGAACGGCGCTCGATGGCCTCGAACACGGCGACTGAAGCGGCGCACGCGACCGGGTTGCCGCCGAAGGTGCCGCCGAGCCCGCCGGGCTGGCTGGCGTCCATGATGTCCGCACGGCCCGTGACGGCTGCGAGGGGGAGTCCGCCGGCGATGCCCTTGGCACTCAGCACCAGGTCGGGCACGAGACCGAAGTGCTCGCTCGCGAAGTACGCGCCCGTGCGGGCCATGCCGCTCTGGATCTCATCCGCGATGAAGACGACGCCGTTGGCGGTGCACCACTCCTGCAGCGCCGGGAGGAAGCCCTCGGCTGGGACGACGAAGCCGCCCTCACCCTGGATGGGCTCGACCACGAGGCACGCGAGGTCGGTCGCACCGATGCGCTTCTCGAGGTACGCGATCGTGCGCGCCGCGGCCTGCTCGCCCGAGAGGCCGTCGTGGTACGGGTACGAGTTGGGTGCGTGGTACACGTCGCCTGCGAACGGCCCGTAGCCCGTTGCGTAGGGGGCGGCCTTGTAGTTCATGGCCATCGTGAGGTTGGTGCGGCCGTGGTAGCCGTGGTCGAGGACTGCGACGGCACGACGCCCCGTGAACTTGCGAGCGATCTTCACACCGTTCTCAACGGCCTCCGCGCCCGAGTTGACGAGGACGCTCTTCTTCGCGAAGTCGCCGGGAGTGTGCTCGGCGAGGAGCTCGGCGACGCGGACGTACTCCTCGTAGGGCGTGATCGTGAAGAGCGTGTGGAGGACGTCGCCCGCCTGCTCGCGCACGGCGTCGACGACCGAAGCCTCCGTGTGACCGATCGTGGTGACGCCGATGCCGGCGCCGAGGTCGATGAACTGGTTGCCGTCGACATCGACGAGGATGCCGCCGTTCGCACGCTCGATGTAGACGGGCAGCACGCTCGACACGCCGTCGGAGACGACGGCGGTGCGGCGGGCGTGGATGGCCTGTGAGCGGGGACCGGGAACGGCCGTCACGATGCGTCGCTCCTGGACCACGGATGCTTCGTTCGTGGTGGCAGGAGTGGTGGTGTCGAGGGTGTCAGTCATAGTGTGACAAGCCTACTCCGGACGCCGCTCCGAGACGTCTGGGAAGGGAGGACGCGTCAGAGGCCAGTGGAATACTGGTGGCATGGTTCTCGGACGACACGACTACGCCCTCGCCCTCCGATGGGACGGCAACCTCGGCACCGGCACGAGCGGCTACCGGGACTACAGCCGCGAGATCACGGTCACGGCAGCGGGCAAGCATCCGATCGAGGCCTCCGCGGACAAACCGTTCCGCGGCGACCCCGCACGATGGAACCCCGAAGAGCTGCTGCTCGCAGCCCTCGCGCAGTGCCACCTCCTGTCCTACCTGCACGTCGCCGTGACGGTCGGCGTAGTCGTCACCGACTACGTCGATGACGCGGTCGGGGTCATGGAGGAGGACGGCAAGGGCGGGGGAGCCTTCACCGAGGTCGTGCTCCGACCACGGGTGACGGTGGCATCGGCGGACATGGTCGACGCGGCGAAGACGGCCCACACGAAGGCCAACGAGCTGTGCTTTATCGCCAACTCCGTCAACTTCCCGGTGCGGCACGAGCCCGTCATCCTCGTCGCCGAGTAGCGCGAGCTCGGCTCATTGAGCGCGGCTCCGGTTGCTGGACGTGTCGAGCGCGCTCCTCGGACGGCCACCCTTCGACGGGCTCAGGGACCGGCGGGTGGTGTGCAGTACCCGGTCACTGAGCTTGTCGAAGTGCCTGTGCGTCGGTGTGTGCCCTTCGACGGGCTCAGGGACCGGGCACAACTCAGGGACGGGTGGCTAGAAGCGCTCGGGGCGCAGCACGGCGCGCTTGATGCGCTCGACCGTGTCGACCGGCTTCGACTCGTTGTACACGTTCGCGAGTTCCTGACCCGTGAGCGCGTGGATCGCCTCCATGATCTCGTCGGTCGCCTTGCGGCGTGCCCGACCGGAGTCCGCGGAGCCGTGCTTGCTGACGTCGATCGGCTCACCGAAGGTGATCGTGACCGGCGTGAACTTCGGGATCTTCGTGCCGACCGGCATCGCTTCGTCGGTGCCGATGAGCCCGACGGGGACGACCGTTGCACCGGTCGTCAATGCGAGCCATGCGACACCGGTCCGTCCGCGGTACAACCGCCCGTCGAGGGAGCGCGTGCCCTCCGGATAGATCGCGAACGCGTTGCCGCCCTCGAGGATGCGCTTGCCCTGCTCGAGCGCGTCCTGGGCCGCCTGGCCGACGCCCCGCTCGACGCCGACGGCGCCGATGGACGTGAAGAAGTTGCGGGAGATCCACCCCTTGAAGCCTGTACCCGTGAAGTAGTCCGACTTCGCGAGGAACCGGACGGGGCGCGGTGCGCTGATCGGGATGGCGATGCTGTCGATGAAGGACAGGTGGTTGCTCGCGAGGATGACGGGCCCGTGCTTCGGGACGTTCTTCCGCCCGATGATCTTCGGCCGGTACAGAATTCTGGCGAGCGGATTCAGCACGGATCGACCGAGCAGATAGGTGAATCCGGGTCGCGAGGTTTCCGGCTCGACGTTCTGCGGGAGTTCCTTCTCGACCATGCGGACGACCCTACCCGCCTTTCATGCGCCGAACGGCATACGAGTTGCCCAACGCGTGTCGTCGCAAAATCGGGCCTCCGCCGACGCCCCCTGCATCCTCGGCCGAGCCTGAGTGGGGATACGGCACTGCATCCTCGGCCGAGTCTGAGTGGGATACGGCAGTGCATCGGCTCAGGCGACATGCGGGGCGCTATCAGCAACCGTGAAGCTGAACATCGGTACGGCACTGC
>NZ_JBOBFT010000015.1:0-116081 GCF_050587525.1 Plantibacter lichenum | reverse complement strand
GGGACGCCCGAGCGGCGCCGCCCAGTAGGAGGCGGCGGGGCGCAGCAGGTCGCCGATCAGGCAGAGGACGAGCGGGACCGCTGCGACCACGAACGCCAGGGCGAGCGGCAGCCACGTGAGCGCGAGCCCGCCGAGGAACGCGCCGATCGCGCCTGCCGACATCTGCACGGCCGTCGCCGTCGACATCACCCGCCCACGACGATCGGCCGGGGCGCCGCCGACGAGCACGGCGAACCCGACCGTGATGGCCGAGCCGCCGAGTATCCCGGCGAGCACCCGCGCGCCGATCAGCGCCCCGACGTCGGGGCTGAGCCCGGTGAGCGCCGTCACGACGACGAGCGCCCAGCACACGACGTGCAGGAACGGCCTCGGCCTCCACCAGCGGAGTGCGAGCCCGGCGGGGATGTTGACGAGCGCCCGGCCGAGACCGAATGCCGCGATGATCGCTCCCAGCACCGCGGCGGTGGCTCCGAAGCGATCGATGTAGAGCGGGAGGGCCGGCACGATCGTGCCCCACGTCATCTGCGTCGTGCCGATGATCGCGCACACGAGGATGGTCTGAGCGGTGATGCCGGGCGTGCCGGAACCCGCCCGGCCCGGACCCGCGGTCCCAGAACCCACCCCGACCCCGGTCCCGGTCCCCACCCTGGCTCCGGCCGCCTCAGCCGTCCCGGAACTCACCGCGCGAGATTCTCGCGGAGGGTCCGTCCCGGGTAGGCGGGGCCCATCGCGCCGCGGCGGCGCAGTTCCGGCACGAGGAGTTCGGTCACGTCGGCGTAGGACGCGGGCATGCTCAGCGGGTTGCCGATCATGTACCCGCCGCGCGATCCGGTGGCCGCGAAGTTCTCCTCGAGCGCGTCGGCGATCTGCGCGGGCGTCCCGGCGATCGTGTGGTCGAACCCGACGGCGTGCCGCCATCCGCGCTCGAAGAATTCGGCGCGGCCGAGCTCGTGATCGACGCCCAGCTCGGTGATGAGCTGCCCCACGAACCCGGCAGGTGACGCCTGAGCTGCGCGGATCTCCTCGGCCAGTTCCCCGAGCACGATCCGTTCCGGCACCGTCGAGAAGTCGTACCCGGCGTTGTACGAGAGGTACACGCCCACCGCTTCATCGCCCCAGTACTCGAGCATCTCCTGTTTGCGCGATCGCGCTTCGTCCTCGGTTCGGCCGATGACGAGCTGGGTCGTCCAGAGGATCCCGACGTCCGCCGGATTCCGACCGTTCGCGACGAGCTCGGCGTCGAGGGCCTGCCGATGCCGCGACTGGCTCGCGACGTTCCCGCCGATCCCGAAGATGAGGTCGGCGAACCTCGCGCTCGTCGTGATGCCCTGCGGTGAACTCCCCGCCTGCACGAGCACGGGTCGTCCCTGCGGACTCGGTGCGCTCGTGAGCGGACCCTGCACGTCGAAGAAGCGGCCGTGGTGATCGATGCGGTGCACTTTCGACGGATCGGCGAATCGCCCCGTCTCACGATCCATCACGATCGCATCGGGTTCGACGGAGTCCCACAGCGACTGGCACACCTCGATGAACTCCTCCATCCGCTCGTAGCGGAGCGCGTGCTCGAGGAGCTGGTCGTAGCCGTAGTTGGCGGCGTCGGCGAGGCGGGTTGAGGCGACGACGTTGAAGGCGACACGGCCCGATGTCACGTGGTCGAGCGAGTTGAGGAGGCGCGCCACGTAGAAGGGGTGCATGAACGTCGAGGAGTAGGTGAGGCCGAATCCGACGTGTTCCGTGACCGCGGACATCGCGGCGATGAACGGGCTCATGTCGTGCCGCGGCCATTGCACACCCCATTCGACGGCGGCGTCGGTCGAGCCGCGCCAGGTGTCGGGGAGGCCGGTGCCGTCGCCGAAGAAGAGCATGTCGATGCCGCCGCGCTCGGCCGTCACGGCGAGCTCCTGGAACATGCGGACGTCGGGGAAGGTGCGGCCCACCCAGGAACCGGGCCGTGCCCAGCGCCCTTCCGAGTGGGTGAACGAGAGGTCGAAGGCGAGGTGGAGGTGGCCGGGGTCGAGGTCGCGGTCGGCGGCGCGGTCGCGGTCGGCGGCGCGGTCGCGGTCCGCGGCGCTCATACGAGGACTCCCGAGAATGCGGTCACGAGCTCCGCGACGGTCGTCGGCTTGCCGACCGAGAGCGCGAGCTGTTCGAGCGCGTTGTCGTGGATCCGTACCTCGTACGCGGCGGCGGCGTCGGCGGGCAGGAGCACCCGGTAGCCGTTCTGCATGGCGTCGGTCGCGGTCGCGGCGACGCAGCACTCTGTCGTGAGGCCGACCACGGCGACCCACTCCACACCGGCGGCGGCGAGGATGTCGTCGAGTCCCGTCTGATGGAAGCCGCTGTAGTGGCGTTTGGCGATGCGGACCTCGTCGGCCGCGGGGTGCACGCCGTACCATTCGGCTCCGGCGGTCCCGACGACGCACGGTTCGTCCGCAGCCATAACGAGCGGATCCCGTCCGCGCAGCCAGTTGCTCGATCCCCACGGCGCAGCCGGGTCCGAGGCGAGCTCGATCCAGACCACGGGAACACCCGAGGCGCGTGCGGCGTCGACGAGTTCGTCCATCGCCGCGATCGCCGCGACGATCGATGCGTGCGCCGCATCGTCCAGACCGTAGTCGCCGAGGTGGGCCGGATCCGCGAAGGACCGCTGCACGTCGACGACGAGGACGGCGCCGGCGGTCGGGTCGAGGCCGACGAGCGGGCCGGAACCGAGAGGACCGGACCCGACGAGCGCGGCGGTCACGCGTTCACCGGGGCGATCACTGCGGCGTCCTGTGCCCGCAGCAGCGGGAGGACCGTCTCCCCGAAGACGGGCAGATCCGCGTGGTAGTCAGGGAAGATCAACATGAGTCCGTCGAGTTCGGCGCCTTCGACGACGGTGGTGATGTGGGAGAGCACCGAGTCGGGAGAGCCCGCGACGTAGGGCGTCTGGAAGGCGTCCTGCCCGGTCGCCGACTGCGTCCACGACGTCGCACGGTCGCGCGGCATCCCCCACGAGACCCGCATGTTCGCGAGCGCACCGACATCGACGCCCTCCGCGATCTGCGCGACCCGGCGCTCTGCGGCGGCATCGGTCTCGTCCATTACGACCGTGAGCATCGCGTACGTCTTCACGTCCCGTCCGAGGGCGGCTGCCTTGTCGTGCACGTCGCGGGACGCGTCGCGCAGCTCCTCCATCGTGTCGCCGGAGAGGAACGCGCCGTCGCTGCGCCGGGCCTGGAAATCGCGGCCGGCGGGTGACCGGCCGGCGCTGATGACGGTCGGACGGACGCGCGGATGCGGCCGCGACTCACAGTCCGTGAGTGTGAAGAACTCGCCGTCGAGCGTGACGGAGTCCTCCTCCCACAACCGCGTGACGGCATCCGTCCACTCGTCGACCATCCGGTACCTGGCCTCCTTCGACATGTCCGCATCCCACAGGCCCATCTGCTCGAACTCGTCCGCGTAGGAGCCGGAGACGATGTTCATGCCAGCGCGGCCGTTCGAGATCTGGTCGAGCGTGACGAACATCTTCGCGGCGATCGCCGGGTTGTGGACGTTCGCGTGCACCGTCGCCCAGATCTTGACCCGCTCGGTCGCCTCGGCGATGCCGGCCATCATCGTCATCGATTCGAGGCTGCGGCCCCAGTGATCCGTCGTTCCGCCGAACCCGCGCCACTTCGCCATCGCCATCACGAAGTCGAGACCTGCCTCCTCGGCGAGGATCGAGGCCCGCTTGTTGTACTCGTAGCTGCCGTCCGGGTGCGGGGCGGTCGTGGAGACGAGCCAGCCGCCGTTGCCGATCGGGAGGAAGATGCCGTATTCGTGTGGAGACATGGGAGTTCTTTCTGTTGATGCGGGATCAGGTGGAACGACTGCTGAGTCGGGTCGGGTCGAGCTGGCGGCACCACGGCCGGCCGGTGTCGGGGGGCAACGACCGGCCGGCCGCAGCGGGCGCCGGTTACGGTGCCGGCCAGATGAGCTTCGTGCCGTCGTAGATCTTCGAGACGAAGGTGTCGTCGAAGTAGGAGCGGACGTCGGCTGGAGCCGTGGCGATCTGGCCCGTCTTCACGAGGAAGGCGCTCTCGGCGTCGACGTTGTCGAGGTCGATGACGCCGACCGCCCGGTCCTTCGGCTGGTTGTCGGCGACGATGCCCGTCTCCGTCTCCCACACCTTCTGGTTGTGGGCGGCGTCGTATCCCTCACCGGAGAGCTTCGCGGCGTACCCCACGCACTCCTTCGCCTTCGTGAGGCAATAGTCGTAGGCGTGCTGGCTGGCGCGGAGGAAGTCCTCGACGGCCGTCGGGTTCTTCTTCGCGAACGCGGGATTGGCGGCGACGGTGCCGAGCGATCCGGGGACGCCGAAGTCGAACGGACGCCACACCTTCACGTCGTAACCCGCGGCCTTCAGGAGGTTGGGCTCGTTGGAGACGAATCCCGTGAGCGAGGCGACCTGGCCGCGAGGCAGGATCGTCGGGTCGTAGCCGACGACGACCTGCTTCATCGAGTCGACGTCGGCTCCCGCGTTCGTCAGCATCGTCGCGACCGCGGGCGGCAGATTGCCCTTCTGACCGAGGGTCGTGCCGTCGAGCTGGCTGAGCTTCGTGATGTCGGTACCCGTCATGAGCACTTCGAGACCGACGTTCGAGTACGTGGAGACGCCGAGGATGTCGACGCCGTTGCCCTGCGCCTGGATGAGGTTCTGTTCGCTCACGCCGGTAAAGGTGACCTGCCCCGATGCGAGGAGCTGGGCGTTCTCCCCCGTGTCCCCGGTGCCCGGTTTGATACTGACATCGAGGCACAGGGCGTCGTAGTAGCCGAGTTCCTTCGCCGCGACCATGTTCAGGATCGAGACGGACGCCTGGTACTGGTACCCGGTCAGGAAGGTGATGGGTCCGGCGGCCTTGTTCTCGGCGCATCGTTCGGCTGACACGGCGCTCCCGGCGCCGGCCGCTCCTGCTGCCGGAGTGGACGAGGGGCTCGCGGTGGAACTGCAACCGACGAGGCCGAGCGCGAGGACCGCGATCGAGGAGGCCACGAGGGCCAGAGGGGTGCGCGAAGGCATAGCTGTCTCCTTGGAGGGGTGGAGGTGCTGGGGGTGGGGTGCGTTGTGGGTGGGAAGTGGGTGCGGGGGCTCGTCCGGAATCGCGGCGAGCGTCAGCTCTGGCCGCCCTGCCGAGAGTCGTGCCAGTGGAGGGCACGGTTCTCGATGGCGGTGATCACGAGGAGGAGGATCGATCCCATGACGGCGAGGCAGGCGATCGCCGCGTAGACGACGGCGAGGCGGTTGTTCGAGGAGGCCACGGAGATGACCGTGCCGAGTCCTTCTGCTGCGCCGGGCGCTGCGAGCTCTGCGACGACCGCGCCGATGATCGACAAGGGGAAGACCACCCGGAGCGCGTTGAAGAGGTACGGCAGCGAGCTCGGCATCCGCACGTGCCAGAGCGTTTCGAGTCGCGACGCGTGGAGGGTCGTGAACACCTGGAGGACCGCGGGCGGCACCGACCGGAGGCCCGTCGAGACGCCGATGAGGATCGGGAAGAAGCAGATGAGCGCCGTCACGATGAGCTTCGGTTCCGGCCCGAACCCGAACGCCACGACGAGGGCCGGTGCGATGGCGACGAGCGGCGTGACGTTCAGAACGACGGCGACCGGCATGATCGCGCGGCGCATGATCGGCAGTTCGGAGACGAGGATCGCGAGGACGTACGCCACGACGAAGCCGATGACGAGTCCGACGAGCGCCACCCGGAGGGTCGCCCACGCGTTCTGGAGGTAGAACAGCGGGTTGCCGGCGAGCGCGTCGAAGACCGAGGTGAGCGGCGGAAGCAGGTAGGGGCTGTCCTTGGCGACGATCACCCAGACGACGGCGAGGCCGGCCACCAGGATGACGACGGGACCCCAGTAGCTGGGCTTGATGAAGCCGAGGCGCGGGGGCAGTCCGGTCCCCGCCTGCTTGACGGGGAGCGGTCCGGTGTCCGCGCGGCCGGCCGGGCCGGAGGCCGCCGTGGCGGATGCAGCGTCCGTGGCGATCGCCGATGCGGGTGCTGACGACGTGAGGGTGGTCATGGGTCGGTCTCCTAGGCTGCGCTCGTGATGGGACCCTCGTCCCAGGCCGACTGCAGGTGGCCGCGGATGAGGTCTTCGAAGTGGTGGAACTCGGGCGTCCCGAGCATGGTCTGGCTGCGCGGGCGATCGAGGGTGATGTCGACGGACGCCGTGATGCGGCCCGGTCGGGCGGACATCACGAGGACCTTGTCCGACAACCGCACGGCCTCGGTCACGGAGTGCGTGACGAAGACGACGGTCGACTTCTGCTGGTCCCAGATGTCGAGGAGCTGGCCCTGGATCGCTTCGCGGGTGAATTCGTCGAGCGCGGAGAACGGTTCGTCCATGAGCAGCACGTCCGGCTGCAGACCGAACGCGCGGACGATGGCGGTGCGCTGCTGCATGCCGCCGCTCAACTGCGCGGGGAGCTTGTGGATCGCATCGCCCAGTCCCACCTTCGTCAAGAGGTCCGTCATGTCCGGCGCGGCCTTCTCCATGTGCCCGCCGATCTTCTTCCGACGGCGCTCGGCACCGCGGTTGACCTTCGCCGGCAGGCTGACGTTCTGGAGGACGTTCAACCACGGCAGCAGCGCGGGCGCCTGCGGGACGAGACCGATCATCTTGGCCGCGCACGCCGCATCGGGCGTCACACCGAAGACGGAAGCGGTGCCCTCGTCGGCCGTCTCGAGGCCCGCGATCAGGCGGAGGAGCGTTGACTTGCCGCAGCCGGAGGGACCGATGATGCTCACGAACTGACCGCGCTCGATCTCCACGTCCACCCCATTGAGCGCCACCTGTTGCTTGGCGCCGGAGCCGTAGATCTTCACGGCTTTGCGGATCGAGATGCTGTCCGGGGCTGCCGCCTGCGCGGATGCGACCGCTTGACTGGTGGCCTGCTCGGGCGATGCGGCCGGGGCCGACACGGTGGAGGACGGTGTGCTCATGCGGCTAGACCAACTTCCTGAAGTCGCGGTTCTGGTAGACGAGGGGGACGTTCTGGGTGCGGATGACCTCGCCGACGCTCACGATGATCATCAGGTGGTCGCCGACCGTCCACCGCTCGTGGACGCTGCCGATGATCGACGCCTGCGCTCCCGTCACGACGGGCACGTGGTCATACCCCTCCTGCAGCGTGACGGCGGAGAACTTGTCGATGCCCTTCGTCGCGAAGTGCCGAGCGATGTCGCCCTGCCCGTCCGCGAGGATGTTGATCGCCACGTGGTCGGTTTCGGCGAAGGCCGGGTAGCTCTCCGCCGTCTCGGCGAGGAACACGGCGACGAGCGGCGGACTGACGGACACGTTCGTGAAGCTGTTCGCGGTGAAGCCGTAGGGCGTTCCTTCGACGCTCGTCGTGACGAGCGTGACCGAGGTCGCCATCCCGGCGAGCGCGCGGCGCAGTTCGGCCGGGTCGAAGCCGTCGGCCGCCGTTGCGGTCGAGGCGGTCGAGCTGGCGAGGTCAGTCATTGCTGCTCCCGGAGGTGTCGAGGTCGGTGTGGGTGGTCGTCGTCGCAGATGTCGCCGTGCTCGCGGACGCTATCGCCGTCGGGGTCGGGGGCGCGGACGCCGTCGGGGTCGGGGGCGGGGGCGCGGGCGCGGGCGCGAATGCGCTCGCGGACGCTCTCTGTTCGGCGGGAACGGCCGGCTCACCGAACGCGGCGGCCGCCGCGAGGAACGGGAGACGATCCGCGACCCACGCGTCCAGCACGGCATCGCGTCGTTCGATGTCCGCCGTGTACGCATCGGGGATCGCCAGGGCTCCCGCGGGACTCACCGAGCCGAGTTCGATGAGCAGCGGGTGCAGATGCGTGGATCCGGCGAGCGCGTGCTGCGGTGACGCCGCGATCGTGAGCGGGACGGTCGCCGTGCGTTCCAGGGCGCCCGGGCCGTAGCCGTCGAGGAACGCTTTCAGGAGGCCCGTGTACGAACCCTTGTAGACGGGCGTCGCGACGACGAGCAGTCGGATGTGGGTGAGCGATGTCCGGAGCTCGGCCAGTTCCTGATCGGTCGGATCGAGCACGCGCCCGCCGAACTCGGCGAGGTCGGTGACCTGTCCCCGGACGGCGCCGAGCGGCGCGAGCGCATCGACCAGTCGGTCGACGAGGGCGACGGTCGTCGCGTGGGTCTTGGATCCGGATCGGGGATTCCCCACGAGTCCGGCGACGGTGAATGTCAAGCGTGCCTCCCAGGCTCAGCAGGCGTCGACCGAGTGTCGACGCGGTGGCCGGAGAGCGAGCGGGTGAAATGCGATGGTGTCGCAGATGGCCCGCGGAGGTCCGTTGCTGCAACGCTAATCCCCGAACGTTACGTGCACCCTCCCCCGCATATTTCCGCCACGTAAACTCCCGGCCCCTCCGTCCTTTCTGCCGAGGGGTCGCAGATTGCGGGTGCAGCCACGTCACACCCACGATTTGCGACCCCTCGGCAGGTGGGTTCAGGGGGTGGTGGCCGCGCCGTCGCGGAAGACGAGGACTTCGACGCCGAGTTCGCGCGCGGCGGTGCTCGGCCAGGACGCCGGCGTGAAGAAGCGGAGGAGCGGCTCGGAGATGCAGAGGACGGCGCGGGGGTGCGCCGGCAGCGCCCGATGCAGCCAGACGAGCTTGAGCATGTCGGCCATCGCCTTGTTCCGGTGATGCGATTTCGGCGGACCGGATGTGGGGACCAGCTGGACGACGACGCTCCCAGCGGCATCGATCCCCTCGACTTCGACGCGGACGCCGCCGTCGATCGTCAGGACCCGTGGCGCGAGTTCGACGGCCAACCGTTCGCCGACGGCCCGCAGCATCGCGTGCTCGACCGACTCCGGCGCCATCCGCCCGGTCTCGCCGACGTGTTCTCGTTCCGCCATGCTGCTGCCCTCGCTCCGTCAGCCCCTGCCCCGGACCCTATCCCTCCCACGTTTCCTCCGTGTTTCGCCACCCTCGCAGCCTCTCCCGGCTCGCGAGGGGTCGCGAATGGCGGGTTCGACGCGGCAACACCCGCCGTTTGCGACCCCTCGCGAGATGAGGCGGCGGGAAAGGCGGCGTCAGGCGAGACGAGTGGCGCGACGAGTGTGGAGTTCGGCGACCATTCGGCGTTCGAGGTCATCGCCCCAGCCGTCGTTCGGGTCCATGCCGATCAGCCAGGTCAGTCCCTTGAGACCGGCCCGATCGAAGCCGACGAGCGCGATCGCGACGACTACGTCATCAGCGGCCGTCTCCTCCGCCCAGGCGAGTGCCTCGCTGAACGTCGCGCCGGTGACGTCAACCGTGTCGATCGCGAAACCCGACTCGTCGGCAGGCGGTACGGTCCCGAAGTACACCCGGAACACGGACTCGTGCTGCTCCCACGTGCTGTCCCGCTCGTCGACCTGTAGGGCATCCATCCCCTCACCCTATGTCCCGGCTCGCGAGGGGTCGCGAATGGCGGGTTGGACGCGGCAACACCCGCCATTTGCGACCCCTCGCGGGCTGGGAAGGGAAGTCGGGCGGGCGGCCGAGTTCCTGGTAGCTTCTGAACATCATGAGACGACACCTCTTCGCGATCGCCGCCGTCCCGCTGGCCGCCCTCGCCCTCGCCGGTTGTTCCGTTGGCTCCGCATCCGAACCGGGGCCTGCCCCGACCGCTGCGAAGGCGACGACGACGCCCGTCACGAGCCCGAACTGCCCCGACGCGTTCACGGCAACGCTCCTCCCTGACCCGACCGGTACTCCGGGGATCCACTACATCGATCTCGTCAATACCGGTCAGACGTCCTGCGAGCTCACGGGCTTCCCCGACATCACGCTCATCGGACCCGCCGATGAGCCGACTGGGCGACCAGCCGAGACCGACGTCGACGACCGCGGACGCACGCCCGTCACCGTCGAGCCGAACGGTCACGCGTACGCGTGGATCCACCTGGTCGAATCGGAGAACGGCCACGCGGACTGCACCTCGCCCGCGCAGGTCTCCGCGCTCTCGCTCCGCGTCCCTGAGGCGAGCGAGCCGGTCACCATCGACTACTCGTTCACCGCATGCGCCGATTCACCCCTGCTCGCGCAGATCCAGATCGGCCCGGTCGACTCCGAACCCCGCTCCCCCAGTCGCGGCTACTAGCCTCCCCCTCCCTGCTCGCGAGGGGTCGCACATGGCGGGTTGGACGCGCCAACACCCACCATTCGCGACCCCTCGCGAGCTGAAGGAAGGGAAATCGGGCGGGCAGCCGAGTTCCTGGTAGCTTCGGATGGTGGACGACGGATCACCCGGTACCAGCACGAGCATCCCGCTCATCGACGGCCCGAGGCGCGCCTCGTTCTCGTGGCCGAGGTTCCTCCTCGACGGGCTCCTCCTGGCCGTGAACGGAGCCGTCGCTCTCGCCGCAGTGAGCTTCGTCGCTTCGGCACTCGTCAGCCTCTGGGCTGGCGGGGCGACGACAGTGAGCTTCGCTCTCCTCATCTTCTGGCTAGCAGCACCGTGGGTCCTGGTTCCTCTGATCCTGGTAGTGCATCCGGCGCTCGAATTCTTCGGACGCCCAGACCGCCTGCTCACCGGCTCGACCGTCGCCGTGAGCATCGTCGCCGTGTTGCTCGTCCCGGCGATCGGGATCTGGTTCAGTCTGTACGGATCCCTCGTGCCAACGCAGCGAGTCGTCACCGATCCAGAGCTCTCCGGGACCGGTCCGACGCACGACGGAGGAGAGGCCCTGGCGACCTTCGGCCTCTACCTCGTCTTCGTCATCCCCTTGCTCGGTCTCCTGCTCGGCGCGTTCCTCCTGCTCGTCGCCGCGAGTTACAAGCGGCCTGTCGTCACCGTGATCACGGCAGTCTCGGTCCTCGCGATCGGCGCGCTGCTGTTCGCGATCGAGGCCGCGCCGCCTCCGCCGCCCGATTCCCGCGCTCCGGCCCAGGTGAGCGACGGCGCGGCCGAGGCCGACCGGATCCGCACCGAGATGGGACGCCCGGAAGGGTTGCAGCAGATCCGCGTCACCGGGCGTCCCGACGGGTCGACCGGTTCCTCGGCGCAGGTCGACCTGATCATCGGCCCCTCGACCACGGCCGCCCAAGCGCACGAGATTGCGGATGCCGCCATCGCGACGGCGACGCGACTCGGGTGGCCGGATGCCACGACCGTCACGATCCAACGTGCGGTCCCGGACATCGTCCAGCCCGTGCCGACGACCCCGTCGGACGACACGGACCCCTCCGCTCAGCAGCCACCGACACCCGACACGGACGATCCCCCGAGACACCGCCCGCCGTGGTCGCTCCAGCTCCTCCCGAAGCAGGTCGAGGACGTCGATCAGGCCCTCGACGACCTCCTCGAAGTCGACGAACTCCCGCCGGGCGTCAGCACGAAATCGTCGGGCGGGTGGCAGTACGTCGACATCACCGACGTGAACGCGTTCCTCGCCGTCCGAAACAGGCTCCACTCGCTCGACACCTTCGCGAAGGGCGCCACGTACTCGGTGCCGGGCGAGCGCAAGCGACTGCGCATCGTGGATGTGCCGGATCGAATGTCGGAAGCGGCGATCGCCGAGATCGTCGCGATCTCCATCGCTCACCCGGACGCGGAGGTGCTCCTCGAGGCGCCGACGGCGGGTCCCCAGTGGCCGACCCTGTACATCTCGGGCTTGAACGATGCGGATGCGGCCGCGGTGGTCGCCCGTTTGCGCTCACCCGAGTTCGTCGGCGCGAACGTGCACGGCTACTCCGTCGAGTTCGTGATCAGGTCCGGCGGCACGGGCGAGTACCTCACGGGCACCTTCGGCGACGTCGTGGAGTGACCGCGTCGTCAGCCAGCCCAGCTCCCTACCCGCCGAGCACCGAACGATGCATCCAGCTCACCGCCGCCCGATCGCCCAGAGCCAGACGCCCAGCCCGATGAGCACCGTCGCCGCCAGAACGATTCCGCCCTCCAGAGCTGAGCGTCCCGCGGCCGTCTGATAGAGCGACCGCGACGCCGCCTCCGGCAGGATCCGGGCGAGCTCGTTGATCCACCGCACGGGCGCGAGCGTCATGAGACCGGGGAGCACGAGGACGAGGCCGAACGCCGCGGCAGTCGCGAACGGGGTGCTCCGCAGAACACCGCCGATGCAGAGCGCGATGAGTCCGATGGCGGCCAACGCCGTCGCTCCGCCGGCCGCGACCCACAGCACCGCGCCCACGACGCCGCCGATGCCGCCACCGGCGACGACCACGACACCGGGCAACGCCCCTCCCATGCTCGCGACGACCGCGGCGGCGACCGCCCCGCCGAGGACGAGCGACACGGACCCGACCGCCCACGTCACGAAGGCGACGGCACTGGCTTTCGCGATGACGGTCATCCGACGGCGCGGAACGATCGCGTGCGTCACGCCGATCTGCCCGTTCGCGTATTCGGGGGTGACGTTCAGCACGGCGACGATGATCACGAGCAGGAAGGAGAGCGGGACGACGGCACCGGCGCCGCCCAGTGCGAGGTCGAGGTTCGCGTGCGGATCCCGTGTCAGGAGCTGTTCCTTGTCCGCGACGAAGAGCCACATGAGGCCGACGGACAGCGGAACGAGTGCGATGAGCGGCACGAGGCTCGACGGAACCGAGAGCATCTTGATGAGTTCGCCATGGATGATTCCTCGGAGGGTGAGCCGATGCTGTCCGCTCACGACGTGCGTCGCCCTCCGTTTCGGAACAGTCGCCGAAGCCGGGCCCGCAGAATTCGCGTGCACTCGCACGGCGCTCATCGCACCGCCTCCGTCCGCGCGCCCGCACTGTGTTCCACGCTGTCGACGACCAATCGTCGGTACGCGTCTTCGAGGGAACCTTCGATCGTCCGCAGCTCGTGCAGCTCGATGCCCGCACGCGCCGCGAGGGCTCCGACCGCGGCGATCGGGGCACCGGTGATCTGCACCGCGCCCTCACCGTGGTCGACGACGCGAGCCCCACGACCCACGACCATCTCGACCAGTTCGGCGAGTCGAGGGCTGCGGACCAGGACGGTCGCACCGTCTTCGTCGGCCATGATGTCGTGCAACGAACCGTCCGCGATCACCCGACCTCGCCCCATCACGATGATGCGGTCCGCCGTCTGCTCCATCTCGCTCATGAGGTGCGAGGACAGGAGCACCGTTCGGCCTTCGGCGGCCAACTCGCGGAGGAACGTGCGGATCCAGATGACGCCGTCTGGGTCGAGCCCGTTGACGGGTTCATCGAGGATGAGGGTGCGCGGGTCGCCGAGGAGCGCCGCTGCGATGCCGAGGCGCTGACGCATCCCGAGCGAGAACTTCCCGGTCGGCGACGCCGCAGCCGAGGCGATGCCGGTGAGTTCGAGAACCTTCTCAACCCTGCGCTTGCCGTAGCCGTGCGTGACGGCGAGCGATCGCAGGTGCGCACGGGCGGGTCGCCTGGGATGCAGCCAACCGGCGTCGAGGAGGGCTCCGACCTCTCGCATCGGCGCGGCCCACGATCGGTACACCGCCCCATTGACGGTCACAGAACCCGAGCTCGGCCGTTCGAGGCCGAGGATGAGTTTCATGATGGTCGACTTGCCGGCGCCGTTCGGCCCGAGGAAGCCTGTGACCATCCCGGGTCTGATGGTGAAGGAGACGTCGTCGACCGCGGTCTTGGCGCCGAAGGACTTGGTGAGTTCGTGTGCTTCGATCATCGTTCGACCGTATGGAACTCCACACGAAGAAACATCAGACCGTCGATGTGCGGATGTCGTCCTCATGTACCCCTTCGGGTGACCGATGTTCGTCGGGTCATCTCTTTACGCTCACGTCACATGGGTTCCCGTTGACTGGCCTCGTGGTTATCGGGCCACACCAATGAGGGGGCGGCAACTGGGCGGTCGCCCCCTCGACCACACCTTCGAGCCACAGTCGCAACGGCAGCGGCATCCGCGACCGCAGCACCCGATAGTCTCGACGCCAGGGCAGCGAACAGAGGACGGCAGATGGCGAAACGGGACATCGGTTTCGCCGCCGTCGCCAGACTGGCGGGCGTGTCGACGGCCACCGTCTCGAACACGCTCAACCGGCCGGAGATCGTCGCACCGGCGACCCGCGAACGCGTCCTGACCGCGATCGCCGCACTCGACTTCGTCCCGAACCGGGCAGCCGCGACGCTCCGCCAGGGCACGAACCGGCTCATCGGCCTCGTCATCCCGGACATCGTGAATCCGTTCTACGCTGCCATCACGCGCGGCGTCACGGAGGCGGCGGCCGAGCACGGGTACACGGTCGCGCTGTGCGTGAGCCACGACGATCCCGATCTCGAGCTCCGCCATTTCGAGATGCTCGCGGAGCACCGTGCCGCCGGCGCGCTCGTCGCGCCACTCACCGCCGACGCGTCGCGCCTCGACCAGCTCCGTCGCGTCGGTGCGCACCTCGTCCTCATGGACCGCACCGCGCCGACCAACGCCGGATGCGCCGTCGCGATAGACGACCGCGCCGGCGGACGCCTCGCCGTCCGACACCTCCTCGCCACCCGCGGTGAGCGGCTCGTCCTGGTGAACGGCGAGCTCACGATCCCGCAATGCGCCGATCGGCGAGCGGGCGCGCGGACCGCGTTCGAGGACCGCGGTCTGGATCCGGACTCGCTCGAGGAGGTGACGGTCGAGGAGATGACGATCGATGCCGGCCAGGCGATCGGCCGACGACTCGCGGACTCTGCGACCTCGCCCGTCAGCGTGGCCCCGGCCGGTGTCTTCTGCACGAACGACCAGCTCGCCGTCGGCGTGGTCCGCGGCCTGACCGAGCGGGGCCTCCGGGTCCCGGAGGACGTCGCGGTGGTCGGATACGGCGATCTCGCGCTCGCGAGCGAGAGCCTCGTGCAGTTGACGACGGTCGAGCAACCGAAGGATGAGTTGGGCCGCGCCGCGGTCGAGATCCTGCTCGCGGAACTCGCCGCAGATCCAGCCGACCACGAGCACACCAACCGGATGCTCGACCCGCGTCTCGTCGTTCGGGAGTCCGCTCCGGCCTGAGTCGAGCCGCGGCGCGTCGGATGGCGCGCATCGTGCTCGACGCGTCGCCGTTCCTGGGCTACAGTTCTTGCAACGCAGAAATTGAATCGATTAAATCCAGTCACCGTCTGCATGTCACCGCACGCGCACGCGACCGGACCCGAACGCGAACAGGATCAACGATGACCGAACACACGTCCGCCGTGCACGCACTCCTCCCTCCGAAACGGCGCCGGAAGCCGCGCATCGGACTCGTCGCCGGCGGCCTCGGCACATACTGGCCGCAGTTCCCGAAGCTGCTCCCCCAGCTGCAGGAATCGTCGCGGTACGTCTCCGAACGGTTCCAGGCGATGGACGCCGACGTCGTCGACGTCGGCTTCATCTCCGACGCGCAGGAGGGCGCCACGGCCGCCGAGCAGTTGCGCCGGGCCGACTGCGACCTCATCGTCCTGTTCCTCACCACCTACCTGACCGCATCGATGGTCCTCCCGATCGCCCAGCGCGCGAACACGCCCGTCCTCGTGATCGACCTCCAGCCCACCGAGAAGATGGACCACGCGTCCTTCGACACCGGCGACTGGCTCGCGTACTGCGGGCAGTGCCCCGTCCCCGAAGTCGGCAACGTGTTCCGCCGCGCCGGCATCCCCTTCCGCTCGGTGTCCGGTTGGCTCCGGCAGGCATCCGCGTGGGAGCGCATCGGTCGCTGGATCGGGGCGGCGCACGTCCGCTCAGCCCTCCGCCACGCTCGGCACGGCCTGATGGGGCACGTCTACCCGGGCATGCTCGACGTCTCGACCGACCTCACCCTCCTCCCGACCACGTTCGGTTCCCACGTTGAGGTGCTCGAGTTCGACGACCTGCGCGTGCGAGTCGAGCAGGTCACCGATGCGGAAGTGGCCCATCGGATGGACCTCGCTCGTCAGATCTTCACCCTCGATGAGACGGTGAAGGAGGACGACTTCGCGTGGGGCGCGAAGGTCTCGGTGGGTCTCGATCGACTCGTCGACGACTTCGACCTCGACAGTCTCGCCTACTACCACCGTGGTCTGAACGGCGAGCAGCACGAGCGGTTGGGCGCAGGCATGATCCTCGGCGCCTCGCTCCTCACGGCACGCGGCATCCCGACGACGGGTGAGTACGAGCTGCGGACGACCGTCGCCCAGTTGGCGACCCAGGTCGTCGGCGCCGGCGGTTCGTTCTGCGAGATCCAGGCGCTGAACTTCGAGGACGACGTCGTCGAGATGGGCCACGACGGGCCTGCTCACCTCGCCGTGAGTTCGCGGGAACCGCTGCTCCGCGGACTCGGCGTCTACCACGGGAAGCGGGGCTGGGGCGTGAGCGTCGAGTTCGACGTGCAGGCGGGACCCGTGACCCTCCTCGGCCTCGGTCAGGACCGCGACGGCTCGCTCGCCTTCGTGGCATCCGAGGGCACCGTCGTCCCCGGACCGTTGCTCGCGATCGGCAACACCACGAGCCGGGTCGACTTCGGCCGCGACCCCGGCGTGTGGGTGGATGAGTGGAGCGCCACCGGCATCGGCCATCACTGGTCCTTGTCGGTCGGGCATCGCGCCGCCGACTACGCGGCCGCCGCGAACCTCCTCGGCATCGACTTCCGTCAGGTCTGAGGTCCCGGTCGCTGAGCCCGTCGGAGTCCGGTCACTGAGCCTGTCGAAGTGCGGTCGCTGAGCCTGTCGAAGTCCGGTCACTGAGCCCGTCGAAGTCCGGTCACTGAGCCTGTCGAAGTGCGGTCGCTGAGCCTGTCGAAGTGCGGAACCCGCACGGAAACGATCTCCGGGCGTGAGGATCCCGTGAGGACCCTCGCGCCCGGGACCGCACGAGCGTAGACCGGATCCATGACCATCGACACCCCGTCACCGGACCCGCTCAGACCGTCGCGCCACGAGCGGAGGGCATCATGACCCTGACGTCCATCATCCCTTCGCTGCGGCGCAGCATCCCCGACCCCATCGCCCCCGACCTCTGGCCGGAGCACACGACCGCGACCACGACCGACATCGTGGTCTCGGGCGTCGCGATGGCGCGGCTCGTCGACTGGTGCGGTACGCCGTGCGTGCACACCGCGGCGGCCGTGATCCGCGGAACAGGTGGTCGGCCGTCGTCAACCGAGCAGGCGACCGTCATCGTCGTCACCGTCACGGGGACCGCGGTGACCGCCTCCGGCATGCACGTCGCCACGATCGACGCCGAGCTGGACGAGGTCGAACCCGTCTGGTCCGAGATGCGGCTCATCGGGCGGGTGTCGACGGCGCACGCGCACATCGCCGCCGTCGTCGGAGCCGATGCGCATGCCGACGCAGACGCCGACGGCACCGATTTCGACTCCGACGACTCCGATATCGACTCAGGCACCTCTGATTCCGAGCGCAGCAACGCAGCGATGTCCGACGAGTGTCGTCCGATCCATCTCGCTCCGCTGCCGGACGACGTCCACGTCGGTGATCTCCTCGCCGTCCCGTGCTGCGGCGCGGTCGCGCTCCGCCAACTCCGCTCCGGAGCGCATGCCCCGACACTCCCACACACCCCCACCACCGACCTCCCTCGCGCATAACTCCTTCAGCCATAACTCCTTCGATCTGCATTCCGCAAACCTGAACGCCCCCGGATTTCCGGGGGCGTTCTGGTTTGCGAGCGACGGATCGAAGGAGTTGTGCTCGACGAGGACCGGGCATGCAGGGCGGTACGAGGAGCGGCACGCAGGGCGGTACGGGGAGCGGCACGCAGGGCGGCGAGGCCGCAGCGAGCGCTCAGTCGACGAGACGCTCGATGTGCCGGGAGTGCTGCTGCACGTCGTACAGCGCGGTCGGGCCATCGCACGGGATGGCGAGGAGGTCGCCGGCCCGAAGGTCCGCGGGCATCTCGACGATCGGCTGCCGTCCGGCGCCGCAGGGACGGAACCGCACCGGTCGCAGCTCGGCGGACGACAGACGACCGATGACCCGACACTCCTCCAACCGCGGCAGGCAGCCCGTCAGCTCGGCATCGACCCAGACGTCGCGGTACGGCGTCGTCCCGCGCACACCCAGCACTTCCAGAACCGCTTCGACGCGGGTGACGAGCACCGAGGTGAAGCTCTCGTGCGTCAGCCCCGTCTGACCCGCCCCAGTGAGGATTGCATCAGCCAGGATCGCGGCGCCGAGCGAGGTCGGCACGGACGCCGTCCGACCGGACGACACATTCCGGACGAACGGCGTCCCCTGTTCAGCGGCTCGCGCAAGCGATTCCGTCCCGACCAAGACATCCGCGGGTTCGAGGACGGCACACACCGGCCACGGCTGCGACCGCGACAGCCCCGCAGCACGACGGAACCACACGACGGGATTGACTGAGTTCATGGCCTGCGCCTTCGATCGGGGACACGGATGTCTCCGGTCTACGCGACGCGCGACCGCCATCGGGCGATCCTCACGCGACGCATACGACGACGAACCGGATCCTCACAGGACCCGGACGAGGGACGCATGTCCGAACGTCGGAGGCTCAGGCTCCCGAATTCGCACTGGAATCGGGTTCCGGCCCCGAGGCGGGTTCCGATGCAGGCCCCGACTCCGACTCCGGCTGCGGCTGCGGCTGCGGCTGCGGCTTCTTGCGCTTACGACGCGGCTTGCCCGAGATGGGCGGACTGCCCGCTGCGAGCCACTCCTCGTGGGTGTGAACGGATCCGATCGAGCACCGACAGGGCACCCTGATCTCGTTGTCGTAGCGCTTGCCGGTGAAGAGTTCGAAGTGCAGGGTTCCGAGCAGGGGGGCGGTGGGTGATTTCGCCGGCGTCGGCGCACTGGGCAGCGATCCGGGGTCATCGGGGCGAGAGGGGGGCATCAGCATCCTTTGGCGTACTGCGCGGCTTCGGGAGTGTTCCGCACGCATAGGAGATGCACAGTCTCCCCGACTGTGACGCGACTTCTGGAAGATGTCGCATATTCACGCGTGAAACCGGTTCCGCTGTCGCTCAATTCACCTCTAAACAACAGATGTCGTTCACGAGGATACGCTACGGGACCGTATCGAAACCACCCCGGACATCGACGGCGGTCTGACCGGGGTCCCGGCCGGACATCACGTTCTTGTCGATGTCCATTGCGCCGGCGCCACTGCCGACCGAGGTCTCCAGGATCTGATCGAACGCCCAGTTGCCCGGCAGCGGGGTCGCGATGTTCCCCTCATAGCCGGTGGACAGATCCCCGACGAAACTGTTGAGGGCGAGGCCTTCCGACTCGAGCACGATGCACAGGCGTCTCGCGCCGTACACGCCGATCACGTAGCCGTGCGACCGGGTGGCGAATACGTCGCGGATACTGCGGAAGTAGGGCACGATCCGATTGTGGATCTGCGCCTCCGAGACATCGAAATCGACCGCGAAGTAGATGGTCGTCCCCGCGCGGAACCCGTAACCGAGCGCTGCTTCCGCAGCACGATTCGCGTGGACGACGCCAGAATCCGCACTGAACTGGCCAGCCGACGTCCCGTCCTCCTGGAAGATGGGGAACACCCCCAGCCCCGCATCGAAGATCGTGTCCAGTTCACCAGGCTTGATCCGCTTGTCCAACGGATCGGCGACGGGCGTATTGGTGAGGTAGCGCCCGACGACGCGATAGCCGGCCTCGAACAACGCCTGAGCCCTCGCCGCCCTCACCGTGGATGCGGCATCGATGGCGGCACCGGCGCGCTCGGTGTCGCCAGTGCTCACGAGGAGCGATGCCCACGTCGAGAAGTCGCCGGCGCCCGAGGGGTCGAGCGCGACGAACGACTGGAACGCCGCGACCGCCGTGGATACGTCGTCCGAGAAGACTCCGTCGTACGGCATCGAGTAGCCGAGGGCGATGAACCCGGCTTGGAAGAGGTGCACAAACGCTTCGTCGGTGTCCTGATCGCCGACCGAGAGGAGACCCTTGGCTTTCAAGCCCGCTCGTGTGGCCGGACCGAAGTTGCCGTTGGCGACGCCGTCCGCCAGCCCGATCTCGAATTGCACGGCGAAGATGAGCCCAGTGGCGAGACGACGGTCCGCGATGCCGTCGAGCGGCAGGGTGACCCAATCCCGCCGCCCGCCGTATCGACGGTTCAGATCCTCCTGAACCGTGAGGATCGCAGCGGAACCGCCTGGTGCCAGCGCGGCGCCGAAGGGAGCGGAGGCAGGCGCAGACCCACCCGTCGCACGACCGGACGCGAAGTCCTGAGCGAAGGCGCGAGCCGGATCGAGGCCGATGAGCGCGGAGACGCAGACGCCTCCAGCCCCTCCCAGGAGCGCACGACGGGAGAGGTCACGAGCACGTGACGTAGAACGTTCGAGCAACGGGGAGACCATGCCCTCCACCCTCTCACGCAACAAGACCACATGGAACTTGACAGGTGATATTCTGGCTCGTTTTTCAGGACGGACCACCCCTGCGATCGGGCCCGGGCAGTGCCACGACCGCAGGAGCGCTTCCCGCAAACCCCGAAGTCGGCAGGGTGTTGAGAGACGGACCGGCCCAGCGACTGGGGGTGTCGCCGGACCGATCCGCATCTCACCCAGACGATACGCAGTCGCTGGGCCGATTACAGGCCCACCTTCAGGGGGCAGGTCCGGCCAGCGCCTGGCAAGCCAGGGCAGAGCCACTCCTCCACGGGCGAGCCGCCTTCACGCGCGAAGTCCGAGCCGATCACGGATCCTGCCCACCTCGAACACCACCCGTTCTTCGTCGATCGTCTGCACGACTCCGCCCCGCAGGAGCTGTCGGCCGGCGACGAAGACGTCCGTCACATCGTGCCCGGTCGCCGACCAGCACAGGTAGCCTCGCGGGCTCAGCATCGGCATCGCACGGACCCCGGAAGCATCCACGACGATCACATCGGCGGGCTGGCCGGGGTCGAGCCGCAACTCTCCGAAGCCGAGACCCGCCGATCCGCGCACGGTCGCCATCGTCAGGACGTCGTCCGCCGAGAGCACGTCCGGCCACTGATTGACTCCGCGCTGGAGCGACGCTGCGAGGCGCATCTCCCGAAAGAGGTCGAGGGCGTCGTTCGATGCAGGACCATCCGTCCCGAGAGTCACGTGCACGCCGGCCTCGAGGAGGTCGACGACGGGCGCGATGCCCGATCCCAGCTTGAGGTTGCTCTGCGGGCTGTGGACGACGGTGCACCCGCGGTCGGCGAGGATGCCGCAGTCGTCCGCCGTGACCCAGGTGCCATGTGCCACGAGGGTCCGCTCGGTGAGCAGTCCGGCGCGATCGGCCAGCCCGACAGGCGTCACCCCGTGCTCCCCCAGGCATCGTTTCACCTCGCCGGCGGTTTCCGAGAGGTGGATGTGCGTGCCGAGGTCCTGCACGTGCGCACGTGCGGCGATGTCCCCGAGCAACTCCTCGTCGCACGTGTAGACCGTGTGCGGCCCGTACATCACCCGCACGAGCGGCTCCTCCCGATAGAGGATGCCGAGTTGTTCGATGCGGGCGAGTTGTTTGCGTGTCCGGCGTCCGCCCGCCGCCTCCCACGCCAGGATGTCGGGCCGGAACACGGCGGGCGCCGGGGCGACGCGCATGCCCGACGTGATGACTGAGTCGATGAGCCGCTCGTCCCAGAAGAACATGTCGGCGAAGGCCGTGGTCCCGTTCCGGATCATCTCGCAGAGCGACGCCTGCAGCGACCAGTACAGCTCGTCGTGCGTCAGTCTCCCTTCCACCTCCTGGACCACGCCGAGCCATTCGCCGAGCGGCAACCCGTCGCCGAGGCCGCGCAAGACAGCCATGCCCGCATGGGTATGCGCATTCACGAGCCCGGGGAGCAGCACGCTGCCGCGGACGTCGATCGTCTCGTCGGCGTCGGCGAGGCCGTCGGCTTCGAGCGTGACGCACCCGCCTGCGTCGATGTCGAGGGCGGCGTCCTCGGCGGGACGTCCGGGGCGTACGACCGCTCCTCCGGCGAGCCGCGTCCTCACTCGAGATGCCATATCGTCACTCCGTTCATCCGCCCGCGTCGATGCCGCACGATTGGACGATATGAGGAACGATGTGACGTCAGCGTAAGGACGGCGTCCGCAGTCTCATTTCCGGTTGGCGGGGCGACGCAACTGCTTCCGGCATTCCTCATGGAACGCACCGATGACACCGTGCACCGCGACGGCATCGCGTCGTCGGCTCGCCGCGTTGACCCGGTGGATCATGGCGAGGGCCCGCTTGCTGCCGAACCCGTCAGGAGCGGCACGCAGATGGCTCTGCAACATCGGCGACACCGATCCGAGCGTTTCGACGAGCTCCGCGTTGCCCGCCGGCACTGCGAGTGCGGAGACGTACCGCTGCATCGTGCCCCCGAAGGCGACGAGATCGCCGCCTTCGTATTCCCGCTCCGCCGCCTTGGTCAGTTCGTCCAGGCCGTCCAGGACCGTGTCGTCGAAGGTCGGGACACCCCGCAACGCCGCATGACGGGTGAGGGCACCCGCGATGAAGAGCGCCTCGTCGACCGCTTCCAGGGTCACACCGTTGACGACCGTGTGGCGGTACGGGAGCACGTCGACGAGGCCGATGTCCGCCAGCCGGAGGAAGGCTTCGCGCACCGGGGCACGGGAGACGCCGAGACTGTCCGCGAGATCTCCGTCGTGGAGCAGTTCGCCAGGCGCGAGTCGCCCGTCGACGATCGCGGTGAGGATCGATTCGTGGACGTCGTCACGGAGCAGACGACGACGATGTCCGAGCGGGACGGCGGTATCCGTGTCGTCGCCGCCCGAGATTCCTTCGAGGAGCGCCGGGACGAAGACCCCGAAGAACTCCCTGGCCGCTGCACACGCTGCAAGGGCGTCACCGTCGCGGGCGGCGTTCCGGACCGCGCGCATCATCGGCAGTCCCTGCTCGAAGTCGAAGCCGTCGTGCAGGCGCAATGCCCGACGGATGTGCGGGTAGACGCGTTCGCGGATTCGCTCGAACGTTGCATTCGAGACGCACTCGCGGAACACCGTGAAGAAGCGCGTCACCTCGGCCCCGCGCGAACGACAGTCCGTGTCGGCGACGAACCTGTCGAGGCTACGGTCCAACAGAGTGATGTCATCGGCGGTGAGCCCGTCGACGGAGAACTCGACCGCCGACGCGTACAAGGCGCCGAGCATGTCGAGCCGACGCGCGAGCACGTCACCGTCGAGCGGCGCCACGCGCGTGTGCTTCTGCGGTTGGACTTCGAGCAATCCGATCTCGACGAGTCGAGCGACCGCCTGACGGACGGGCGTGCGAGACGTCTCGGCGAGCGCATCGAGTTCGTCGGCGCTCACCAATTGGCCCGGCGCCAGCCGCCCGGAGACGATGGCTTCGAGGACACGATCGTAGGCGACGTCGCGGAGGAGTCGGTGGTCCAGATTGAGAGCGAGCAGCGGCGCGGTCACGAGAGCCTTTCGTGCATATCAGATGATCACGGACACATCACGTTACGCGCTTGATGAGCCTCCGACACGTCGCCGAAAGTTGACGGGGTCGTCCGGGGCGCCACGGCCCGGGGAGTCTCGTCGACCGCGACGAGAATCCGTCCGCACGCACATCCGAAGTACCGGACGATCCCCTCACTCGTCGCGTGTCGCGACAGCAGGTCCCAGCAATGTCGCCCAAGGGGCTGCTCACATGTATCCATGTCCTCAGCATCAGGTCATGCCCTTATGCCTGTAAACCTTTACACCGCGCGGGCCTGCAGATCCGCGCCGACCGCTCCCGCGAAGGATGAGATGAGTTCACGCGCGCCACGCTCCCAGCTCCCGGGTTCCGATGCCGTGATGAGCCGCTGCTTGCCGAGCGCATACCGCCATACGACGACTCCCGCATCATCGCTCCGCACGAGTCGACCGACCACGAGCGGGCAGCACAAGGACCACGTCCCCGACTCTCCTCCGGCCACGAACGCGTACCGCACGCCGGCCACGAGGTAGTTGAAGTCCACGCCGTCGATCGGGGCGTCGAGCGACGGCATGTGGCTCACTGGCGGGCGCACGCCAGGTTTCCGCCCTTCGCCATCACTCAGTCCCTCGAAGATCAACCCGTTCAGGGCGTCGTGCGCGGCCTCGAGCTCCTCGCGCTCGACGGCCCGCACGAACCGCTCCGCCATCGTCACGAGCCGCTCGCGGTCGAGGGGCCCGGCATCGCTTGTCCGACGCAGCGTTCCCGGGCTGATGAGCTCGAGGATGCGCTGCAGCGGGCGATTGCGCGACACCTTCGCGACCACATGGACGAGGTCGTTCCTGGCCGCGGTCACCTCCGCGTCGCACGCGTCCTTGGCCACCCCGACGAACACGTCGAGGCGCGTCCTGAGCAGCTCGCAGCTCGCTCTGTCGAACTTCGACAGAGCGAGGGCGACCGCCAGGTGACCGAAGAAGCCGAGAGCCTCCGCGGAAGCGACGATCCGTCCATCGTCGACGAGCGCCACCCGGGTGCCCCGGTTCTGCTTGATCTCGACGAGGCCGATGTCCTCCAACTGCGTGAGCGCCTCGCGGAGTGGCGTGCGCGAGACGCCCAGCCACTGCATCAGCTCGGGGTCGTTGAGCCGTTCCCCGGGGAGGAAGGTGCCGTCCGTGACGGCGGCGAGCATGGTCCGGTAGACGTTGTCCCGAAGCAGGAGGCGCTGCGAGGCGACGTCGTCATGGGACGCCCGCGGACGCTCGCCCCACGTGCCGTCACCGAACTCGGTCGCGGCGCTGATGAAGTCGCCGACGGCGGTGTCGAAATACTCCAGGATGATCGCCTCGGCGGCGGCGGGGTCATGGGCCCGACACACGGCGATGAGCCGCTCAGCACGATCCGGCCCGATCGCGAGGATACCCGCCTGCTCGGAGTGCACACGCGAGATCCAGCGGACGTGCAGACGGATGTCGTCGACGATCTGCCGGAGGATATCGTTGCCCTTGCGATCGACGAAGACGTCGAGTAGCTGCCGGAACGGCTTGATGCTGTAGAACGCTGTGACTTCTTCGTCGGTGACTTCGACTCGGTCACGGAAGCGGGCGAGCTTCTCCAGGTCCTCGGCCGTGAAGGCCGTGACGGCTTCGCGCACGATCCACCCGTAGAGATGACGGGCGACGGTCATGAGCTCGCGGAAGTGTTCGAGGTCGACGGGGCTCACCCGGGTCTCGGCCTGTGGGCGGATCTCGACGAGGCCGACCCGGCTGAGTCGGCGGAGCGCCTCTCGGATCGGGGTGCGCGAAGCACCGGCGAGCTTTTCGAGCATCTTGTCGTTGAGCCTGAGACCCGGGCCGAGTTCGCCGGAGAGGATCGCGGTTTCGAGATCTCGGTACACGCGATCAGTGAGGGTTTCGTGGCGATAGAGCGGGGGCGTATTGGGAACTGGCATATATCTAACATCCTCGTGAAGGTGGACTTACATTGTGAGGACACCAGAGCGTGAACACAACAGGAATATTAAATACGTAGAGACGTCATATGACCTGTCATGCATCACATTGAGGGGCGAGATACCTCGTCGGCGGTTCGGTTCCGCGGAGGCCTCAGAGTTGGAAGACCGTCTCGATCGCGAGCTCGGCCGCAACCGCGTCGCCCGCGACGATCGCCTCGCGCAGTCTCGAGTACCCGGTCTCGAGCGCACCCCAGTCCGTTCCCTCCCCTCCGATCGTGACCGAGAGCCGGTACGCCAAGCCGTCGATCTGGTCTCGCGTCGCGGTCACGAGGACGGGATTCGGGCAGGCCGAGATGAACTCGTCGACGAGATGCCAGCTCTGCCGCCCGTGACCGAGAGCGTCACGGGCGTCCACCCGCACGACGACCTCGTCGATCTCATCGACCAGGCGCGCGACACCCTCGGCATCCAGTTCGGGGACGGTGATCCGCACCATTCCGCCGACGAGTGCACCGAGCGTTTGCAGCACGAGGAGGCGGTCCTCCTGCCCGGGCCTCGCAACCCTCGTGTAGCGCTGCGGCGCCATTTCGATGAGTCCGACGCGAGCGAGGTCGTTGAGCGCTTCTCGGATGGGCGTGCGAGAGACCCCGAGCCAGTCCTGCAGGTCTTGATCGTTGAGGGACTCGCCCGCTTCGAGCGTTCCATCGAAGATGGCGGTCCTGATCTGTTCCGTCGCAGTCTCGCGCAGCGACTTGCGTTCGAATCGGGTATGGCCGGATGGGATTGGCACGGCAGACTCCTAGCTGGCTAGAACATGAGTTGTACACATATGACCTTAGCCGACGGGGTGCGCAGACCCAAGGGCAGCGGCCCACGGAGCACGCGAGCCCTGGCATAAACACCACCCATCAGGAATTTATTCGGCGAAGGTCGGGCGGAACGCGCCGTTCGTCGTCCATCGCCCTGCCAACAAACCACCTGAACGGGGTGCAACAGGTCTCGTGTACAGGGCATCCAGGAAAGAGGGGGAGAGCTGTGACGAGTGACGCGCATCCCTCCCGGGGCCGATATCGCGATGCCGCACAGCGCACGATCCGTCACGACACCGACGCGGAGTAGCCAGAACGGAGTAGCCGAAACGGTCATCCGCCGGCGCGGGCGTGCTCGGCACCCGTCCGCAGCGCCCTCAACTGTGCCGGCGGCCTTGGAGCCGGGCGCGGACGCGGTCGATGCGGGTGGTCGGAACGAGCGGCGCGACCCTCGCCCGCCACTGCTCCTGGTCGAACATCATCGCGTGCTCGGGCGACTCGCCGAACCGCGGATGGCAGTCCCGGTAGGCGACGGCGGCCTGCACCACGCTCGCGGGCGGATCGAAATGCCAACTCGTCTCGCGAGCGCACGCAGGCGCGATCTCCCACAGACCGCTGTCCCCGACATCCGAGGACGATGCCTCACCGACGTCGACGAGGCAGTCGTAGTACTCGAGATCCTCCGCCACGAAACCTCCACCGAGCGAGACGAGGACGGATGTCCCCGGCGCGGGGAGTCGTTGCGTGGAGACGAGCACGTCCAGGTGCGGCAATCCCATCGCACGTGCCAGCATCGCGCGATGCCGTCCATCGGACCGAACCTGGTACACGGGTCCGTAAGGGCCGCGCGTCTCCTGCACCTCGACGGGGGATGCCGCGAGGTTCGCGAGCCACCGCGACCAGCCGCCGGAGCGGGACGCTTCGTCGACGCCGTCGAGAATGTCGGTGAAGGCGTGCGGTCGACTCTCGTGGCGGTCGCCGAGGCGGCCCCACGTGCACGCTTCATCGATCGACACGATGAGTCGCGGGTCGACGACATCGAGTCGGTCGAGCTCCCACGGCTCTGAGGCGTGCGCTGGCCGAACCAGCCGCCAGGGCAGACGCCGCAAGGGCTGCTCATCCTCCAGCGCCCGCCATCGTGCTTCGAGCCACGCGAGCTGTGCATCGCGGAGCGGCATCCGCTCGTCGAGCGCGATCGTCCGGATCTGCGCCGCAACGGTCGTTCCGCGCCGCACCACCGCCTCATAGGCGGCTGTCCCGACGCGGATGCCGGTCATCGCTCGGCCGCTGCCGCAGGTGTCGTCGTCATCGACCTGGTCATGAGCACATCCCCGTCGCGTGATCGACCGTGAGTATCTGGTCTTCGAACACTAACAGGTGTGGAACATCCTCGCCAGACCTTCTGGAACACAAGGTACGCACGGCTTCCTCCGTGTTCAGGAAGAGGTCATCGTCGAGCGCAGAGCGCGCTCCACGTGCATGGCTTCCTGAACACGGAGGAGGGGACTGGGGCGGGACGGCGGGATGGGGGCGAGCGGGTCAGCTGTTGAGCGCCGCGGTCGGCGGCGTGGCGGCCGCCCTGATGGCGGGGTACAGGCCAGCGACCGCCCCGATGACCATGGTCGCGCCGATCCCTCCCGCGAAGACGATCGGTTCCACCGCGACCGGCCACCCGTTGACGTTCGCGAACACGGCGATCGCCCCGTAGCCGATGACGGCTCCCGCGACGCCGCCGAGGGCGGAGAGCAGAAGCGCCTCGGCGAGGAACTGCGACCTGATGTGGCCGCGCGTCGCGCCGAGCGCACGTCGCAAACCGATCTCGCGTCGCCGTTCGAGCACCGAGATCACCATGGTGTTGGCGACGCCGATCCCGCCGACGAGGAGCGCAACCGAGCCCAGTCCGACGAGCATGCCGGTGAAGGCGTCGTCGGCCGCGTTCTTCGCGGACAGGGCGTCGGACGGCCTGGAGACCTCGACCTCCTCCGGGTTCTGCGGGTTCGCCGCTCGAGCGAGGAGCCCTCGCACGGTATCCACATCCTCATCGGCGGACCGCTCGTACACAGTCGTCGGGTAGCCCTCCCAGCCGAGGTGGTCGCGCGCCTGCTGTTCACCGACGAGCGCCATCGTGCCGAGTTCCGGCGCGAGCGGCACGGGGTCGAGGATCCCGATGACCGTGAAGTACTTGCCGCCCAACCACACCTGCGAACCGGGCGTCACGATGCCCAGCCTCTCCGCGGCGAGGTGCCCGAGGACGACCGTGGGGAAGTCGCCCGTCGCCTCATTCAGCCATGCGCCAGTCCTCATCGAGCCCTCGATGACATTCAGGAGGTTCAGATCCGCTGCCTGCACGCTGAGCCCGCCCGTCTGTCCGGGATCGACCGTACGGTTGCGGTAGACGCTCGCGTCCTTGACCGTTCCGACCCCGGAGACCTTCTCCACGCCGTCCACACGCCCGATGGAGCCGATCGCCGACTCGGGCAGGTGCGACTCCTCACCGAAGAGCGATTTGCCGGGCGTGACGGTCAGCATGTTCGTGCCGAGCGCAGCGAGTTGCTCGTTGAGCTGCGCCTTGCTCGACGTGGAGATGCCCACGACGGCGATCATCGCGGCGATACCGATGGCGATGCCCAGCGCGGACAGGACGACACGTGTCGGTCGAGAGTGCAGCCCGGCGGCACCGAGGCGCAGCACATCGGAGTTCAGGAGTCTCGATCGCAGACCGCCGGCGCCGAGGCCTCCGCGACCGCGACCGCGCCTGCCGCTCACGACGCCACCCGCAGATCCACGTCGGACACGACGCGACCGTCTCGGATGGTCACTCGACGTGGCAACCGTTCAGCGAGCTCGACATCGTGGGTGATGACCACGATCGTCGTCCCGCCGAGGTTGAGCTCGTGGAGCAGTTCGACCACGCTCGTCCCCGACTGCTGGTCGAGGTTGCCCGTCGGCTCGTCCGCGAGGAGCAGTGGCGGGTCGCCGACGACCGCGCGCGCAATGGCGACCCGCTGCCGCTCACCACCGGACATCTGATTGGGTCGATGGGTGAGCCGGTGTCCGAGCCCCACACGCTCGAGCGCGGCCGCGGCTCGCCGGCGTCGCTCGCGAAGTGGGACCCCGAGGTAGACGAGGCCGTCCGCCACGTTGTCGATCGCCGTGACCCCTTCGGAGAGGTGGAACTGCTGGAAGACGAAGCCGATGCGATGCGCCCGAAGCGCGGAGAGCGCTTCGTCGCTCAACAGGGCGACGTCCTCCCCGCTGATCTTCGCCCGTCCACTCGTGGGCCGGTCGAGCGTGCCGATGAGATTCAGGAGGCTGGACTTGCCGGACCCGCTGGGGCCGACGATGGCGACGAGCTCGCCTCGTTTGACGGTCAGGGAAACGGAGTCCACGGCGCGGACGGGAGGACTCCCGTGGTCGCGGGTCACCGCATCGAGTTCGATCACAGTGTCGGTCATAGGGCGGGGACCACCACCTTCTGGCCCGCGTCGACGCCGTCACCGCTGATCTCGACGAAGCCACCCGCGAAGAGACCGGTCGTCACGGGGACGATCTTCGTCGTGCCGTCGCTCTGCACGACCTCGACGCCGTAGGTCGTGTCGTCGACGGCGAGGAGCGCGCCGACGGGGACGGTGAGCACGTCGGTCCGGCTTTCGCTCGGGAAGTCGATGGACACGGCCGCTTCCTGGAGCGTGCCGCCGGCAGCCGGGTCGTCGAGCGTGATCGTGACCGGGATGACGACGGACTTCTTGCCGCCGTCCCCTTCCACCTCGGTCGGAACGCCGACCGAGGTGATGACCCCGCCCGCGATGTCCCCGCCCGGCAGACGGACCTGCACGGCATAGCCCACGACGCCGAGCGCCTGATCGGAGAGTTTGAGGTCCGCGGTCACGAGCTTCGTGAGACTCGTCGTCTTGATGACGGGGCCACCCGGCCCCGCTTGACTTCCGCTCGCTGCGACGACTTCGCTCACTCGGACGTCACCCGGCGCGAAGACGATGCGTCCGAGCGGGATGGTGCCGGTCTCCTCGAGGCCGGCATCGTCCTGCCACTCCATGATGGCGTCCTTGGTGTCCCAGTCGAATTCGTCGTCCGGCGTCTCGTCGAAGTACCCGAGCGCCTGGAGGCTCTGCTCGAGCTGGGTGATGTCCGGCCCGTCGTCCATTCCGCTCTCGAACGAGCGCCATGCGGGCACGCCGCCATGGAAGAGGGTGATCGGCAGGTTGTCGATCGAGAAGAGCGTGCCGCCCAGGCCGATCTGCGACCCGGGGGCGGGCAGACCGGTGACGGTGCCGGGAATGCCGGAACTCACATCGGTCGCGCCCGCATAGCCGAGCTTGCCCTGCGACGTCGTCGACTCCTGCAGCGTCTTCCGGATGATCTCGGCGGTCGCCTTCGGCAGGTCCTGTTTGGTGTCGACTTCCGGTTCGCCGGCCTGCACGGCGACGGCGGTCACGGTGCACGCGATGGCGACGACCACGGCTGCACCGAGCGCGGCGAGGATGATCTTCTTCCGCTGACCGGACCGCTCGGGGATTCGTGAATCAGACCCCTCCGAGGCGAGGATCGAATCGTCTTCAGCCGACACTGACCGCACCTCCGCCTCCGAGCGCTTCGCCGCATTCCTTCTGGTCTTCCGCGCTGATTCCCTGGGGGAAGGTGATGTTGCCGTCCTTGGGGTCCTGGACGTCGTAGCCCTTGTCGCGGAGGCACTGCATCATCTTGAGCATGTCCTCCTGATCGCTTTGCGTGATCTCACCCGTGCCGCCGGGCGGATCGCCGATCTTCTCCGTGCACGCGGTCATGGCCTCCTTGAACACCGCCTCGTCTCCGACGTCGACGCCGTTCCCGCGGTCCGCTCCCGGCGCCGGGAGGTCATAGCCCTGCTCTTTCATGCACGCGTTGAGCTTGAGTTCCCAGGCTTCGTACGCCTGCTGATCGGTCTGTTCGGCTCCCGAAGCGGCGGGCTTCGACGATTCGCCGCCGCCCGCGCTGCAACCGACGAACAGTCCGACGAGCAGCGGGACCGCCGCGAGTGCTGCGAGCTTCCGCCGGATTCGCTGTGTGGTGGGCATGGTGACTCCTTCTCGGTGATACTCTCACCATCTGATGTTGCAGATGAACGAGCGTAGAACGTGAGGACATTCGTCCTGATGTGGCACCAGTTCATCCCGACGGGTGTTGCGGCGCTGTAAAGCCGCTCCACACGTTTTCTTCACCCCTCCCCTGCTTCACTCACCCCGTGCAACCCGACTCCGAAAGAAGAACTGACATGCGTGTACTCGTCGTCGAAGACGAGGTCCTCCTCGAGTACCTGTCCATCAACGACTACGACGCCGTCGTCCTCGACCGCGACATCCCCGGCACCCACGGCGATGACGTGTGCGCCGAACTCGCGCGTTCCGGCGCATCGGTCCGGGTGCTCATGCTCACCGCCGCGAGACGGACCGATCAGAAGGTCAGCGGCTTCGAACTCGGCGCTGACGACTATCTGGCGAAACCGTTCGAATTCACCGAACTCGTCGCCCGCCTCCGGGCGCTCGGGCGTCGGAGCGGGGACGCGAAACCTCCGGTCCTCGAGCGCGGCGGTGTGAAGCTCGACATCTTCCGGCACACGGTCTCGCGCGACGGGCTCCCCATCCATGTCAGCCGGAAGGAGTTCGCCGTCCTCGAGATCCTCCTCGCAGCGGACGGCGGCGTCGTGAGCGCGGAGCACCTCCTCGAGAAGGCGTGGGATGAGAACGCGGACCCCTTCACCAACTCGATCCGTGTCGTCATCTCAACGCTGCGCAAGCGCCTCGGCACCCCCTGGGTCATCGAAACGGTCCCAGGAGTCGGCTACCGCGTCGTGGGCGGCTGACCACGGCGCGCGTGCCGTCCACGACACGTTGACGTTCGTAAAACAGGCGGCGTGCAGGCCGACTCCTTACGGCGTCGCAACATCAGCCGGGATGCACTGGTCGCGTCGCCGAAGCGGCGACTCACCCTAGGAATCGGAGCAGTACATGACCACTCCCAGCACGCCAAAGCCAGCCGTCAGCGTCGCCACGACCGTGTGGTCCGGCAGCCTCGCAGGAGGGCGCGGACTCGTGAACCTCGACAGCTCCGATACGGCGCGGTTGCCCGTCACCTGGCCCGCGCGCGCCGAGGGCACGTCGCCGGCAGCGCAGTCGACGACACCTGAGGAGCTGCTCGCCGCGGCGCATGCGTCCTGCTACTCGATGGCGCTGACGCACATGCTCGGCGAGGCCGGCGGGAGCGCGGAGAGCATCACGACGACGGCGAGGGTCGGCTTCGTGGCCGGCGTCGGCATCACAGGTGTCGATCTCCACGTGAAGGTCCAGGTGTCCACGTTGCCGAAGCAGCCGGAGACGCTCATCGACATCGCTCGCAGCGCCAAGGACAACTGCCCCGTCTCGCTCGCGTTGCGCGTCCCGATCACGCTCACCGTCGACCAGCGCTGAACTCACATCGACGGCGGGCACCGAGTCGCCCGCGAGGAGGCCTCCGGTCACATGCATCCCGGCCCCTGCGGCACAGGATGCTGGATCGGTGGCCTCCACCATCCGGTCAGGTCATGGGCAGTACGTCGTATCCGCGTCCCCGACTCGGGCGACGGCGCATCCGGCAGGAACTCCCGCTCTGTCCGACGCGCCGAAGTTCACGGTCACCGTGAGCTCGTCGTCACCGAACACGGTGCGCTGGACGCCATCCTCCACGCGCTCGAACGACGTGAGCGGCGACGTACCGGCTGCCTGTTGCAGGACCTCGAAGAAGCGCTGCATGTTCGCGAGGTCCTCGCCGTGCTCGTCGAGGACCTTCTCGTCCAACGCGATGACGGCGGGCGTGTTGTAGAGCATGTTCGTGAGCGTGCGGTCGCGGACGAGCCCCGGGAACTTGTACAGCCCCATCTCCCATCGGTCCGTTGAGATCACCGAGTCGTGCAGCACCGTCTCGTACAGGGGGATGCGGTAGGCGGGATCGAACATGGCCGTCGCGAGCTCGTCCGGCAGCGTGGTGTCCTTGAAGAAGAACGCTGGACGCTCCGCCGGCCACCAGGCACCCCACTCCTGCTCCTTCTGGAAGGCCCAGATGCCGCCGGCGATGGGCGTGCTGGAGCCGTGGGAATAGCTGACGACCGGGTTCGCCCACGCGGCGACCGTTTCGGAGCCGAGGACGAGCGGGTTCCCGTTCGAGAACGCACCGGAGCCCAGCGCCTGCATGCGGGCGAGGCGGCGTGCGCGGTCCTCGGCTTCGGTCTGCGGGTGGAGGGGCGAGTAATCGCGGAAGAGTTGCCCGACCGCGTCGACGTCGAGGAAGTAGCTCGTGGCCCCGTTCTTCACGAAGTCCTGGACACGGTTCGTCAGCGCACTGTGCTCGACCTCGGCCTGCTCGAGCGCGGCGGTGCTGACGGAGCAGCCGCGACCGCCGAAGCCAGTCACCGGCTTGCCGTCCTTGTCGATCACGCACCCGTTCGGCCAGACGTCCCCCGGCCAGATCGATGCCTCGGTGTCCGCGTCTGCGGGATCCTGCGCGTTGTCCCACGTGTCGTACGGGCCAACCAGGTACCCGGCCTGCTCGGCCGCATCGACGGTGTCGGAACCCATCGGGTCCCCGTTCGCGTCGTAGCCCAGCCAGGCGTGTTCGATGCCGAGCGCTTGCAGACGGGCGACGAGCTCCGGGTCGCGTCCGTCGCCCCAGGTGTAGCCGTGGAAGGCGCCGATCAGCTGTCCCGTGTTCGGGTTCGCCGCGATCTTGTCATCGAGGGAGACGAAGCCACCGCTCGACTGCAGATACCGGCGGTAGTCCTGGGCGGCGGCGACCGGGTTCCCATCGGTCGGCGCGAAGGTGACCCCGAAGGTCCCGGTCGCCCGGTCGTTCGAGAACGTGTGCTCGGCGTACGCCTGCAGACGCGCATCCTCGACTGTGAAATCGAGCGTTGTCCCAATGTCGTCGTGGACGATGTAGCTGACGCCGCGGTCCGCGAACGTCGCTCCCCAGAACGGCATCGTCAACCCTCCGGCGAAGTCCCAGCTCCCGCCATCGAGACCAGCCTCCTCCGACAGCCAGAAGGCGTCCGTGACGGGGATGGAGAGGCCCTCGCCGTTCGGGAACTCGACGGACCGGATGTCCGGCGCGGCGGCGACCGGCCACGCGACCTCCCGGTCCGAGCCGGAGACGAGCTCCATGCTCAGGCGTCCCTGCTCCTCCGACGCCACGACGGTTAGGTCCGATGATGCGAACCCCCACGTGACCGATAACGGCGTCACGGTCGGGTCGTCGGGCGCCCCGAGCGCCGTCAGGCTGGGCGCCGACCACGTGTCGACGCCCTGTTCGCCGTGGTACTCGATCTGCAGCGTGGCCGGATCGATGCTCGCGCTGCCGCCTTGGATGGGAATGAGGACGCGTCCGTCGACGAAGCCGGGGGAGGAAGCCGCCATGGCCGGCGACGCGCAACCGCTCGCAGCGATCGCGAAGGCAACCGTTCCGGCCGCGAACACGCGCCGACGGTCTCTGAATCGTTGTGGTCTGGTCATCCCAGCACCCTGCCCGCCGATGATGAAGCGAACGTGACGGCCGGTGGCGGCCGGACCATGGGCTCACGCCCGCAGTCCGAGCGCCACCGGCCGGATGACGCGATCCTGTTAGCCGAAGTCCACGTTCGAGCAGGCGAAGAACGCTTCGTTCGACTGCACGGAGCCGTCTGGCTTGATGTTGCCCTGCCAAATCGTGTAGATCACGTGCTGACCGCTCTTCTCCGGCAGGAGGACCGGAAGCTCGGTGCGCATGTTCGGCGTCCCCTGGTCGACCGATGCCACGTTGTCGGCCACGAGGAAGGGGGTCTGCTCGAGGTTGTCCCAGGTGATCGGCTGCTTCGGGTCGTACCCGTCCTTCGTGACGTAGTAGCTGAAGGTGTACGGGTTGTGGGCGACCGTGTTCTTGAAGTTGAGCGTGTAGTCCTCGCCACCCGGAAGCTCAGTCGTGGGCCAGTCGTCGCTCGGCGCGTCGAGGCCCGCGAACTTCTCATTGCCGGCGGCGCAGAGCTGCCCGCTGGGAGCGACCGTGCGGTACTGCGCATCCTTCTGACCGAGGCGAGTGTCGCCGACGACGATGCCCATCCACTCGTCGAACTGGAACGAACCGGCGATGTCGTAGGCCATGTTGCAGCCCTCGTACTCGGTCTCGCCGACGGGGAACTCGGTGACGCCGGCGAGCTTGCAGCCGAGCACGCGGCTCATCGGGTCGTCGCTGCTGCCGTGCGCGAATGCCGGACCGGCGGAGAGGCCGATGACGGTGAGCGCGACGACGGATCCCGCGAGGACCGCGGCGTTCCTGCGCCCCTTGGGCTTGTCGAGGAACGATTTCATGTGCTTCATGTTGTGGGGTGCTTTCTGGAGAAGTCGGGCGCGGGTCAGTTGGTGACGGTGAGCTCGGGCGTGAACGCGCTCCACGAGCCGTCCGTGAGCTGGGCGCGGATCTTGACGGTGTGCGTGCCGCCGTCGGTGCCGAGCTCGACGTTGCGCTTCTGAGCCGAGGCCTGGTCGGAACCGATCAGCAGGGTCTGTGCGTAGACGCCGTCGATGTAGATCTCGTACCGCTTGGTCGCCTCGGCCGGGGTCCAGCCGAGCTGCAGGCGGTGCATCGTGGTGGTGCCGTCCTGGTAGGTCCCGGCCGCCGCGGTGAAGCCGGTCGGAGTGCCCGTGCCCGGCTCGACGACGACGTCCTCGAGGGTGGTCACGTGGGCGAGCTGCGAACCGCCCGCGTTGTCGGCCGCGTCGACCGCGTGCACCGAGAAGACGTAGTCCGTCTCGGGCAGCAGGCCGGTGATCGTCTCGGACGTCTTGTCGCCCGAAACGGTCTTCGAGCCGCCCTTGCCGTCGTTGATGACGTAGGAGGTCACGCCGACGTTGTCGGTCGCGGCGCCCCAGGTGACGTCGACAGTGCGCGGGCCGGTCGCGGTCGCGGCGATCTCCGTCACGTCGGACGGCGCCTCGGTGTCCTCGACGGGCGCGCCGGCGGTCGTGCCCGTGACGACATCCGTACGGTCGGATACGTTGCCGGCGGCGTCGAACGCTTCGACCTCGTAGTCGTAGGACGTCCCGGCCGCCAGACCGGTGATGTTGGTCATGCGCATGTCGCCGGGGAGCTCCTTGACGACGTCGCCGTCCTGGATGATCCGGTATCCGGCGACCTTCACGTTGTCGGTCGAGTGCTCCCACATGACGTGGATGGTCGACGAGTCGACCGTGTCGGCGGTGAGGTTCTTCGGGGTTGACGGCTTCTCGGTGTCCTCTTCGCCGTCGGATGCCGAGCAGCCCGCGACGGCGGAGCCGTTGAGGTCGCAGCCCTCGAGCGTGAGCTTGTCGGTGCCGTCGCCCGCGACGCCGAACGAGATGTGCTCGCTCTGGCCGCCGGCGAGGCCGCCGTTCTTCGGGGTGAGCGTGACCTGGTCGCCGACGACCGTCGCGTCGATGTTCCAGCTCGAAGAGTTCTGGAACGAACCCTCTGGAACGGTGAACTGGAGCTTCCAGTCCTGTGTGTCGGTCGTCGTGTTCTTGAGCACGAACTGGCCGCTGGCGTGCCAGGTCGAGGAGGGGTCGAGGGTGAGCGTGCCTTCGAGCGGCGAGGCGTTGGCGGCGGTGACGGCGAACGCCGCGCTGGGGAGGGCGATGGCAAGCCCGGCGACGCCGGCGATGATCGCGGCGCGTCGCTTGTTGGGTGTCTTCACAGGGGGATTTCCTTCAGATGGTTTTCTCGGGAGACGGAGTAACTCGTCATCACATATTCAGGATGACAGCTGATGTTAACCAACTCGACCTCGCAGCGTCGTCCCCGAAAGTTGATCGACGCACACAGGAACTCCAGATACCGCCGTCTAGTGTGCATGCATGACCCAGCAGAACCCTCTCCGCCTCCTGATCGTCGACGATGATCCGGACATCAGGACGTCCCTCGCCACCGCATTCGGCCTCGAAGGCCACATCGTCGAGACGGCCGTCGACGGAAACGACGCCCTCCGCCTCCACCCCGTCTTCGGTCCGGACGTCGTTGTGCTCGACCTCATGATGGCTGGCCGAAGCGGAGTCGGCTTCTGCCGCGCCATCCGCGCGGTCGGAGACCGCACGCCGATCCTGATGCTCACCGCCCGAGACGCCATCGGCGACCGAGTGGGAGGTCTCGACGCCGGTGCCGACGACTACCTCACCAAGCCGTTCGCGCTCCCGGAACTGTTCGCGCGAGTGCGCGCACTCGCCAGACGGCTGGAGCCGAGCGGGGGCGCGAACGGCCACGCGGACGCGATCCCGGGAGTGGCCCTCGACGCAGCCTCACGCGTGGTGCATGTGGACGGCGAGACGATCCAACTGCGCGCGATCGAGACGACGATCCTCCATACGCTGCTCGATCACCCCGAACAGACCATCACGCGGGACATCCTCGCCGATGCCGTCTGGGGCCCGGGGTGGACACCGCACTCGAACGTGATCGAGGTCGCCGTCTCCTCGCTCCGCGCGAAGCTCGAGGCCGGTGGCCGACCACGCTTCATCCACACGGTGCGGGGGCTCGGCTACCGGGCGTCGAAACCGTGACGGCCGCAGAGGGATCGCCGCGCCCCCATCGCCCGCTCGGCATCCGCGGCAGGTTCACGCTCGCGATCGCCGGGACCGTCGCCCTCGCGGTCCTCGCGCTCGTCATCGCCGTGGGTGCGTTCGGGACGATGCTGCTGCGCTCCACCCACGACGTCGCCTTGCAACGAGAGGCGAACCGCGTCGTGTCACTCCTGAATACGAACGCCGACTACGTGGCGAGCGGCACGTGCGCCTATTCGACCGAGCCGGCGTGCACCGTCGTCATCGATGCAGACACCCCGGCCGGTCGCTCGACGATCGGGTTGGAGATCACGCAGAAGCAGCTCGCGTTGACCGGAGAGTCCCGGTCGCCGGGCGACGACGGCGCGCTGTGGTCGGCCGCGGATTCGCTGTGGTCCGACGAGACCATCCAGACCGAGCACGGCCCGGTCGCGGTCCGCGTCCTCACGACCCCGCTCGCCGACGGTCGCGCGCTCGTCTCGGCCTCCCCCACAGAGATCGTCGACCGGGCCGTCGGCCGCCTGCTCGCGATCCTCGCCTTCGCCGGCCTCGCCACGGTGTCGGGCGCCGCCCTCGTAAGCGCAGTCGTCGCCGGGCGGACGGTCCGGCCGATCCTCCGTCTCACCGGTGCGGCGGAGCACGTCGTCGGAGCAGGCGACCCGACCGGCCGCGTCTCGCTCCCCCGCACCGACGAACTCGGCCGACTCTCGGTCGCTATCGACGACATGCTCGCCCGGCTCGATCGCGCCGAGGCCGCGAGACGACATCTCATCGAGGACGCCTCCCACGACCTCCGGAGTCCGCTCACCGCCCTGTCCACGAACCTCGAGCTCCTCGAACGCGACGGTTTGCCGCCGGAGCTGCGCGAACGCCTGCTCGCCGACGCACGCCACGAGACGGCAGACATGGCGCGGCTCGTGCACAACATCACGGACCTCGCGACGACGACGGCGCTCGCCCAGACCGAGTACTCGCCGAGCCGAGTCGTCCAGGACGCTGTGCGCGCAGCGCGTCGCCGCTGGCAGACGGAGTTCGTCCTCGACGAGCGATTCGGAGCGCGCCGCCAGGCGGTCGGCGACCACGACCTGCTCGTACGGGCGATCCTCAACCTGCTGGACAACGCCGCCAAGTACGGACCGGCGGACGGCGTCGTGCGGGTCGAGGCCGGCGAGGACGCCGATGCTTGGCACGTGGCCGTCGCCGACCACGGCCCCGGCATCCCTGCCGAGGCGCTCCCTCACGTCTTCGACCGCTCCTACCGCGTCGACCCGTCCGTCCGTCAGCCGGGTTCCGGCATCGGTCTCGCGATGGCGAAGCAGACCGCTGAGCGCCTCGGCGGCACACTGACCGCCGTCTCCGCACCGTCCGGCCTCTCTCTCGAAGTCCCGGCCCAGGGCTCCACCGGCACGACGATGCATCTCCGACTCCCGTTCCCACCATCGCCCATTTCGCCTTCCCGCCCGTGATCCCCGTCGGTGCGCGCGAGCGTGCTGTGGACCGTGCAGGACGCGCAGTCGAAACACCCGCTGATCAGACACCCATCACATATTGACTTCGAGTGATTCGGAGACAGACGCAGATCAACTGCCGAAAATATGAGGGCGCACGGCTGCGCACCGGCCCCGTGCGGAGCCGACACGCGGCCGCTGAAGGTACCTCACATCTGATCGGTAATACGCAACTGGCGTTCCAATATTTTGGATGTCATACTCTTCATGGTTTCATCCGAAGCCGCTCATTCTGCCCGCCGTCGGAGCCCCTCCGACGCAACCTGGAGAAGCACATCCCATGACCACCATCACCCGTAAGCGCGCCATCATCGCCGGCGCGTCCGTCCTCCTCATCGCCGGCGTCAGCACCGGTGGCGCCCTCGTGACCGCTCAGTCCACGATCTTCGGCAACACCTTCGCCTCGGAAGAGGTCACCGAGCCGCTGCCCCTCATCGAGGTCGACGGAGACGCCATGTCCGCCGTCTTCAGCGGCACCGCAGCCGGCGAGGTCGAGTCGAAGTACTACACGCTCACGAACCTCTCCGACCCCGCCACCGGCGGCAAGGACGTCACCGTCAACATCAAGTCGCTCGTCCACACGGGCGGCAACAAGTCCGACGCGCTGACGAACTCGCTCTCGACCCGCATCAACGTCGCCGGCGTCGAGACGGCCTCGGGCAAGCTCTCGAACATGGCCCTTCCGGCCGCGAACCTCATCACCGTGCCCGCCGGCGGCGAAGTGACCGTCCGTCTCGACGTGTTCGTCGCACAGATCAGCGACTGGGACGCGAGCCTCGGCGACGACGCGACCGCGACCGTCGACTTCCAGTTCGACACCATCGCAGCTCCGTAAGACCGGCGCCAGTGCGGCTCCGAGACACCCCTAGCGTCTCGGAGCCGCACCCTCATCTTCGCGGATGACGACGGCCAAGACACCCCACACCTGTTCGCTCGCCCTCCCCGAGAAGACTCCATGAAGCTCACCCTGCTCGTCGCCCGAGTCGTCGCGGTCGTCGCCCTCCTCATCCTCGCGGCGCCCTTCGCCTGGGAACGCATCACAGGCGACTACTTCATGACCGTCACCGGCGCCTCCATGCGCCCCGCCTACCAGGTCGGCGACGTCCTCGTCGTGCAGAAACCCACCGGCACGGAACTCCAGACGCAGGACCAGATCGTGGTCGTCTCCGTCACCCCCGGCAACAAGGCACAGCAGTACGTGCACCGCGTCCACGAGATCACCGACGCCGGAACCACCCTCAAAGGCGACGGGAACGAGATCGCGGATCCGTCCCCCGTCACCCAGGCACAGGTCATGGGGACGCCTCGCCTCGCGATCCAGGGTTCCACCGCCGTGCTGTACCACCTGACTCAGAACCTCTATGGACGCATCGCACTCGTCGCGCTCATCGTCCCGGCGTTCCTCTTCTCGACACCGAAGAAGCCTCGCGGACGTCGCGCCGCCGGACAGCCCGTGACGGTGGCGCCGGAGCGGACCGCAGCAGCCCCCTCGACGGATCCGTCCCACGCAACCGGGATCGACGCGTTCGACGCGATCCTCGCACCCGCCCCACCCACGCGCACACCGCAGCCGCCGGACGCGTCCCCGTCACTCACCACGGACCAGTCCTCCACCACGGACCAGCCCTCCACCGCATCGCAGTCCTCCCCGCAGACCGGAGCCAACGCATGACCCGCCCCCTCGCCACCACATTCGCCACCCTCGCGGCGGCAGCGACGCTCGCCACCGGCTTCGGCACCGCAGCCAACGCCGCCCCAACGACCGAGACGTCGCCAGTCGGCGGCCTCGTCGTGACCCCCGGGAACGCGCTCTTCGACGTCGCCCTCGAGACGGGGGTGCCGGAAGTCCGCGAACTGACCGTGTCCAACACCTCCGCGAGCGACTTGGACGTGCAGTTGAGCGTCGCCCTCTCCAACGACGCCCCCGGCGACCACCGGATGGACACCCTCGAGTTGCACGCGACGGGCGACTACGCCTCGTGCGACGCCTCGATCATGCACGGAGCGGAGATGATCGCGTTGACCGACGTGCGCCGTGTCGACCAGGAGTCCGTCGCCGCGGGCACCAGCCGGACCATCTGCGTCGGCGTCCTGCTCCCCACCGACACGCCGCCCATGGACGCGGCGACGACGGTCGTCGACTTCCAGTTCCATGCCCTCGACGCCGGCACCGGCCCCGCGCAGGACGGCGACCTCCCGTTCACCGGGACCGACGCACTTCGCTTCCTGCCCACGGCGATCTTCGCGCTCCTCACCGGAGGGTTCCTCGCCTGGATGGCACGCCGCCGTGCGGAACCCGTCGATCGAGCAGGGAACTCGAGCGCGACGACGACCGCGAGACCGGACACCGCTTCATGAGCGGCGTCCATCGCGCACCGCTGCGGGTGCGATTCAGTCGCCGTGCGCTCCTCGCCTTGTCCGCTCTGACCCTCATCGCGATCTCGATGACGACGATCACCTCGGGAGGGGCCGTCGAAACCTCCCGCGAGGAGATCGCGAACAACCGGTACGTGACCGATCCGGCGGCAGCGGAACCGTACGGGATGCACGAGGCACGGCTCGCCCCGTTCGTCGGCGACTCGTTCATCGACCGCGCGAAGGGCGCCGTCTCCTTCCAGTTCTTCCTCGGCACCGTTGCGCCCGCCCTCGTGCCCACCGTGAAGATCGGACAGCAGATCCGCCTCTCCCTCGAACTCCCCGCGACCCTGGGGCTGGACACCACCTCCGGATGGTGCAATCCCACCGCGGGAGGAACACCCCGCGTGTATCTGAGCGCGGAGTGCACGACGATCGAGCACTCGAACGGGAGCACCCGAGTCGATGTCGTCCTCACGGCGAAGCGCAATCTCACCTCGTCGCACTGGGTGTACCTCCGGGAGAACTCGATCGGCGTGCGAGGGAGAGACGGCCAGGTCGTCGGAGCCGGTCGAGCGCTCATCACCGTCGAATTCCCCGACGACGTGGGCCACTTCCGTCGGTCGACGCAGGAGCTGCCCTTCACGACCGCCGTGGGCGTGGCCACCGACCTCGATGTGCGCAACGCCCAGGTCACCGTCGACGGCGGCACGGGGACTCCGAGCTATTACACGCACGACACGGGGTACGTGAATTTCGAGACGAACCTGGCGGACCCCGCCAACCGTGGAGTGACGCTGCGGACCGGTGAGTCCTTCACCTACGCCATCCGGATGCCGTCCATGACGGGCGGCACGGGAACGCTCGTCTACGATCCCACTCGCACCCCCGATCCGTCGAGACCGGACGCCTGCGCGCGCGCACTGGACGGCTACGACATCCGCTGCGACGTGGTCGGGACCGCCATCCGGCTGATCACCACGCGCACCGGACCGGACATCGTCAACGACCGTCCCATCGCGGACCGCGTGTACGTGCCCATCAAGAGCACGTACGCGTCCACGAGCTACGCTCCCATCTCAACGACCGTTCAGGTGACCCTCACCGCCAATGCGGAGCAATGGGGTTCCCGCCCCAACCTCGGCATTGCGCAGTTCATCACGCACGGGTACCCGCGCACGGGGCTCACCATCGCGAGACCCGCGCTTGCCCCGTACGTCGGGTCCTCATTCGCCGGCGGCGGCAGAGGACACCTCTCCTTCGACTTCTTCGAGGACCGTTCCTCCGTCCCGGCGTACACGCTCGTCGAGTCGGGTGACACGTTGACGGTCACCGTCGAGTCCGGTGCACGGTTCCGTGCGTCCGACGCCTCGTCGGGCCCGGAGCAGGACGATCCGAGTCGCAACTGGTGCGATGGAAGCGCCCCATGGGGACCACTGCTGGACGGGTATCTGAGCGTCCCGACGTGTTCGACGTCGATCGATCCGACGAGCGGGAACGCCGTGACCACGGTGACGACGTCCGCGCTCCAGACGGTTCCCAACGAGCGGTTCAGCGACGGATTCCGGCTTCGCGTGGATGCCGGGACGGCGCTCTCCGCGGGCACCGAGCAGCTCGTCGTCACCCTTGCGAGTTCGCGGTTCGGCACGGTCACGAACAACCGGCAGAGGACGGTCCGGACGCCGACGATCGAGGGCCAGTCGTCTGGCCTCGGCGTGTGGAACGCCGAAGCGCTTCTCCCGTCGTCGAACGCCGTCGGTGAGCAGGGCGCTGAGGGCGCCGAGGGCGCCGATCGCTCCGACGTCGCCGCGGCACCCGACGGCCACGTCACCTGGACGGCAAAGCCTGGCGCGGACGGCGGCCCGTCGGGCCCGATCTCCGTCACGACGGGTGACGTGATCACCTACCGCGTCGAACTGCCCGTCGGTCTCGAGTACAGGGGCGGACGACGTCTGCGCGCTCCCCGACCGGTACACCGGTTTCAGCGTCTCCTGCGTGACCACCGACTCGTCCGTCGAGGTCGCGCTCACCCGCACAGGACCGGACGATGCCGCGTACTCCTTCGATGCGTCTCTGCCCTTCTCGATCCCCGTCCGGCCGACGAGTCCCGGCTCGACGGTGGACGACGACGTCGAGATCACGCTCACCACGACGATCGTCCAGTCCGGGTCCGACCACCGTCGAGCACTCGCCCCCGTTCACACCACATCGACCGACGTCGTCTCCGGCGACGCGTCCCCCGACATCCAGGAGCCCGCCTCATGACGAGCCCGATCAGGCCGACCCGCCCCGCCGGCAGCCCCGGCGCTGCGACCGGTCCACGGAACAGACCCGCACCACGCATCGATCCCCGCTACCGCTCGAAGGTGCAGCGTGGGATGCTCGTCGCCGCTGCCGCACTGCTCGCCACGGTCGCTGTCGTGCCCGTCGATCAGCTCGCCGCGGCAGTCACCGGTCGAAGCTCCGTGCCGGGCAATCGGTTCGTCACGGACACGAAGGCGAGCGATCCCTACGGCGTCCACACGGCGAAGATCAGCCCTGCCACCGGTCGTTCATTCGTCGACGGCGCGCAAGGGCAGATCACCTTCTCCCTCTTCGCGGCGACGTCGGCTCCGAACCCCTTCCCGGCCGTGAAGGCTGGTGACCACATCGAGATCGTCACCGAGTTGCCGTCGTCGTTGCGGCCGTCCTCGACCTTCGGTTGGTGCGACCCCGGCGCGACGGGCGGCGCGCGCAACGTCGTGACCGCTGCGTGTTCGACCGAGGAACGACCCGACGGCTCGTCGGCTGTTCGCACGACGCTGACGGCGAAGGCCGACCTGACGTCGGCGGCGCAGTGGAGCGCTCTGAAGGCGAACACGATCGGGGTCGTCGCGGAGGCCGGACAGGTGGCCGGTTCCGACACCGCGCACCTCACGATCGCGTTCCCGGACGATGCAGACCACTTCCGTGACCGCTCCGCGGAGCTGCCGTTCACGACCGCAGTCGGTCTGGCCTCGTCCCTCGACGTGCGGAATGCGACCGCCGCGCAGACCACGCCGTCGAGCAACAACATCTGGTACCCGGGCGAGCAGGGCTACGTGAGGTTCGAGACCGGTCTCGGCGGCACGGAGAGCCGTGGCGTCACGATGAGGACGGGCGAGTCGTTCACCTACACGATCGACGGTCTCGGCGACGCCAACACCAGTCTCGTGTTCGACCCCCACCCGGATCCGGCTTCGACGACCGAGAATTCGTGCGCCCGCACGGTTCCCGGATACGACATCAGATGCGAGGTCGTCGGGCGCACGATCTCCTTCATCACCACGAGGACCGGTCCCGATGTCGTGGACGACCGCCCCATCGGCGCGACGGCGGCGATTCCGTTGATCGGCAAGCAGCCTCCCGGCCCGGCAGTGTACGTGGAGCCGCGAGTGTCGCTCAGCGTGGACATGGACCAGCTCGGGTCACGCCCCGTGGCCCAGACGGCGCCGCCAGTGTGGATTTGGGGCGACTACCGGGCGGGCTTGGGCGTCCATGATCTCGCGGTCACTCCGTACGTGGGGCAGTCGTTCGCGAACGACGGCCGCGGGCGCTTGACCTTCGACTTCTTCCCGGGGACCCCGCCCACGACCCTGTGGGACATCGTCCGGTCCGGGGACCGGTTGACGATGACCCTGAACCTCGGCACCGCGTTCACCGTCGAGACGGAGCGGACCGAGGCGTGGCACGGCGACACGACCCGGAACTGGTGCGACCAGCAGGACGCCTGGGGGTCCGACCTCGACGGCTACCTCAGCGCCCCCGACTGCACCGCCTCGGTCGACGACGCGACCGGCGCGACCACCCTCACGCTCACCACCCGAGCACTGCGCAACGTGCCGAACACCCTCCTCGCGGACGGCGTCCACGTGCGCGTGCGATCCGCCTCGACCTCGACGGACGCGACCCACCAGCTCACCGCGACGATCGCGAGCAGCAGAGCGCACGCCGTGGTCCGCCCGTTCCGGCAGGGCGACGCGGACGTCATCACGATCGACAACGAGTCCTCCTCCCTCGGGACCTGGCGAGCGGAGGCCGGCACCCGCTCCGGCGATCCCGGCACGATCCCGGAGGGCCAGGTGAGCTGGTTCAGCGATCCCGGCAACAACGAACCCGGCTTCTGGCCCTTCGCCGTCGACGCGGGCGACACCCTCACCTACCGCGTCGATCTCCCGGAAGGACTCGCGTACACCGATGCACCGACGGTCGACACCGCGAACGTGTGCACCGAACCCGACCGCTACGCGGGCTTCACCGGCTCATGCGCAATCGACGGCCGCACGATCACGTACACGTTGACACGCACCGGCCCGTCGGAGGGATGGATCATGCTCGACCAGAGCCTCCCGCTCACGATCCCCGTGGTTCACGACACGGCCGACGACACGGTGTCGGGCGACGTCATCATCACCCTCGACACCTCGATCGAACAATCCGGTTCCGAACACCGCCGCGCGATCGTCCCCCTGCAAGCACCGACACCGAACGGCTACGGCATCCACGCCCCCTCGATGAAGCCGTTCCTCAGCGAATCCTTCATCGACGGAGCAGAGGGCGCCATCGAGTTCGACTTCTTCGACGGCGACGCCGCCCCCGCCGACACACCCCGGGTGCTGGCCGGCGAACAGTTCGTCATCACCGCGGATCTCCCCGCCTCATTGGAATTCACGAACGCGTACGGCTGGTGCCATCGCGGCGGGCCGATCCAACATCGCGTCAACAACTACGCCAGCACGGTCTGCGAAATCACCGATCACGCGGACGGCTCCTCCTCGCTCCGCATCATCGTGTCCGCCAGGACCAGCCTCCCGACGGCGGCCGGGTTCTGGGCGTCCATCAAGGACAACCAGATCGGCGTCGTCGCGCGTGACGGCCAAGTCGACGGGACCGGCTCGGCGCACGTCACGATCACGTTCCCCGACGACCCCGACCATCTCCGCACGCGAACCGCCGAACCCACGTTCGCCACGCGAGCAGGCGGAGCACCCCGCTGACCGCGTCCCGAGGATTCGGAGCGTTACGAGTCGTTCGTCGCACCGGAACTCCTTACGCTGCGCTCACCCCGCGCCTGATCGAATACGGGGAGAAGGGCCGATGACCTCTGCCCTTCTCCTCCGACCGCTGTTCGAAAGGCATCGACCATGACGATTCCAGCCCCCGTGGCCCGCTTGGCGGCGGCAGCCGTCGCGAGCTGTCTGCTCCTCGTCGGCGGTGCCGCCAGCGCCACCGCAGCGCCCTCCCACTCCTCCGACACGGATCCCATGCCCTACGTGGTCGGCGGGGATCCGGCGGACCCGGAACGCTACGCCGGGTTCATGGCGTCCCTCCAGATGGTCAATCCGGAAACGAACGAATGGATGCACGTGTGTGCGGCATCGGTCATCTCGCCGTGGCAGGTGCTCACGGCGGCGCACTGCGCACCTGACCTGTCGGCAGGGCAGGCCTGGCGCCTCGTCGTCGGAGCCAGCGTGCTCCCGGCGGGGGCTCCCGGCGAGCGCGTGCAGATCCGCGGACTCTCCGCATCGGTGAGCCATCCCGACTTCGGGTGGGAAGGCTACGACGCCGCCGTGCTCCGGCTGCAGAGCCCACTGATCGATGTGCAACCGGTCAGTCTCCCCACCCCGGGCACCGACGCGCTCCTGGCGCCCGGCTCCATCGCGACCCTCATCGGCTGGGGCGCCACCGACAGCGACGACGAGGACGGCTCCCTCATCCTCCGTGAAGTCGGCCTGCCGATCCTCTCGAGCGGTGAATGCGCGCTGGCCGGAGGCGCCGTGTTCAACCCGGATTCGGACATGTGCGCCGGAAAGACCGGGCACTCCGCCTGTTACGGAGACAGCGGCGGACCCCTGTTCCGGACGATCGGTACGACCGTCTACCAGATCGGCATCGTTTCGCGCGGGTCGATCACCGGATGCGGACAAACCGGGAACCCCACCATCTTCACGTACACGGGATCGGAAGCGATTCGCTCCGGCCTCGATTTCTGAGGAGGACCGGATGCCCTTCTGCGGACGTGGACGCGCTGCGCAGGGCGGCATCACCTCAGTTCCATTCCAGGTTCGCGTTGCGGGACCCCGCAGCGCGCCGAGCAAGGAGACACCGATGCCGTCACGCCGCACCTTCCTGACCCTGACCGCCGCCGCCGTTCTGGCCGGATCGACCGGATGCTCGAGCCCAGGCGCGCACTCATCGCCTGCGTCGGCCCTGACGACCCGTCCGCCGTCCACGCCGACCACCGTGCACGCCGATGCAGCGTTCGCAGCCCTGGAGCAGGAGTTCGACGCCCGCCTCGGCGTCGTCGCATTCGACACGGGCGCAGGGACGACGGTCGAGTACCGCCCCGACGAACGGTTCGCCTTCGCTTCCACGATCAAGGCGATGCTGGCAGCGACGATCCTGCAGACGCGCACGATGGAAGACCTCGACCGGGTCATCCAGTACACGGCCGATGATCTCGTCGCCTACTCACCCATCACGGAACAGCACGTGGACACGGGAATGCCGCTTCGAGACGTCGCGACCGCGGCTGTCCAGTACAGCGACAACACGGCCGCGAACCTCATGTTCGCGCAGCTGGGCGGCCCGGCGGGCGTCCAGCAGCTCCTGCGCGCTTCGGGCGATGCGACGACGAACGTCGACCGCCTCGAGCCCGATCTCAACGAAGCGACGCCTGGCGACCTTCGCGACACGAGCACACCCCGCGCGCTCGCATCCACACTCGACGCGTACGTGCTCGGCGACGCCGTCGAACAGCCGAAACGAGAACTGCTCGCCGCCTGGCTGCAAGGGAATACGACGGGAGGGAAGCTGATCCGCGCCGCCGTACCGACCGACTGGACCGTCGGCGACAAGACCGGTGCGGCGTCCTACGGGACACGCAACGACATCGCCGTCCTCTGGCCGCCGGCGGGAGCCCCGATCGTCATGACCGTCCTGTCGAGCCGAGCCGCACAGGAAGCCTCGTATGACGACGTCCTGATCGCGAAGGCTGCGGCGGCAGCGCTCACGGCGCTCGGCGTGCTCGCCACCGCGCCCTGAGCCACCGCCCCCTGAGCCACCGCCCCGCCCCCTGAGCCCCCGGTCCCTGAGCCACCGGTCCCTGAGCAACCGGTCCCTGAGCCTGTCGAAGGGTGAGGGCCAAGGTGCCCCACCGCGAGTGATCAGCGCCTGAACGATCATGAACACTGACGGAACGATCGCTCTGACCACCTGGCACCTGGCGTATCCGACATCAGAATTGAAGCACCCCGCGGCGACCATGCCGACCGGACCGATCTGGAGCACATCACCATGTCACGTGGACCACGCACCCGCCCCGTCAGCAGACGAACCGTCCTCGCCGGAGGCGCAGCCCTCGCTGTCACGGCCGCCGCCGCCGTCACGGCCAGTGCAGGTGCAGCACCCGCCTCCGCGATGACCCCGAGCACGCGGACGGCACGCATCCCGAAGAGCATCATCATCGGCACGGACGGCTGCGTCTTCACCCGGCTGCAGGACGCGCACACACCCAACATCGATCGACTCGTCCAGGCGGGGATGCTCGCCACGAGCAATCTCGGCGCCGATCCCCTGGCGCCGACGGTGTCCGGCCCCGGCTGGTCCAGCATCGCCACGGGAACCTGGCCCGACAAGCACGGCGTCGTCGACAACACCTTCGCCGGATCGAAGTTCACGACGTACCCCGAGTACCTGACCCGGCTCAAGACCGCGGATCCGGAGCGTTCGACGCTCGTCGTCGCCTCCTGGGATCCCGTCGCCGCGCACATCTTCGGCCCGTCCGTCGATGAACGGATCGGCTCCCCCGGCGACGCCGCCACGGTCGAAACCGTCTCCGACCGGCTCGAGAACGGCGACCCGGACGCGATCATGGTGCACCTGGACGAGCCCGACATCGTCGGGCACGACTTCGGCGCGGCTTCGGCGCAGTACCTCGCCGCCATCGAGAACGTCGACGTCCAGGTGGGGCAGCTCATGGACGCCATCGAGGCTCGCGCCACGTACGCCGACGAGGACTGGCTCATCGTCGTCACGACGGATCACGGGCACACGCCGGAGGGCGGCCATGGTGGCAACTCGATCGGCGAGCGCGGCGTCTTCGTCGTTGCGAGCGGTGGCGGCATCACCCCGGGTTCGCGGCGATACGACGTCAAACTCGTCGATGTCGCTCCAGCCGTCCTCCAACACCACGGCGTGATCGCGGAGTCCGACTGGGACCTCGACGGCGCGGCGTTCGATCGGCTCCCCTCCGACGATTTCGCTGTTCTGCGCGACGCGCTTCTTCCGGCGGTCGACGAGGCAGCGGTCGCGGGCGTCCTCGGCTGGACGCACGACGCGCCAGCGGGCTGGAGCATCGACAACTCGCGCATGCCGGCCGGCGGCACGACGGAGTGGAGCGGATGGGCGTTCACGACCGATGAGTTCTGGACGAACACGGACCTCGGACAGGGCCGCGAGACGAGCGTGCGGAATCGGGACGTGTTCGCCGTAGCCGATTCCGACGAGTGGGACGATGTGGCCCACGACGCCGGCCCGTTCGATTCGACGCTGCTCACCCCCGCTTACCCGATCTCCGGAACCGGCGAGGCGATGCTGTCGTTCGCGACGAATTACCGGGAGGACCCTTCGCAGACGGCATCCGTCGTCGCACGCTTCGATGGCGGGGAGCCGATCGAGATCCGCTCCTACACGACGAGCGTCAATCGCATGGAGCGCATCCCCGTACCCGTCCCGCCCGGGGCGGCAGAAGTGCGATTCGCCTTCGCCTATGCCGGAGCGAACGGCTTGTTCTGGACCGTGGATCAGGTCGCATTCTCGGAGCACCCCGGACCAGATCCGGAGGTCACTGTTCCCGAGATCGAGGAAGGCGACGAGGTCGGCCCCGGCATGCTGCCGGCTACGGGTTCGTCCCCCGCGCCGGTCGCGGCGTTCGGGGCGGCCGCCCTCGCCCTCGGTGCACTCGCCGCGTTCCGGACGCGGGGGCGGTCCGCCGACTGACGACCGGCTCGACCGAATGCGGGACCACGGCCCCTCTCACACCGCCCCGACCCGGTCGGCCAGCAGATCCTCGATGACACGTTCCGCGGTCGCGTGTTGTTGCTCCATGAGCGCTGCGAGTCGGTCGATGACGGCGCCGCGCACCGGCACGTACACGGTCCGCGTCCCGTCGAACGCCGATGCCGCCAGGGCGGGACGCCGCGCCCTGATGCTTTCGATCATCTCGCGGAGGAAGCGATCGCTCGCCTCGACGTCGACGACCCAACGCCCGTCTACCCGACACGCCACGAGGTGACCTCGGCGCACGTGGTGCATGGTCGAGGCCCTCGACACCCGGAGGCGGAGGGAGAGCTCCGCAACACCGAGGGGGCGCGGCAGATCGTCGATGAAGTCCTGCACGACTGCATCGGACACTCGCCCGCGCAGCTCGGCCTCTCTCGTCTCATCCATAAGTAAATGTTAGTAGATGTGATGAGCAGGTCGAACTGCGAACGTCACGTGCGTCGGGGCGCACCCCCGAACGGAGGTGCGCCCCGACGATGCCGATGCGGCCGGACTCAGATGTCGCGACGACGGAGCGTGAGCGCCCACCCCACAACGCCCACGAGCACCCAGAGGCCGAGGACGGCCGCGCCATGGAGACTGGCGGCCGTGACGTGCGGCGTGATCACCGATGCGGCCGCCCAGTTCGGCAGATACCGGATGACGTCCATGGAATTCGGCAACCCGGCGAGCGCGATCGGCGCGATGAAGAAGAGCACGAATGACGCTGCGATCGCGAATGCAGCACTGCGCAGCATCCCACCGAGGCTCAATGCGATGACGGCCACCGCCGCCCAGGCGACGCCCGCGCACGCACTGGTCACGGTGATGAGGGCGAGTGCGTCACCCGGGAGCGGACCTCCCGCGCTCAGCAACAGCAGCCCCGACGCCAACGCCGTCACGAACCCGAGCACCCAGGAGACCCCAGCGAGCGCGACGGACTTCGCGAGCACGAGTGTCCATCTCCGCGGCAACGCCGTCAGCGTTGAGCCGATCTGTCCCGTCGAGTACTCACTCGAGACACTCAGCACGCTCGCGACGGCGACGATGAGCGCGGCGAAGAGGATGAAACTCCCCTGAACGGAGGAGAGGCTGCTCAGATTCTGGACGGCATCATCTCCCGGGACGAGATTGCCCTTGCCGATGAAGGCGAACAAGACGCCCAGTGGGATGGTCGAGAGGAAGGTCAGGAGGACCGATCGGACCGTGACGAGCTTCAGCAGCTCGCCGCGTACAGCCCCGATGAAGGACACTCGGTGCGCGAGCGTGGTCCGCGCGGCGTCAGCCCGAGTCGTGTGGTCGACGATGGTCATCGCTGCAGCTCCGTCCGCGCTCCTGCGCCGTGTTCGATACTGTCGCCGACCAATTGCCGGTAGGCGTCTTCAAGGGAGCGCTCCGAGGAACGGAGCTCATGGAGGGGGATGCCGACGTGCGCGGCGAGATCTCCGACATCGGCGGCGCTCGCCCCGGAGACGCGGATCGTCCCGTCCTCGACGGAGAACCCGGCCCCGGCGCGCTGGAGCACATCGGCGAATTCCTTGAGGCGGGGGCTCCGGACGATGACGGACGCTTCGGTCCCGCCCGCGATGATGTCCTGCAGCTCGCCGTCGGCGAGGATCGCACCCCGTCCGATGACGATGATGCGGTCCGCGGTCTGCTGCATCTCGCTCATCAGGTGCGAGGAGAGGAGGACGGTGCGACCTTCCGCCGCGAGCTCCCGCAAGAACTCGCGGATCCAGATGACGCCGTCCGGGTCGAGACCGTTGACGGGCTCGTCGAGGATGAGGGTGGCCGGGTCTCCGAGGAGCGCAGTGGCGATGCCGAGCCGCTGCTTCATCCCGAGCGAGAACGTGCCGACGTTCCTTTCGGCCACCGAGGCGAGTCCTGCCTGCTCGAGGACCTGATCGACGCGGCTTCGCCCATACCCCTGCGAGAGGCCGATGGCACGGAGGTGGTTCCGGGCCGAGCGTCGAGGATGGGCCCAGCTCGCATCGAGCAGCGCTCCCACATCCCGCATGGGCGCTGAGGATCGCGTGTACTGCGAGCCGTTGACGGAGACGGATCCGGACGTCGGACGCTGCAGCCCGAGGGCGAGTTTCATGATGGTCGATTTGCCTGCGCCGTTCGGCCCGAGGAAACCGGTCACCACACCGGGACGAACGGTGAAGGAGACTCCGCCGACGGCGTGCTTGTCGCCGAATCGCTTGGTGAGTTCGTGTGCTTCGATCATGTTTCCCCACGATACGAGCGCTGCTCATCTGACACATCAGCAATTGGTTCCGGTCTCATTTTCGAGGAATGGCACCCTGGTACCACGCCCTTCTCGGAGCCGGAAATCACCGGCCTGCGTCCTTACGCCCCCATAACATCCGCTCGGGTGCAGTTGGCTCCGCACCTCGATTCAGCGGTGCATCATCACCCCACCGACAGAACGGAATCACCATGTTCGCGACCCCTCGCCGCCGTCCGCGCCCCGCCTTTGCCCTGCTCGCCCTCCCGCTCCTCGTGATCGGTCTGGCTGCTTGCGGCTCGGGCGATGCCGCTTCCGAAACGCCGAAAGCCACCGACGCGAAGGAGCAGACCTTCGATGAGTACCTGCTGGATTTCGCCGCCTGCATGCGCAGCGAGGGCATCGACTATCCAGATCCCGGCCCGACCCAGCAGACCGATTTCGGCGGCGCCGACAAGGCGACGCTCGACGCAGCCGGTGAGGCCTGCACGACGAAGCTGGGAGGCCCGCCCGTGCAGGAGGGCATGGATCCGAAGTCCCTGCTGAAGAAGAGCCTCAAAGCCGCGAAGTGCCTCCGGGCCGAGGGCGTCGATGTCCCGGATCCGAAGGAGGGTGACGACGGCCTGCAACTCCCCGACGACGCGCCGGAGGACGCCATCGTCAAGTGCTACGCCGACTTCCGGTGACTCCCGCCGTCGCGTCGCCGGTCAGCGCCCGACGACGCTACGGCGGCGCACGCACCAGGCGAGCATGACGGCCGCGACCACCCAGGCTCCGAGCACGAGCGCACCGTGCGCGGGCGACTCGCTGATCCCCGGCGCGGCCACCGCCCGTGCCGCGGACATGGGCAGATAATCGGCCACGCCGGACGGTCGGAACGCCGACTCGACGACGACGGGCACCACGATCGTGAGGAGGAGGCTGACGGCGATGCCGAGTGGACGCAACCGCGCCATCACACCGATGCAGAAGGCGATCACGGCGAACGCCGCCCAACCGCTCCCGGTCCCGACCGCCGTCATCATGACGAGCCACACGGTATCCGGCGGGAACGCCCCGCCGATCCCGAGCGGCGCGATCGCCGAGAGCACCGCCGCGAGGAATCCGTCCGCCCAGACGAGTCCGGCCCAGGCGACGAGCCGGACCGAACGGACGCCGTTCGGTCGTGACGCACCGCCGTCTTCTGCCCGTCGCGTGCGCTCACCGTCGGCCGCGACCGCGAGCACACCGACCACGGCGAACAGGACGCAGCCGATGGTGAACGAACTGCCCTGATGAGAGAGGACGCCCACCCGGTCGAGTTCCGGATACGTCCCTCGCGGCCCCACGCCGAGCGTACTCAGGAGCACGCTGAGCGGGAGCATGGCGACGAGGGGGCCGATGATGGCGTTCGTGGCGAGCAGGGTGGCCGCCTCGCGACGCGCGGCGATCGCGCCACGCAGCAGGCGTCGCAGCCGTCCGGACCCAGAGATGTCTTCGGCCGGGGAGGTGTGTATCGATGTGCGCACGAGTCGCACGATAGGCGAACGCGTGTATCGACAGCATAAGGATGGAGGTTCACCAGACATGCATCCTCCGCATGTGCCGTCGTGATGGTGTGGGGCGCGACTCGTCCACCGACGCCGATATCGCCGTGGCGTGGAACGACCGCGGGCGGGCTGTCAGGAAAGCCCACTATCGTGTGTCGTCGATCCTGAAACGGGGACCCATGAGCACGACGCCGACCAGAGGTGGAACGCCCGCCCGGAAGGCGGTGCCCGCCCGGAAGCTCCTCCTCGCCGTGCTCGCCACACTCACGCTCGCGGGCTGTTCTCTCGATCGGTCCCTGCCACCGGCTCCGACCACTCCGACCACTCCGACGCCAGAGGTTCACGAGTCGACGTCCGCGCCCACGACGCTGCCGAACGCCTTCCCCGATCTGAGCTGCGATCAGTTGGTTGGAGCCGCCGACTGGGACGCGCTGTTCGGTGAGCGACTCACGTCGAGTGCACTCTCGAGCGACGAGGCACCGCTCCTGCAAACCGGCGGCATGACCTGCAGGTGGTCGGACGGCGATCGCGCCCTTGAGGCGCGAGTCGCTGGCGACGGTGGCGATCACTGGGCCGCCTTCAATTCCGCCTTCGCCCACAACGAGTGGGCGATGGACATCGGCGATCGCTCCGGCACGACCTGCGAAGCCACCGCTCAGCGATGTGAGATCCACGTCCGGAACGGCGAGGTGTTCCTCGAACTCGTCGCGACGGGGCTGATCGGATCCGAGACGACGATCTCCGACCACATCCGGGCACTCGCCGCCGCGATCGTCGATGTCGTGCCGCAACCACACCCAGTCGAGCGAGCCGAGGCGACCCGCGCAGGTCGGTGCGATGACATCGTGCCCGTCGGCGCCCTCGCGCAGGCACTCGACGCTGATGCCGCAACGGTGCGCTACCTCGGCCCGTCGGAGACCGGCTACTCACTCCTCCGAGATGTCCGACAGGAGGAGGGGGTGACCGAGTGCGGAGTGAGCCTGAACGGGACGACGACCGCGCTCACCTATTCGGTCGCGCCCGGTGGCGCATGGGTCGTGGCCGACCGGTCACGGTTCGCAGACCTCACGGAGGAGACCGTCGGGTGGGGCGACGGCGCCGAGGCGTTCGTGTCCACAGCTCCCGGCGGAGACCGCCGCGCGCTCATGGCGGCTGACGACGACGACCTCCTCAGCGTGCGCTTCGCCGACCCGGACGACGCGTCACGAGCCGTCAGCGTGCTGAACGAGCTCACCTCGCGGTGAAGCGACATCGACGTCACGAACAACACGGCTTCAGCCACCACGTCCGTCACCGCCTCGGCTGACGAGTCCATGACGAAGACGACGATGCGACGCGGTCAGGGCGACCTGCTCCCCTCACGCCACCGTCCTTACACCGTGAGAACGGCGCGTCCCCTCTACTGAGAGGACGGCACCGCACCGGTGTCGACGAACACGAGGGAACACGACATGAACCGATCGCGCCCACAGCACCGCATCGCCGCCCTGGCGGCCGTGCCACTGCTCATCGGCCTCTTCGCCGGGTGCAGCGCCGGACAGGACACGAAACCGTCTGCCGACTCCGCGTCCGACTCTGCGGGCACCAGCCAACAGCAGTACGACGCGTGGAACATGAAGTTCCGCACCTGCCTGAAGGACAAGGGTGTCGACGTGCCCGACGACCCCAAGCAGGGGCTTCCGCTCGACGACTCCTCGAAGGACCTGCTGGAGACGTGCATGGAGGAAGTCGGAGAGCCACCCGCACAGGCTGGTCAGCCCTCTGAGCAGGAGCAGCTCGACGGCATCATCAGGATGAACGAATGCCTCCGCGAGCGCGGCTACGACGTGAAGGACCCGACCCCCGGCGAGCCGATCATGCTTCCGAACATCACCCCGGAGGACCAAGAGGCCTGCAATCCGTCCGCGAAGTAGGGTCCCCCTCCTCAGGCTGGACGATCCACGCACCGTTCAGGGCACCTGGGCCTTCGTCCGCAGCGTCGCCGACGTGCTCTCCGGCAGCGTGACGTCCGTGCATGGAACGCTCACGGTCAGCGCACGCTCCTCAACTCGCCTGCGCTGGACGGAGACGGGCGTCTGGGAGCGGGGCGGCGTGTCGACGCCCATTCGTCGCGCCCTCCGGATCGAAGGGGACGGCGACCTGTGGAGCGTCGTCTTCGACGATGGCAGGCCCTTCCATGACTGGGCGGTGGACGTCGACGTCGTGCACACGTGTTCCCCCGACAGGTACACGGTGCGATTGAACCAACAGGGCGAGGACTGGACCACGACCTGGCGCGGAGTCGGCCCACGCAAACGCCTCGTGATCGTCACGGCGTACAGCCGCTCTGACCACTGAGTCGGGCCGGCACGACGCCATCCGGCCGACGAGCCACAACTCGGTGAACGGCAGTCTGGCGGAGGCTCCCCACACCCGCCCGGGCCTTCGCCTGATCGGATGTTCACAACTCAGGACGGGTCCGGCGTGTCGGGCCCGTCCTCCGGCGTGTCGGGCCCGACACGCCGAGGCGCTCCTGAGTTGTGAACACCCGAGATGCGGCACCTTCCGCGAGGTCGGTCAGCGGGCCTGCCGGAGAGCCCTTCGGCAGGCTCAGGGACCGGGACCGGGACCGGCTCAGGGAGCAGGAGAGGCTCAGGGATCAGGACAGGCTCAGGCTCAGACTCAGGCTCAGGGATCCAGCGGACCTACGGCGTCGGCTCCGGCGTCGGCTCAGGCTCCGGTGCCGGGGGCTCGGGCGCTGGCGACTCAGGCGCTGGCGCTGGGTCCTGCGAGGGCTTCTCGCTGGGCTCGGGATCGGGCACCCGGGACGTGTCTCGCGGCGGGGTCGCGAACTCGTCACCGCCGAACTTGGCGTTGGCCACGGCCATCACCTGCGGCCAGACCCTGTGCCGGATGTCGGCGGCTCGCACACCGTCGAGGCGCGCCTGCCTGAGGTCCTGGAAGCCCGTCGCGTTGAACGTGCCGACGACCGTGGCGGCCTTCGTGCTCGCGCCGCTCATCCACGTCGCGATGTTGTCATCCGTCGTTCCCGTCTTGCCGATGAGCGGGATGCCGTCGCCGACACGCGACTGCGTCGTCGTTCCACCGGCGAACGTCTGCTGCAAGGCGGAGTTCGCCGATGCGGCGACGCCGGGCTCGATCGCCTGACGACAGTTCGCTCCCGGCACGGCAGCTTCGGTGCCGTCGGGCTTCACCACCCGGTCGATGGCGATCGGATCGCACATCATGCCGTTCGCGGCGAGCGTCGCGAACGCGGCGGCCATGCTCATCGGCGCGACCTCATTGGTGCCGAGGACCGTCGACGGGTACTTCTCGAGCTCTGCGCCGTTGGCCCGGTGCACACCCATCGACGTCGCGGTGTCGCGGATGCCGCACAGGTCGAGCTTCTTCGCCATGGCGATGAAGCCGGTGTTCTCGGAGTTCACCGTGTTGAACAGAGCCGACCACCGGCCTCCGTTGCCGCCCTCATCGTTCTTGGGGTTCCAGCCGGCCTCGGCCGTGACCGTGCCGCCGTCCACGCAGCTGTCTTTGAAGGTGCCCCAGCTGGATCGGCGCTGTGCATCGACGGTCTCGTTCAGTCCATGGCCTTCCTTGAGCCATTCGACGAGCGTGAAGATCTTGTACGTCGATCCGGGCTGGAAGCCGGCGGAACCGCCGTAGGCGTGATCGGTGTTGTAGTTGATCGCCGAGTAGTTGGCTCCCGTCGCGATGACCTCCGGATCGTTCGCGTAGTCCTTGTTCTGTGCCATCGCGAGGATCCGCCCGGTTCCGGGCTGCACGGTCACGGACACGCTGCCGACGTCGAACTGGTCGCTCGCGTGCGGCACGTACTCGTCGAGTGCGGCCTGGGACGCGCTCTGCAGATCGATGTCGATCGTCGTGTAGACGTCGTATCCGCCGCGGATGAAGTTGGCCCACCGCTCGTCCTCGGTCGCGCCGAAGACGGGATCGTTCTGGAACACCTTCGTCACGTAGTCGCAGAAGAAGCCGGAGCCGGCGATCACGTTGACCGCGGTCGTGCAGCCGGTGCTGGACGGTGTGATCGCGGGCGTGATCGGCAGAGCGAGCGCGGCAGCATGCTGCTCCGCCGTGATCTTCGCCTCCTTGAGCATGTGGTCGAGGACGTAGTTGCGACGCTCGAGCGTCTCTGCGTACCCGTTCGCGGTGCCGTTCTCCTCGCGATCGGGGCGGTCGATGCGGAGCGTCTCGGGGTTGTTCACGATGGCGACGAGCGTTGCCGCCTGTTCGAGCGTGAGGTTCGCGGCGCTCGTGTTGAAGTAGTAGCTGGCCGCGGCTTCGATGCCGTAGACGCGACCGCCAAAGCCGGCGATGTTGAGGTAGCCGCGGAGGATGTCCTGCTTGCCGTAGCGCTTCTCCAGGCCGATCGCCATGCGGATCTCTTTGATCTTGCGCTCTTCGGTGGTCGCGGTCGCTTCCTCGTACGCGGCCTTCATCTTGACCTCGTCGGTGATCGCCTCGGCCTTCTGTACGAGGACGTTCTTCACGTACTGCTGCGTGATCGACGAACCACCCTGGGTCGTGCCGCCGCTGGCGTTGCTGAGGACAGCGCGGACGGTGCCCATGAGGTCGACGCCCGTGTGCTCGTAGAAGCGAGGGTCCTCGGCTGAAACGGCTGCGTCCTTCGCGAAAGTGGAGATCTGGTCCCAACCGACCTCGACCCGGTTCTGCTGGTAGAACGACGCCATGTGCACCGGGTTGCCGGCGCTGTCGACCGCGTAGATGTTCGTCTTCTGGGCGAGGTCGTCGAGCTGCAGGAAATCGGGGATGCTGTCGAAGATGCCGATCGTGCTGTTGGTGGCCGTCGCGGCGACGGCGAGCATCGGCGTCACCGTTGCTGCGGTGAGGACGCCAGCTGCGACGCTGAGGCCCAGGAATCCGGTCAATCCGCCGGCGACACCGCCAAGGGTGCGTCCGCTCGTATTCTTCATGCGCAGATCGTAACCCGGGCATGTGATAGTTGTCTGATGGCCCGAACAGACTCTGCGCGCTTTCCCATGCACCGCAAGCGGACGTATCGTCGCCGTCGGTTCGTTGCAGCGGGCGTCGCCATCGTCCTCGTCGGATCCGTCGGGTACGGCACGGCAGCACTCGCGCAGCCGATGCCGACCGTCGCGGCATCGATCAGCGCACCGGCCATCGAGACCGGCGCCGCCGCGCAGATCGACTGGCCGTCCGCAGGTCGCGGAGCGCTCGGCGCGGTCGGATTCGACGGCGTCCTCAGTTCGAGCGGCGGCGAGGATCCGTTCCCCATAGCGAGTCTCACGAAGACGATCACGTCGCTCGTCGTGCTTGAACACAAGCCGATCGCGGCCGGCGAGAGCGGTCCGGACATCCAGATCACGGATGACGACGTCCAGTGGCTGGACGACACGATCGCCGAGAACGGTTCGTGGGCGCCCGTCGTCTCCGGTTCCGTCTTCACGCAGCGGCAGGTGATGGAGGCGATGATGCTGCCGTCGGCCAACAACTACAGCAAGACCCTCGCGATCTGGGCGTTCGGGAGCGTCGATGCGTACCTCGAAGCGGCCCGTGCCTGGTTGGCCGACCATGGGCTCACGGGCACGACGCTCACGAACACGAGCGGGCTCGGCGCCTCGAACGTGAGCACGACGCGCGATCTCGTGGAGGTCGGCAAGCTCGCCCTCGCGAACCCGGTCCTGGCGGGAATCGTGTCGGAGAAGACCGCGGTGCTGCCTGCCATCGGTGAGATCGAGAACCTCAACAGCCTGCTCGGCACCGCCGGCATCACGGGCATGAAGACGGGGACGGACGACGATTCGGGGTCGTGCATCCTCTTCTCCGCCGAGGTTCCCGTGGATGGGACGACGATGACGGTCGTCGGCGCGATCCTCGGTGCGAGCACCTCCGGCGAGCGCAATGCGGCCCTCCTCAAGGTCCTCGCGAGCGTCCCGGGTGCCTTCGAACGCGTGGAACTCGTCGCGGCCGGCGAGCGCGTCGGCTCCTACGCGCCGTCGTGGGCGGACGGCGCGATGGTCGGGAGCGATGTCGTGGCACGCGATGACGCATCGGCGCTCGTCTGGAAGGGCACGACGGTCACAGCGGCGGCGAAGGCCCGCACGATCGAGGCGGGTTCGAGCGGGTCGACGATCGGTTCGCTCGAGTTCACGCTCAGCGCTCCGTCGCTGGACCAGGGCACGACCGTCCGTGTCCCGTTGACGCTGGCCACGGACATCCCACCCGCCACCCCGTGGCATCGCCTCACCCACCCCGCCTTCTCCTCCTAGTCCCTCCGGATTCGCCGAGGTGAGGCTTCCGGTCGTTTTCGGGGTCCACGAGCAACCGGAAGCCTCACCTCGCGGAGGCAGAACAGGCGGCTAGGAAGACGGGGTCGCAGCCAGGCGGAAGACGGCCTCGACGGCGAGTTCGGCTGCGATCGCATCACCGGCGACGATCGCCGCACGCAGGAGCGGGTACCCGTCGTCGAGCTCGTCCCACGGGGTCAGCTCCTCGGAACCGGTGACCGACAACTGATAGGCGAGGGCGTCGATCATGTCGCGCGTCGCCGTCACGAGCACCGGGTTCCGGCATGCACGGACGAACTCGTCGACCAGCTGCCAGCGCAAGCGGCCGCTCTCCTCCGACTCACGCGCAGTGACGGCTGCGATCGTCTCGTCGAGCGCTGTGAGGACCGTCTTCCGCTGGTCGTCCGTCAGCGTCGGCACCGTCACGCGGACGACACCGCCGACGAGTGCGCCCATCGTCTGCAGCACCTGGGTCCGGTTCTCGGGGCTCGGCTGGGCCACCCGCGTGTACCGCTGCGGCGCCATCTCGATGAGCCCCACCCGCGCCAGATCGTTGAGCGCCTCGCGGATGGGCGTTCGAGAGACGCCCAGCCAATCCTGCAGCTCCTGGTCACTCAGCGTCTCTCCGGGCTGAAGCGTGCCATCAAAGATCGCGGCGCGGATCTGTTCGGCCGCAGACTCCCGGAGCGACTTCCGCTGGAACAGCGTTTCATCCTTGGGTGGGACCGGCATGATCTCCTCCTTCACATTTTAGACAACGTATGGTGTTATGAGCAGCGTACCGCGTGCCTTGCACCGGAATCGACGAACCTCCGCGGCCGTACGTTTTCGTCACGCGGAACGTGACTGACTCGTCCTGCGCTCACCACACCTCCATGCGGTGGGAAACGGCCAGCCGCGATATCACCGCTCCACGACCTCACGAACCTCACGAACCTCACGACCGAAAGCCGGCACTCCCATGAGCGACGCCTCGACGCCCACCCCGACAGGACTCCTGCGACGACGACGGATCACCGCGCGCACGCGACTGACGCTCGTCTTCACCGGCCTGCTCGTCGCCTGTGGTCTCGTGATGCTCGCGCTCTTGTTCGGCGTCATGAAATACATCCCGACGTACGCGTTCACGTCATCGAGCGCAGGCGGGGACGTCACGGTCAGTTCAGCACCGATCGACGGTTCCCCGGCGCCTCTGACCGATTCCTCCCCCGCAGCCGATGCCCCGTTGACGAACGCGCCTGCGACCCCCGTGCAAGCCGGGTCCATCATCGTCCGTAGCGAGGACGACGTGCTCAGGACCCTCCTGTCGAGCTCTGCGGTGGTCCTCTTGTTCGCGATCGCGATCGGCTCGTTCGCGAGCTGGGTGCTCGCCGGCCGGCTCCTCAAGCCGGTGCACGAGATCACCCTCGCCGCGAAACGCGCCTCAGAGGGATCGCTCGATCACCGCATCGGACTCGCCGGGCCGCGCGACGAGTTCACCGAGCTCTCGGACACGTTCGACACGATGCTGGACCGCCTGGAGCGGTCGTTCGGCGCTCACGAGCGGTTCGCGGCAAACGCCGCCCATGAGCTGCGCACGCCGCTCACCACCACGAAGACGCTGCTGCATCTCGCGAAGGACCGGCCGGACACGGTCGATGTGCACCGGCTGGTCACGAGCCTCTCGGACACGAACGAGCGCAGCATCGGAACGGTCGAAGCCCTGTTGAACCTTGCGGAGACCTCGCACCATGGCATCGCCCTGGAATCGGTCGATCTGTCGGCGGTCGTGGAGCAGGCGGCACGGGCACTGACCGAAGAGGCCGCCGCGGCCGATGTGACGCTCACGATGGAATCGGAACCGGGCCTGCTCGTGAACGGGGATGACGTCCTCCTCGAGCGTCTCGTCACGAACCTCGTTCAGAACGCGATCCGCCACAACCGCCGACCGGGCACCGCCCAGGTCGCGCTCGTCCAGGATGTGGAGTCGGCGACGGTCGTTCTGAGCGTGACGAACACCGGCGTGCTGATCAGCGACGCAAGTGCGATGCGGCTCACGGAGCCGTTCTACCGAGTGGCGGGTCGCATCGCGAGTACGGGACCGCGCGGACACGGCCTGGGCCTGGCGCTCACCGCGAACATCGCTCGGGCGCACGACGCCGAGCTGCTGGTGACGCCGAACGAGCCGGGCGGCCTCACGGTCATGGTGCGGTTTCCCACCCTCTGATCCGGGGAGAAACCTGACTCAACCGCGGAATTCGTAGTGGGCGAGGTGCACTCCCGGGGCGGCTTCCGCATCGCCGAGGTGCACGAATCCCGCTGACTCGTACAGCCGCCTCGCCGGTGGGTTGTCGCGGCCGGTCGAGACGGCCACCGGCCTCCCATCGGCCAGGCGCAGTGCTTCACCGACGAGCCGCCGCGCGATGCCGCGGCGGAAGTGGTCGGGTGAGACGACGAGTCGTTCGATCTCGAACGCGTCGTGGCGCGCGGACCAGGCGAGCGCGCCCAGGACAGGGGACGAGCCCGACGCCGCGGAACCCTCAAGCGCCTCCAACGCCTCGAACGCTGCGATCCAGCCGAGCCCGCTCGAGGCGAGTCCGGCGGCGTCCTCGTGGAGCTGCGGAATCGTGTCGACGCCGATGAGCTCGGCCTCGATGCGATACGAGGCGTGCTGCACCGAGAGGAGTTGGGCGGCCAGCCGGGGGTCAGCGGACGGGTCGACGGCGGCGATGCGGATCGGACGCGACGCGGAAGTCGTCATCGCATCCACGGCAGGCTCACACCGACGACGAACGCCCCGAGAAGGATCACGAGGATCCAGCCGGCCATCGCGATGAGGTTGATGGCGATGCCCCAGCCGGCGCGGCCACGCGCTTCAGGTTCGTTGTTCCGGGACGAGATGCCGAGGATCAAGCCGACGATGGGGACGAAGAACGTCCAGCCGGCGAGGAGGGAGCAGATGCCGAGGACGAGGCTCGCGGTGCCGCGAGCCGTCCCTGATGGTGAGGATGTGTAGGTCATCGTTCGAAACTACGGCGATCCAGCTGATCATGAATCCATCTGGAGTGCGAACTCGCGTGGTACCGAGGGAGGAGGAAGGGCATTCGGACGACGCTACTCGGAGCGGGTGACGGTTCGTCCGTCGAGGCTCTGCACGGGACGGTTGTTGGCGTGGTAGGCGGAGCTGAGGCGGTCGATCTGGTCCTGACCGAGGACGACGGGGGTCGCGAAGACGACCCAGCGGACGCCCTCGGTGCACGGAGGCGTCGTGAGGCTTCGCGCGTACGAGGAGTGCGCGGTGTCGGCGGGGAGCAGGGCGCTCCAGTCGACTCGTTCGAGCACGGAATCGCCCTCCGCCATGGACGCGGCATCGACGAAGCCGTCCCAGTTCGCGTTCGACGCACCGACGACGCCCATGACGGCGATCACGAGCCGATTGCCGTCGGCGTCCTCGTGCACGAAGTGGAACTCCACATCGGCCTGTTCGCCTCCGACGAGGTGCTCGGCGGGCGCATGGAAGTGCATCTGCTTCAGGGCGTACTCGACCCCGCCGCGAGTGACGGTGTTGTGCTTTGGCGACGTGGCCTGGAGGCTGTGCCCGTTGTTCTGCACCTGCTCGTCGACCGCGGCGTAGGAGATCGAGACCGGGTCTGGGCGCAGCATCGCATCGGCTGGGATGTCGATCGGCGACTGCTCCATGCCGGACCCGCAGACGGCGTACTCGGCGGACAGCGTGCCCCAGTAGCTTGGCCCGGAATCGCCGACGTAGGACCAATGAGCCGTACCACCGTCCAGCGCGGGAGGACGCGCTGCGCCCCCCGCGGAGCCCAGGGGTGATGGCGGTCCTCCTGCCGCACAGCTGACCAGCAACAGCGCGAGACTGCCGAGGGTTGCGGCGGTCGCGGAGAGGCGAAGGGGTTTCAGACGCATTGTGTGTCGTTTCGTCGAGGGCCGGCAGAGGAGGCGAGCAAGTGCCTATGAGACGGTGCTGAGAACACGCGCCTCCCATGCGGAGCGCACGATGTCTTCCAAGGTGTGCGCCGCTTCCCATCCGAGCACCCCTCTGGCAAACGATGCATCCGCAACGACACTGGCGGGGTCGCCATCGCGGGCCGCCGTCACCTTGGGCGTGACGGGGCGGCCAGAGATGGCGGCGACGAGATCGACGACTTCAAAGACGGACGCTCCAGAACCCGTTCCGATGTTGAAATCGGTGGCCGAAGCTTCACCGAGATTCAGGAAATCGAGGGCGGCGAGATGCGCGGCAGCAAGATCTGCGACGTGTATGTAGTCACGAATGCATGTGCCATCTGACGTCCCGTGTTCCGCACCGAACACGAGCGGCGAACGCCCCTCGAGCACGGCGTCGATCACAATCGGGATGAGGTTCTGGGCGACGATGTCCACGAGGTCGGGGTCCCCTGCGCCCGCCACATTGAAGTAGCGCAGGTTCGCGACGCGCAATCCCCAGGCCTGATGGGCGTTCTTCGTCATCCACTCGCCGATGAGCTTGGTCTGACCATACGGATTGATCGGCGCGCACGGCACATCTTCGCGGATCCCGTCGCCGTCCGGCATGCCGTAGACGGCCGCGGACGAAGAGAACACGAGGCGATCGACGCCGCGCGATTCCATTGCACTCAGAACGTTCACGAGTCCGCCGACGTTGTGGCGCATGTACCCGGTGGGGTCGGCGACCGAGTCGCCGACGTGCTTCTGCGCGGCGAAGTGCAGAACGGCGTCGACGCTCCAGTCATGGCACACCTGCACCAGGGTGTCGTGCGCCTCGGCGCTGGCGAGATCGAGTCGCACGAGCGGCGTCGAGGGCACACGCGAGGCGATGCCCGTGGAGAGATCGTCGACGATCACGACGCGCTCGCCTCGCTCTTCGAGCAGGCGCACAACATGCGACCCGATGTAGCCGGCACCGCCGGTAACGAGAACACTCAAAGCATCTTCCTCTCAAATCAGTTGACATCTGAGATATTAGATGGCTTAATGGCTGTAGTCAACTGATCACAAACATTTACGAGGAGAAACCGCATGAGCACCGAAACCCGACGAACGAGACGCGGAAGCACGTCGCCGCGTACTTCGACGATCGCGGTGCTCAGCGTCGCGGGGCTCCTCGTCACCACGCTTGTGACTGCGGCCGTGCTCGGCCTCAGCTACGTGTCGAGCCTCGCCAACACCTTCGAAACGAACACCACGAAGATCGAGAACCCCTTCCCCGAAGGGCCTCGCCCCGAACCGCTCGAAGACGGCACGATGAACATCCTGTTGATGGGTTCGGACTCACGAGGCGACGAGGCGATCGTCGGCGAGACGGACATGAGCAACCAACGCTCAGACGTGCTGATGCTGCTGCACATCGACGCGGCGCGGAAGAGCTTCTACACGATGTCGATCATGCGCGACAGCTGGGTTGAGATCCCCGGCCACGGCATGGCAAAAGTCAATGCGGCATTCGCATGGGGCGGAACTCCGCTCACCGTCGCCACGGTCGAGAACCTCCTGCAGACGCGCATCGACCACGTCGCCTTGATCGACTTCCAAGGGTTCGAAGAGATGACGGACGCGCTCGGCGGCGTCGATATCGAGGTCGCGGAAGGGTTCAAGCACGAACAGTTCACCTACGCGACCGGCCTCAACCACCTCGACGGCCAGGAGGCACTCGGCTTCGTCCGAGAGCGCTACGCCTTCGCCGACGGAGACTACCAGCGGGTGAAGAACCAGCAGCTGTTCCTGCAAAGCATCGCCAACAAGGCGTTCAGTAAATCCACTCTCACCGACCCGGTCCGTCTCTCCGCCTTCATCAACGCAACGACCAAACATCTCTCGGTCGATGCAGGGTTCGACGCGAAGACGCTCCTCGACCTCGGCATCAGCCTGCGGGAACTCCGCTTCGAGAACGTTCACTTCTTCACCATGCCCGCCAGCGGCAGCGGCACTTCAGAGGACGGTCAGCAGTACATCACCCTCGACCAGGCACGCCTCACCGACCTCCAAGCGGCGCTCTCGAAGGACACGATGGACGCCTTTCTCGGCCTGCCGCCGCGCAGTTGAATGAACCGCTGTCCGCGCAAGAGCCATCCGCCCAGACGATGCAGAGGATCACGATGAATATCCCCTCCACGGTCGCATCCCTCAGCGATGCCGTACCCCGCAACGACCTTCCCCCCGTCCTGTTCGTCACGCACAGCGCGGCATGTTCGGGTGCGGAACTGTTTCTCCTGCGGGTCGTCACGCGAGTCAGTCGGATCGCCCCGTTCGTGCTGCTCGGCGAACACGGACCACTCGAGTCGCTCCTGTCAGAAGCAGGCATCCCCCACGCCGTGGCCGGCTCAGAGCACCCACGATCGACGACGAGGCTCCCACTCCTCCGCGCGACACGCGACCTCATCGCCGAGCTCCGGCCTGCCGCCGTCTACACCCACTCGGCGAAGGCGCACATCCTGGCCGGAGCCGCAGGCCGCCTCAGTGGAGTCCCCGTGATCAGCCACGCGCACGACCTGCTCCGCGGTGGTTCGCTCTCCCGAATCAACGCAGCAATCCTGCAGGCGGCGTTCAGCATGATCCCCACCGCCATCATCGCGAACTCGCGGACGACGAAGCAGTCACTCATCTCCTCTGCACGCCTCAAGACCCGCAACGTCATCGGGTGCCCCGTTTCCATCGAGCAGCCGTGCTCGACGCGAGCAGCCACCGATGCACCCGTCTTCGGCCTCGCCGGCCGGCTCGCTTCGTGGAAGGGCCAGCGGCTCGCAATCGAAGCATTCGCAGCAGCGCGTTCGACCGGACTCCACGAGCGCACGAAACTCGTCCTCTTCGGAGCAGCGCTGTTCGGTGCTGATACCGCATACGAGCAGGAACTGCACGAGCTCGTCTCGGAGCTCGGCCTCACCCCGCACGTCGAGTTCGCCGGACACCAGTCGGACATGGTCGCCGCACTGGAACGATGCGACATCATGCTCCACACGAGCATCACACCGGAACCGTTCGGCCAGGTCGTCATCGAGGCGATGGCTGCCGGGCGCCCGGTCATCGCTGCCGACCAGGGCGGACCGTCCGAGATCATCACCTCCGGCTTTGACGGGATTCTCTTCGAGAGCGGCTCGTCGACCTCACTGGCGTCCGCCATGCTGACTCTCGCCGAGCAGCCCGAGACCCGCCTCAATCTCGCACGCAATGCTCGCCAGAGCGTTGCGCGCTACGACGCCATGGGCATCGTCGCACAGCTCGAGACCGCCCTCCTGCAGACGATCGGGCGCTGACCATGACGTCGACCGTCGCCCCGCAGCTCACGAGCGCCGCCGCCGCCCCCATGCTCTGGCGCATCGCGTCCATCCTCTTCGCCGTGGTGCTCCTCGCATCCACCGAGCAGCTCGGCCTCCCCGTCAGCGTCATCGTCTGGTCCTGCTTCGTAGTCGTGCTGACCGTGCGCCCGTCGACCCGCGCAACCGGACTCCTCTTCCTCACCCTTACCGCGTACTCGGTGACAGCGTGGCTCGCCGCCGCCTACGGGAACCACTACTTCCTCCCGCTGCCCCGCCTGACGGACATCGAGATGACGACGATGATCGACCTGCGGTGCGTCGTCGCCGCTTATCTCGGGGCGGAAGTCGTGTTCGGCGCAGCCCGCATCGACCGTGCCGTGCGCAACGCCTCGCGGCTGGTTCGGTCGAAGATCATCGCGATGTCGGGCACAATCGTCCGCCCGCTGGCGCTCATCGTCCTCTTCGCCGTGGGCGCATTGGACTGGATCGCACTCTTGCGTGCCGGTCTCGGGTCCGTCCTGAGCGGCACACGTCGTGAATACGCATCACTCTTGCTCCTGGGCAGCGACCACAACGTCCAGTTCGTCGTCATCGCCCTGTCGGTCCTCGCCGGGGTGTTCCTCATCTTCTGCGACCGTAAGCTGCCCGTCGCCATCGCCCTCGCGATGTGCTGGTCTCCATTCATCCTCGCCGGCAGCCGCAAGGAGCTCCTCCTCGTAGCCGCCGCGATTGCGCTCGTCATGGCGACGAGCGCGGCGCGGCGCAAGCTCGCCATCGTCGGCGGCCTCGTCGCGTTCATGTTCGTCCGTCCGGTGTTGTCCACTGGAGACGTCTACGACGCCCTGCACGAGTTCATCCTTCCCCAGTACCTGCACTTCGCACTCACGATGGGGATCATCCGGCCCGACTTCGCCGGGTCCTTCTTCGACCGCGCACAGTTCCTCCTGCCCGGCCCGCTCCGCGTTTCGGAGCCGGTCGACATGGCACTCGCGTTCTACAACACGGGAGCTGCGAACGTCGGCGTCGGAGCCAACCCGTTCGCCGAAGCGGCGACGGCGGCCGGCTCGCTGCCGGTCGAGCTCGTGTTCGCCCTCATCTTCAACGGGCTGCTCGCGATCATCGTGGCATCGTCGTCAGCCCTCCCCTTCCTTTCCGTGATGGCCTACTCGCAGCTCCTGACCTTCGGGCGAAGCGACACCTGGATCGCCATGTTCTTCATCGTCTACACCGCCCTCACTCTTCACGCCCTGTCCTTCCTCACCCGAAAGCGAGCCACCCATGAACACGCCAGTTCCCACGCACACCTTCCACTTCGTCATGAGCACGATCGGCCGGCCGGAAGCCCTTCAGCGATTCCTGACCTCGCTGGAGCAGCAGAACGAGAGCTACTTCGTCACGCTCGTGGAGCAGTCGGCCGAACGCTCGTGTGAGCCGCTCCTGGCAGGGCTCGTGGCAGCGGGCAACGCCGAGTACATCCACGAACCCGTTGTGCGCGGCTTGAGCCGTGGACGCAACCGAGGCCTCGAGACGGTCCGCGGTCTCTACGTCGCCTTCCCCGACGACGACTGCTGGTACCCGGAGGACGTCCTCTCCGACATCGCAGCCCACCTCGCGTTCGCGGCCCCCGCGATCGATGGGCTCTCCGTCATCCTCACCGCCCCGGAGGGCAAGGCCAATCTCCTCCGGTGGCTGGACGTCCCCGCCGACATCACCCCGCAGCTCATCCCGCGCACGGTGACGAGCGCAACCCTCTTCTTGAGCGCCGCCGTCGTGGAAGCCGTGGGCGGGTTCGACGTCGAGCTCGGCTCAGGCTCCGGAACCGAATTCGGTGCCGGCGAAGAGACCGACTTCGTCCTGCGCGCTCTCGCAGCGGGCGCGCGACTGCGCTACACACCTGAGTACGCCGTCTTCCATGCCGAGTGGCGTGACGAAGGGCCGGTCGACGCCATCCGGGCGAAAGTTCGCCGCTACAACCGTGGCTTCGGCCGCGTCCTGCGCAAGCACGACCGCCGTGGGGAATTCCTCTACTGGAGCGGCCGGTCCCTGGCCGGCGTTGTGATCTCCTCCGCACGGCTCGACCGCCGAGGGGCGCAGCACCAGTTCGACCAGCTCGTCGGACGCGTGCAGGGCTGGTCGGCCCGCCGCTGACCAGATGGCACGACACGAAGAGGCGCCCTCCTGCAGGAGGGCGCCTCTTCGCTTGGATCGACGGTTCCGATTCAGTCGACCGGCGCCATTCGCCTTCGGCCCTGCAGACGCCCGATGACGGCGCCCGAACGCGCAGCAGCACGGAGCCTTGCGGCCGATGACAGCGGGCTCACCAGCAGAGCCCGAGCAGCCGACAGCACTTCCCGCGCACTGTCGCGCGTGGTCCACACCGCGCCTGCCGCGCGGTGCTTCTGCAGGAGGTGGATGTCGTCTCGCCCATAGTCGCGAGCTTGCTCATACACAGCGCGCACAGATGCACGAAGCCGGTAGTGGACGATCGCCTGGGGTGCGAACCGGAGGACGTTGCCGCTCTGCGCCGCCCGCCAGCAGAGATCGATGTCCTCACCGCAGAGCAGGTCTTCGTCGAAGCCGTCGAGTGCCACGAGCACTGAACGGCGCAGCGCGAGATTGCAGCTGGGGCTGAACGGGAGGTAGGAGAACTTCGTGGGGAGTCCCTCGGGGCCTGAGCCGAACACGGCTGCGGCGGCAGCCGTGTTGAGGCGCGAGAGCTCCAAGGCTCCGCCGACGATGTCGTCGCTTGCGAGCGCTTCAACCATGGCGGCCATCCAATGCATCTCGACGAGGTCGTCGTCGTCGCAGAAGAGGATCAGCTCAGAGTGGGCTGCCCTCCAACCGACGTTTCTGGCGTGACTCGGCCCGCGAACGGAGGACGAGTCCACGGTGCGGGCGGTCCAGCCATGGGCGCGAACGGATGCGAGGAGCGGCTCGACGTCGTGGACGCTCACGCCGTTGCAGCTGACGATGAGGTCACGCGGCCCTTCGTAGGACTGGTTGGTGAGCGCATCGAGCTGCTCGCTGAGCCGGTCGACACTGGACCCGACGGGGATCACGACGGAGACCGTCGTCTCCGCGGGGCTGGGGATCACATGGCCGCTCATCGACCTGGTGTCCTGGCAGCGATGTCGGAATCGATCGACGCCGACGTCGTCTCGAGCAGCGCCGCGGTCGGTGCGCTCCCGACGAGCCACGCATTGATCCGTGCCGCAGCAGCGAGCAGACGCTCCTGGAGCCGCTCGAGGTTGCCGTTCACGAGTGCTCGACGTTCGGGCATGAGTGCCGCACCCATGGCCGACACGAGTTCGTCGGCGGTGTGGCCGACGGTGATGTCCGCGCGGGCGCCGGCGACGCTCAGCCAGAAATCGTCGCATTTGGACGCGTAGGACAGCGGGACGGTCGGCACGCCGAGCGAGACTGCAGCAACTGCCCCGTGGAGGCGTTCTGAGACGAACAGTCCGCAGCTCGCGATGTCGCGCATCGTCGCTTCGACATCGCCCGTGTATGCCACCACGTCGGCGACGCCTCCGATCCTTGCCGCGAGTGCTTCGGCTTGAGCGACGTCGCCAGGTGAGAGCGCGAAGACGTGGACAGCGGCGATCGCGTGCGAACGGACGTGCTCGCACACCGCTTCCGCGATGACGTCGACGTCGAACCTCGACGCCGGGTCAGCGCCGATGCACACACCGAGCGTCGCCGGATCCGAGCTGATCCCGCTGAGGTCGACGAGTGCCGGATATACGAGGGCCGGGTCGCCCAAGACGCCCGTGGGTCGCCAGCCGAGCTCGCATTCGCGAACGGTCAGCGGTCCGCGCACCCCGAAGAGCGCGATGTCGCGTTGCTCCGCCCACGCAGCCCAGTCCTGCGGCTGGAGACCGACCGCGAAGGCGTCGACCGCTTCTGCGGCGCCGGCGCCGGGAACAAGCACTCCAGATGCGCCGAACGCCTTCGCGGCGAGACGGGTGTGGCCAGCCCAGTTCCCGAATCCGATGGTGGTGCCTCCGCCGAGGAGCACCAGCCGCTCGGCACCGAGCATGCCCAGCCTGTCGCGGATGAACTGCGGCGCACGTTCGACGTAGTCGCGGCGGGAGAGCGGCGCGGACACCGTCAAATCGGCGTCGAGAGCCGCCTGCCAGCTGGCGTGCAGCAGGTCGTCACCGAAGTTCTGGAAGCCGTGCCAGCCGAGATAGACGAGGCGACGGGTGCGGATGGGGGTCATGACTACTCCTTGGGAGAGGAAAGAGGCGAGGGTCGGGTGGGGGCGGGATGAGCGGGTTCGGGACGAGCGGCTGCAGCAGGAAGGTCAGGCGCGCGGACGGCCGAGGCGAGTTGCCGAAGGAGCCGACGCGCTGAGGGGATCGCCGCAAAGCCGACGAGGTAGACGATCGCGGCTGCGCTGCCTGCGACGAGGAGTTGGAGCCAGCCTGCGTCAGGGATGAGGAGGGTCCCGCCGAAGGCAGCCGCGCCGGACCCGACGGCGAGCAACGCGGGCCATCCGAGTGGGAGGAACACGTCCCGCATGCGCAGGCCCGTCCCCGACCTCGCGACGAGGAAACCGGGGACGACGAGTGCGGCGGAGCAGATCGAGAACGCCCAGGCCACCCCGTGCACTCCCCAGGGAAGGCCGAGGAAGAAGGATCCGAGGACGATCGGACGACTGATGACGGCCCAGGCGACCTGCTTGCCCACGTTGCCGGAGGCGACGAAGAGCCAGACGTTGACGTAGCCCAGTGCTTGCGCGATGCCTGCGACGACGAGGATCTGGAACAGCGATGCCGTGTCCGCCCATTCGTGCCCGAAGAGGACCTCGACGATGCTGACGGCCAGGACGCCGAGGACAGCGAACACCGGCCACAGGACGTACCCGACGATCGACACGATGAGTCGGAAGGAGCGCGCGAATCGTTCTCGTTCATCCCGCACCCGGCTGAGGAGGGGCAGAGCGATGCGTTGCAGCGGACCGTTGATCTGTTCGAGCGGAAGTGTGAGCAACTGGGCGGCCTGCGCGTACAGGCCGGCTGCAGCAGGCCCGAACATCCCGCCGACGATGACGCGGTCGACGTTGCGCGTGACCCCATTGAGCGCTTGCACCGAAGCTACCGCGCCTGCGAATCGGAGGGAACCAGCTGCGTCTCGCCAGGCGGTGGGACGACCGGGACGCCAGGGACAGGCGAGCACGGTGATGAGCGCGAGGACGACGGCGTAGACCCCGGCCTGCCAGACCAATGCCATGGCGCCCGCACCCGCGAGGGCGGACGAGAGCGCAACGGCGCATCCGATGGCCATTGCCACGATCTCGGCGATGGCGATCACTCGCAGCTCGAGATTCCGGTTGAGCAGCGCAGCGGGGACTCCCCCAGCGCCTGCTGCGAGGAACACGACGCCGAGCAATGCGCCGGCGAGCATGTCCTGCCCTCCGACGAAGGGCGCCAGCGTGGGAGAGAGGAGCAGCATCACGGCCCCGGCGAGCACGCCCGCAGCGAGGTTGATCCAGTGCAGCGTGGAAGCGATAGGACTGGTGAGCGAGGAGGACTGCACGACGGCCGTCGCGATGCCCTGCGAGCGAAGGAGCTCCGCGAGGGTTGCGACGAGGAGGACCACCGCAGCCGCCGCGTACTCGGTCGGACCGAGGACGCGGGCGACCACGACGACTGTGCCGAGCTGCAGCACGAATCGCAGCCACGTCCCACCTGCGGTGACGAGACCGCCGCGGGTAGCTCGGCGCGCGAGGTCGAAGTCGTGGTGCCAGTCCACAGAACGCTGCACGATTTTCCTTTCCACATAAATGCATGAAATAATCTAGACATCTAATATCTCAATAATATACACTGAGGTCAACCCCGAACCCAGATCGGCCGTCACGAGCGGCGATATCCGAAAGTTGAGCAACGCATGGACCTGAAGGACTACTTCCTCGTCATCCGGCATCATTGGCTGGTCATCTCCGCGATCGCCGCCCTCGCCGCAGGCGCCGCCTTCGGCGTTTCAGCGCTGATGACTCCGAGCTATGAAGCGAGAAGCCAGCTCTTCGTCGCCGTTCGAGGAGGCGACTCCGTCACCGACCTCGCGCAGGGCAACAGCTTCTCCGAGCGACGCGTCTCCTCGTACGTGACCCTCGCGACGAGCTCGAAAGTTCTGAACCAGGTCATCGATGAACTCCACCTCGACATGACCACGGCTCGACTGAAGCAGCTCATCAAGGTGAGTTCACCGGCCCAGACCGTCCTGATCGACATCGCCGTGGAGAACGGCGATCCGAAGCTCGCCCACTCCATAGCGAACGCGGTCGCGGAGAACCTCATCGATGAGGTGGGCATCGTCGAGGGATCCTCCGCGGACGGTTCTTCCCTCGTCACGATCTCGGTCGTCGAGGACGCCGCCACTCCCAGCACGCCGGTCTCGCCCAACATCCCCCGCAACACGGCGCTCGGGTTCCTCGTCGGCGGCCTGGTCGGCATCCTCTTCGCGATCTGCCGGAAACTCTTCGACACCCGAATCCGCGATCGCGCCGGTCTCGCGTCAGTCACCGACATGAGCGTGCTCGGCTCCATCCTCGCCGAACCCGAGCTCGAGAAACGACCCCTCGCCATCCTCACCGAGCCACACGGCGTTCGTGCCGAGCACTTTCGTCAGCTCCGCACCCAGTTGCAGTTCACCAACCTCGACCAGGAGGCGCAGAGCGTCCTCGTCACCTCGTGCATCCCGGGGGAAGGCAAGTCCTCGACCTCCATCAACCTCGCGCTCATCCTCGCCGAAGCCGGGGGGCGAGTCCTCCTCATCGACGCCGACTTGCGACGGCCCCGAGTGGCCGACTACCTCCATCTCGAGGGCGCCGTCGGCCTCACCACCGTGCTCTCCGGACGGGTCGACGTCGACGACGCCATTCAGACGGTCGGAACGGTGAGTCAGCTGCACGTCCTGACCGCCGGCCGCATTCCCCCGAACCCGAGCGAGCTGCTCGGTTCAGCCGCGATGGACCGACTCCTCGAAACCCTCGGCGGCCGGTACGACACGATCATCATCGACGCGCCTCCCGTCATCCCCGTGACCGACCCGGCGGTACTCGCCTCGAAGGTGTCCGGCGTCATGCTCGTCGTCAGCGTTGACGGCCGCTTGCGTCGCGAACAAGTCACCGAAGGCGTCGAGAAGCTCTCCCAGGTGGGCGCGCGCGTGCTCGGCTTGACGCTCAACCGCGTCACCGCCAAAGCGAGCGCGTACAGCACGTACGAGTACCGTGCGACAGAGAAGCAGACTCGAATGAGCAAGCGGGAACGCCGCAAGCGTGTTGCAGCAGGGCCTCGTCGAACCAGTCGCACCACCCAGAGGAGCGTCGAAGCATGAGCCACGTGTCCGTCTTGATCGTCTGCACCGGCAACGTCTGCAGATCCCCCTTCGCTGAGCTCGCCCTCGAGGCGGCACTCCATGCCGCGGCTCCCGGCATGTACTCGGTGTCGAGCGCGGGCACGCAGGCTCTCGTCGGCGAAGACATGACTGAACAGACGGCATCGTTGCTCCGCGCCAATGGGATCACGATGCACGCTTTCTCCGCTCGACGCCTCGACCAGAGCGTGATCGACGATGCTGACATCGTCCTCACCGCCACACGAGCCCACCGGAGTACCGTCGTCGACCTCTCTCCCGCGGCACTCCGGCGCACGTTCACCCTTCGCGAATTCGCGGGCATGCTCGGCAGCGTCGAGCTGGAGCCGACGGGAACAAGCGAGCTGTGGCAAGCGGCCCTCCCGGAGCTCCTGCAACTCCGACCTTGGCGCCGTCCCGCACTGCCGGAGGACGACGACGTGGCGGACCCGTACCGTCGGGGCGATGCGAGCTACACCCGGATGGCAGCGGAGATCCTCCCAGCAGTGGATTCGATCGCCCGCTTCGTCCGCTCGCACACGATCAGCTGAGTCTCATGGCCCGCCTGACGGGGATCTCAGCCGACGGCATGTCGTTGACGGCCCGCGTGGTCACATCAGGTTGTCCTCGGGAGATATCGAGGTCGGTGAAACGCCGAGAGGCCCCGGCCTGATCGACCGGGACCCCTCATGCACTCGTGTCGCGGTTAGGCCTTGACGTAGACAGCGAACGCGACCGCGGCGGCCTGCTGCTCCTCGTTCACGTCGACCTGCTTCACCTGGAACTTGTAGTCACCGTTGGGGAGATCGACACGCGCGGTCGTCGACCACGTGCCATCCGGCTTGACCGTCGCGGTCGCGACAGTCTTCGTCGTGCCCGAGATCGTGATCGTGGCACCCGCCTCACCGGTGCCGCTGAACGCCGGACGCTTCGCACCGACGGTGGAACCATTCGTCGGGGAGCCCACCTTCACGTCGGCTGACGCACGGAACGATACCTGGAACGTTGCTTGATCCGTGGTCTGCGCAGCACCGTTGGCCGGCGTCTGCACCGACGTCAACCGGTAACCGGCCTTGTCGCCCAACGCAACGGTCGACTTCACCGACCAGGTCCCATCGGGCTTGACCGTGGTCGTCGCGAGGTCCTTCGTGGTGCCGTGGACTCGAATCGCCGCACCAGGCTGACCCGTGCCCTTGAACACCGGCTTCAGACTCGTGACCGTGGACCCGTCAGCAGGCGCAGTGAACTTCACATCGATCGCCGCCTCCGCCTTCACCGTGCGCGTGAACCGGATCGGGGCAGTCGTCACACTCGAACCACTCGTCTGCGTCGCGGTGAACGCGTAATCACCGGCAGGCAACGCGATCGTTGCGTCGCACGACCAAGCGCCATTGCCCCCGACCTCGGCCTCGCAGATCTGCTTCGTCGCACCAGCGACGACGACCTTCGCACCCGGCTGACCATCGCCAGAGAACGACACGACCTTGCTGTCGACAACCGCACCGATCGCCGGGGTCGTCACCGTGACCGGAGTCACCGGCACCTGCGCACCATGGGTGAAACGCACCGGAGCCGTCGTCGGCGTCCCGTTGTACAGCTGCGTGGCGGTCGCCTCGTGGGCGCCCTTCGCGAGCGTGTACAGCGACTGCTGCCTCCAGTCACCGTTCTCGTCGACGAGCGTGTCGACGAGCTTGGCGTCGTTCGCGTTGTTGAGGATCGTGACCTGCGCGCCGGGCTCACCCTTGCCGGAGAACACCGGGCGAGAGACGTCCACGGTGCCGTCCAGTGACGGGTACGTTACGGAAACGCCCTGGACGACGCGGTAGGTGAATTCGTACGCGACGGTGGTCGCGACGCCATTCAGGATCTGACGGACCGTTCCCTTGTGGAGACCCTGAGCGATCACTTCGGTGACTTGCTTCGACCACTTGCCGTCGACCACGACGGTGCGAGCCAGGAGGTCGCCGTTCTCGTCGAGCACCTCGATGGTGCCGCCGCTGGTGCCAACGCCCGAGAAGGTCGGCTTGTCCTCGCGGATGAGTGAACCGTTCGCGGGCGAGTCGAGCGTGAGGCGGCCTTCGACCACGGCGGAGCCTACGGCGCCTGTGAAGTCGGAGCTCGTGGAACCGGCGATGAAGGACTGCGGGTACGTCTCGGGCTGGATGCTAACGTACGAGCTCTTCGCGTCCGTGCCGGAGCGGAGACCGTTCACCCCGTTGACGGTGTCCCAGTAGTAGTTCTGGTCCGCTCCGCCAGTACACGTCTTGAAATCGCCCCAGTACTTGTTGTTGTGGCCCGTGACCGGACGGATGACGAGGCACTGGCCAGCGTCATTCACAATCGGCGCCGTACGACCGATTTTCGGCACGGTGAGCGTTGACGATGCGGCCTCGGCCTCAGCCTGTGTGGCGTGCGTCTTCGCTTCGAGCCAGACGTTCGTCGTGGAGGTGGAGAGCGAATAGAAGGTGCCACTCTTCTGGAGGACGAGCTTGCCGGTGGCCGAGTCGCCTGCAGCAGCGGCCTGGACGTCCTGAACGCTGTTCGGGTCGGCGGCGGCGAATGCGGCGACCGGTCCGGTCGCGAGGGCGGCGACGGCGACCGTGAGAACGCCGAATGCCGACAGGGTTTTCGTGAGCTTCATCGTGAGGAAGCTTCCTTTCGAGTGAGTGGATCGGGAGTTCTGGGACGCCAAGTGCCAACCCAGAGGTGTAACGACATCGCAAGTCATCTAATGTCAATCGAGCATAAACAATTTCTGTATGTTTTATGACTAGATGGGCGAACAATGTAATATACTTCGCAACGCTCGCCCACAGCGAAAAAGGGCCCCAACCGCGAACGGTTGGGGCCCTTCCAGCACGGCGTCTCGCGCCGATACCAGGGATGTTGGGTGTTACTTGGTGGTCTTGACGGTGAAGGTGACCGCGGTCTCCTTCAACTCACCGTTGACGTCGACCTGCTTCACGGAGAACTTGTAGTCACCGTTGGCGAGATCGATGTCCGACGGGGTGGACCAGTTGCCGTGCTCGTCGACGTGCGCGATCGCGATCGTCTTCGTGGTGCCCGCGATCGTGATCGTCGAACCAGCATCACCAGTACCGGTGAACACGGGCTTCTTCTGAGCAACCGTCGAACCATTGGCCGGCGTGGTCACCTTGACGTCCTCGGACAGGCGGTAGTTCACCGTGAACAACACCCGGTCGGTGGACTTCGGAGCCTGGTTCGTCGGCGTCTGCGTCACCGTCAGCTCGTACTTCATCTTGTCGGTCAGCTCAACGGTCGAGGTCGCCTCCCACGTGCCATCGGGCTTCACCATGGTCGTCGCGAGATCCTTCGTCGTGCCGTGGACACGAATCGCAGCACCAGGCTCACCCGTGCCCGTGAAGATCGGCTTCAACGACGTGACGATCCCGTTGTTCGCCGGAGCGGTGAACTTCACATCCTGAGCCGTGTTCGACTTCACCACACGAGTGAAGTTGATCGCCGCGTGGCTCACACTGGCACCACGAGTCTGCGTGGCAGTGAACGCGTAATCACCAGCAGGCAGATCAATGGTCGAGTCACACGACCACGAACCATCCGTACCAACCTCGACCGAGCAGATCTCCTTCGTCGCACCAGCCACGACAACACGAGCACCCGGCTCACCAGTTCCCACGAAACGAACAACGGTCGAATCAACAACCGAACCATTCGTCGGCGTCGTCACCACAACCGGCGTCGCGGGAGTCTCATACGAGAACCGGACCGGAGCCGTCGTGGGAACACCATTGAACGTCTGCGTCGCAGTCGCCTCATGAGCGCCCTTCGACAGCGTGAACAACGACTGCTGCTCCCAATCACCGTGCTCGTTGACCGTCGTGTCGACCAGCTTCTGATCGTTGGAATCCACGACCGTCACCGCAGCACCAGGCTCGCCCTTGCCCTTGAACACCGGACGAGCAACATCAACGGTGCCATCAAGCGCCGGCGCGGTCACCGAAACACCCTGGACAACGCGGTACGTGAAATCGAACGGAACCGTCGACTCGGTGCCGTTGCTGACCTGACGGATCGTGCCGATGTGACGACCCTGCGCGAGGGCATCAGTCGGAACAGCCGACCATTTACCGTCAACGACCGTGGTCGCCGGAGCGAGCAGGTCACCGTTCTCATCCAGCACCTCAATCGAGGCACCCTCATCGCCGGTGCCGGAGAACGTGGGCTTGTCCTCGCGAACCAACGCACCCGAAGCCGGCGTCTCAAGCACGAAGTGCGACACCACGGACAAGGCCGCTTCCGCCGAAGCGGACGACGATGTGTAGCCGGCGACCGGCGTGTAGTCCACGACCACCTTCGCGTTGGTCGAAAGACCTGCGGCAGCCTTGACATTGAAGGTGAAGGGCGTTCGACCAGACCACTGTGCGCCAGGCTCGGCGTTGCCGGTACGAGTGATCTTGTAGGTCACGATCGTCTGCCCGGCCGCGTTGACGACCGACGTGCATGTGTAGCCCCAGAATCCATTGTTGGAATCGGCGCAGTTGCCCCCCGCCTCAAGACTGAGGCCCTTGGGCAGAGTGATCGAGAACTGGAAGAACGAGTTCTTAGGCATGATCGCACCCGTACGTGAGCCCGTCGCCGGTTGCAAATTGAATGTCGCCTTGCCGACCGAGCCGATATCGAACGCGGCACCACTGTTGGGCTTGACCAGCAGGTCGTAGACACCCATGGTGGACGCGATCGCCTGCGGGGCGACAGATTCGACGACCGCTCCGTTCGAGTCTGAGGGTGCGGAATCAAGGGCGAAGGCCGCAGGGCCGGTCGCGAGGGCGGAGACGGCGATGGTGACGACACCGAAGGCGGTCAGACTTTTCTTGAGCTTCATCGGGAAGCTTCCTTTCATACGGGTGAATCGGGAGGAGATGGGAACGCAGTGTTCGTCGCGTTAGCGCAACCGTACACAAATATTAGATGTATTGCAACTACATGGGTAGATGTTTTTATGCGACCCCCGTCCATGCCTGGATTCGCGCAGCGAAACGGCGCTCGGAGAACTCGGCGGCACGGATGTGCGCACGCCGGGGATCGACAGCGATCGCTCGTGTGACGGCATCAGAAAGCGTCGAGGGATGGAAATCCGGCAGGTGCGCACCGGTGAAGCCGTCGAGGACGGACTCCGCCGCACCGCCCTGCGCATTGACGACGACGGGGGTGCCGAGCGCCATCGCTTCGACGGGCATGATGCCGAAGTCCTCCACGGGCGGGAACACGTAGACGAGCGCGCGCTGCATGAGTGCGGCGAGCAGCGCATCGGACGGGGAGATCACGAAGTGCGTGTCCGTCGAGCGACCGAGCGCATGCTCGCGCAATCGTTGCTCCTCAGGACCGTCGCCGGCGATCACGACCGGGACGCCGACGGCATCACCGGCGTCGATCACCACATCGAGTCGTTTGTACGGAACGAAGCGGGAGGCGCCGAGGATGAATGTCTCGGGCAGGTTGTCGAAGATCAACCGGTCATGCTCGTCCAGCACGGCCCCCCAGTCGTCGGCCGCAGTCAGCCTGCCGACATCGACGGGAGGGTGGATCACGGTCGACTCGACACCCCACGCCTCTCGGATGCGATCACTCACGAACGAGCTGTTCGCCGCGACATTCTGGAGAGCACGGCCTCGACGGCCGTCGAGCGCCTTGAAGATCGGGGCGACGGCGCGCACTGCGAGGGAGTTGCCGCGCTCGTCGAGCTCCGGCGTCCAGATGTAGCGGGCAGGCGTGTGGACATACACGAACTTCCGAGCAGGATCCAGCTTCGGGACGCGCGCATGATGGGCGAACAGGTGCGAGGAGACGAGCATCCAGTCGTAATCCTTGTCTTTCCGGCTGATGTCGTTCCACACGGCCGGCATCGTCGGAAGAGCGGCGGCTTTCCGCCCGCGCATCGGCGAGCGGGCGAGGCTGCTCTCCCGCACGACACGGTCGCCGTAGCGGTCAGGGGCGTCGTTCCAGAGGCAGAACAGGTCCGCTGTCGGGTAGAGCTCGGCAAAGGAGTCGAGCACGCGCTCGGCGCCGCCGATCCGTTCGATCCACTCGTGGGCGATCAATCCGTTCATGCTGGGCATCCGTTTCGGGTTCGGTGGTGCTGGGTCGGGTTCGAGGTCGGGGAGAACTCGGCGGAGACGGGGTCAGTACGCACCGCTCGAGCCGAGGACACGAGGGATGGTCCGGGCGAGGATTTTGAGGTCGCGGCCGAACGAGCAGTCGTCGACGTAGTCGAGGTCGAGAGCAAGTCCTGACTCCCAATCGAGGTCGGAACGACCGCTGACCTGCCAGAGCCCCGTGATGCCGGGAAGGACGAGCAGACGACGGTGTGCGTGCGGCTCGTACGCAGCGACCTCGGACGGAAGACCGGGGCGGGGCCCGACGAGGCTCATATCGCCGCGGAGCACGTTCACGAGTTGCGGAAGTTCGTCGATCGAGAGCTTGCGCAGGACACGACCGACGTGAGTGACGCGAGGATCGGCCTTCATCTTGAAGAGCGGGCCGGCCCCCTCATTGAACGCCTGCAACTCGGCGACGCGGGACTCCGCATCCTGTTCCATCGTTCGGAACTTGAGGATCGAGAAGCCTTCGCCGTTCAGGCCTACTCTGGTCTGGCTGAAGAGGACCGAGCCGCGGCTGTCGAGCTTGACGAGCAGCGCAACGACCAGGAGAACCGGCGACAGCACGAGGAGACCGACAGCGGAGGCGACGACGTCGAACACTCGTTTGGCGATGCGACGGGGCTGGCGAGCCACCGTGTCGGCCGACGCAGTAACGCCGCGAGGCGCGGCGGGTGGGGTGAACGCCGGAAGAACTGCCACCGGCGCGCCGGGCGCGAGAGCGACCGGCAGTCCCGGCGAGGCGACACGGTGATGGCGGGCGCGGGATGAGGAACCTTCCGATTCCGGCCAGCGTCGAGCGACGGGCTGCAGGGTGGCAGTCATGTGGGTGCTCCAGGGGTGCGTAGGGGAAAGGGTTCGGGTGAAACGGGGACGGTTACCGCGATGCGCGAAGCGCGGAGGCGCTTGCGTGACCGAACGACAGGACGGCATCGCCGACGCGCGGAGCGAGCCCTGCGGCGAGCGCGACCACATAGGCCGCGAACAGCCGCTCAGTCTCGAGGCGGTTTCCCGTCCGCGAGACGTCGACGGCGTCTGCGAGCAGAGCGGCGCGCTCGTCACGACGAGACAGGAGGTCGATGTCGTGCTCGAAGAGCACCGCGTCGGCCAGGAAGAGGCGAAGCGGGGAGACGAGCTCGCGCAGGACGTATGCGGCAACATTGTTCGCGCCGTCGCGCACCATGGCCTCGACGACGTCCAGGAAGCGATGCGCGTCGCCCGCGACACCCGACTCGAGCGACGCAGGCGACAGGGGTTCGCCGAGCCCGCCGAGATCGAAGCGACGATCCGCAACAGTGAGACACACCAGCGACCCGACGACCTCCAAGCGGTCGCGAATGTCGCACACGGTCCACGCGGACACCTGCGTTCGACTGTTCCGCACGACCTCGACGAAGCCCGATGCCGACAGGAGAATGAGGGCCTCGCGGACCGGGGTGCGTGAGACGCCGAACTCCTCCGCGATGCGATCGACGTTCAGGCGCTCTTCGGACCGATAGCGGCCTCCGATGATGTCGCCGAGGAGGCGGTCGTAGACAGCGTCCGCCAACAGCCCTTTGTTGATCTCGCGGCCGTGCAGCGGCGTAGGGGCGGTGGGCACCGGCATTCGAGGGCTCCTTCAGTTCCAGTCAGATGAGATTCTTCCCATCTAATATTTCGTAATGACTGAAAGTGTGCCATACTCATTGCGTAAGCGCAACACCATCTAATATTTACGCAGCGAAGGTCGGGAATCATCCGCATTCCTGCCGCAAACGAGAGGGAGCCGCACATGAGCAAAGACATCGCCGTCGTCCTCGACACCCGTGAGGACATCGCCAGGCTTGCAGGAGTCATCGCGGAGCTCGGAAGCCGCGCACGGACCATCCACACACATCTGTCCGACGACGACCGTTGCCCCGCGCGCGCCCTTGAGGAGGCTGGATTAGCCCCGCCGGATACCACGCTCGGCAGCATCGACGGCCCGGCCCGCGGTACCCGAATCGCAACCGCCCTCCACGCCTTCGCAATCGAGTTCGAGCGAGAGCGCCCCGCAGTCGTCATCGTGCACGGCGACTCCGACGCGACCTCCGCCTGCGCTCAAGCGGCGAACTACGCGGACATCCCCCTCATCCACGTCGGGGCGGGGCTCCGTTCCTACGACCGCGCGACGCCCGAAGAACTCAACCGAGTCCTGACCAGCGTCCTGGCGGACGTGCACTGCGCGGCAACACCCCACAGTCAGGCGAACCTCCTCGCGGAGGGCGTCAACCCGCTCCGAATCGCCGTGACAGGCACGCCGGTCGTCGAGTCGACCCTCACCTCACTCGAACACGGCGACGGCCTCATCGCGAAACACTTCGCCGAACACCGCGCACCCGAGCACTACGTCCTCGCAACCATCCAGGACCCGGAGAACATCGGCACGAGACGAGCGCTCCGCCGCGTCCTCATGGGGCTCATCGGCATCCACGCCCCTGTCGTCTTCGAGCTGCGGCCATGCACACACGCGGCGATCGAACAGTTCGGCCTCACCCCCTACCTCGACGCGCTCACCGTCGTGAGTACGAGCGACAGGGCCGAGCTGCTCGACCTCGCACTCAACGCCGACCTCCTCATCTCGGACACCGCTGCGGCACAGGAGGAATGCACCGTGCTGAAGAAGCCGCTCCTCGTCGTCCGCCGCAGCTCTGAACACCCCGAAGCCATCAACGCCGGCTTCGCCCAACTCGTCACTCCCGCGCGAGACATCACGACCGTCGCCAATGTCACACTCGCGGACCCCGACCGCGCGAGGCTGCTCGACGCCACACCGTCCCCCTACGGCGACGGCAGCGCGAGCCTCCAGATCGCACTCATCGCCGGCCGCATCGCCGACGGCGCGAGCCCGGCCGACGCCATCACCGGCGTGACGGAGTCGGCGATGGCGTGACCAGCAGCGGCATGAACGTACGCGGCTCGTAGAGGGCGCTAACGGCGCTCTCCGCCGTCGCCACATCTCCATCCTCGATCGCATGGCGCAACACGCGCACCTCGACGAGCAGACGGAGAAGGTCGAGCGGCGGCTCGAGTTCGACTCGCTTGAACAGCCTCGGGACCACCCGCTCCTCGATGATCTCAAGGGTTCGATTTCCCGCAGCGTGCGTGATCGTTCGGACGAAATCATTCGTCGCGAGCAACGCCTCCGTGACATTCCCATCATCGACCGCCGCGGCGAGCGCGTCGATCGACGCGTCGAGACACGCCAGGTGCGACGCCTCGAGTCGCGCCATCCCCAGCCGCACCGACAGCACGCCGAACACGGTCATCGCTTGGAATGCGTCGACGATCGTGTCGGGATCAGCCGGCGTCACTCGTGTGAACCGGCCCGGCAATGACTCGACGAGTCCCACCTGCTCGAGCGTGACGAGCGCCTCGCGCAGAGGAGTGCGTGAGACGCCGAGCCACTCCATGAGCTCCTCCTCCCTCAGGCGTTCCCCCGAGGCGAATTGGCCCCGGGCGATCGCGTCGAGCAGCGCCGCGTGCACCTGCTCGCGCAGCAGACCGCGTTTCACTGCAGGCTCGACCGAGTCGTCGTGGGAGGCGCAGATCGAATCCGGCTGCTGCGACTCCCGCCGCAACGCATCAATGTACGGTCCGATCGCCTCGTCACAGTACTGACCCACGATTCGAAGGACCAGCTCAGCGTCACGCCGCTCGCATGCGAGCACGAGTTCGTCGAGCAACCCCGCCCTGGCCATGAGGAGACGCGCCAGACGGTGATCGGCGCCCACCGCCCACCGGAGTTGCATGTTGATCGCGCGCGCCGCGCGGAGCAGCGTCCGATTGCCATAGGCGCGGAGCAGCATCCCGGACACACCGGCGAACGATTCTCCGCTCCACAGGAGTTCGAACTCGTTGCCGGGGTTGGCAACGACCGCATCCCGATAGGCGCGGATGCGGCAGAGATCGCGCTCGGTCAAGCGCGGAACGGCCATGGGTATCACGGACTCGACGATGAAGCGCTCGACTGCGAGCGCCTCATCGAGGAGCGCTGGGGCGATCTTCCGCACTCGCGTCTCTCGCTGCGGCAGCACATCGACGAAACCGTCGGCTTTGAGTCGATTGATCGCCTCGCGTACAGGGGTCCTCGACGCGCCGGTCGCCCGCTCGATCTCCGCTTCGCGGAGTTGCGTCCCCGGCGCTCTCACCCCACGGAGGATCTCGTCGCGGAGATGGACGTACACGTCGTTCCGGAGCAACGTTCGCTGGATTCGAGGTGAAGTATGAGGTACTGGCATGCTCATAGCATATGATTAGATGACCAAAATTAACAGTCCTCGCTTTCGGGGACCGCGTAACACCCCGAGTGCATATTAGATATTCACCTTGTTTGCCGGTTAGTATGCGGCTATGCCCATTCCCACAGCACCCGCCCAGACCCCGCGCCCCCTCTTGCGCGACCAGGTGCACGACCGACTGCTCGAAGCCATCGTCGACGGCGAGCTCGAACCAGGTCAGGCCCTGTCCGACAAGGACCTCGAAACCTGGCTGGGAGCCTCGCGGACACCGATTCGTGAAGCGCTCAACCGCCTCGCGAACACGGGACTCGTCGAAGTTCTCCCCCAGAAGGCGACCCGCGTCGCCCTCGTCGACCCGAAGCAGTTCGCGCAGATCACCGAAGTTCTCGGCGCTCTCTACGCGGCAGCCGTCACGGAGGCCGTCCCGCTGCTGACCGACGGTGACGTCACCGTCCTCCGCGGCTTCGAGAAGCGCGTGCTGGCGGACGGAGCCCGCGCCAAGGAGGCCGCGCAGATCAGCGTCCCGCAGGAGATCTTCCACGTCTTCCTCGCCCGCTACGGCAACCGGCTCCTCCTGCACCTGCCCGAGAAGTTCACGCCGCACATCCAGCGCACGCTCAACGTCTTCCACGACAGCATCGATGCGAAAGCCGGATTCCCCGCGCTCCGCGAGTTGATCGATGCCGCCGCCGACCGCGACGCCGCACGTGCGAGCACGGCCGTCACCGACTACTTCACCGGCGCCGTCGCCGCATTCAACGAGGCGATCGTCATTGCGGCCGGCACGACGCCCGGCACGACCTCGGCAACCGCCTCTGCCACCTCCACCGCATCCGCCACGACCACCACGACCACGGAAGAGGCCGCACGATGACGTACCCCGCAGGCCAGACCGGCACCCTCAGCCGCCGCCTCCTCCGCGACGAGATCTACGACACCCTTCTCGAAGCCATCCTCAAGGGCACCCTCGAGCCGGGCGAGATCCTGCACGACGAAGCCCTCATCACCTGGCTCGGCGCATCGCGCACCCCGGTCCGCGAAGCGCTCAACCGCCTGGCCGAAGACGGCGTCGTCGAACTGGTCCCCCACAAGCACACGCGCGTGGCCCCGCTCGACTTCCGCGCGATCAACGAGGCGCTCTACGTCTCGGGCGTCCTGCACGAGCACGCCGCGCGATCGATCGTCGCCGACATGACCGATGCCGACCTCGCCGAACTGCAGAAGTACAGCGATGCCGCCGAGGATGCGCTTCGTCGTGAGGAACTCGGCGATCTCGGCCCCGCGATCCGCGACTTCTACCTCGTCTTCGAACGATCCACGCCCAATCGCGTGCTCGTCGAGACCGTCGAATCGCTTTCGCTGCAGCTGCTCCGCTTCCTCACCCCTCGTGAGGGACTGACGGACACGTCGGAAATCGTCCGCCAGATCGTCGAGATCAACGCCGCCGCCCACAAGCGCGACGCGAAGCTCACAGGCGACCTCATCCACGCCGTCTACGAGCCGACGAGGCAGAACTTCCTCACCACCTACCGCGACGCGTAACCCGGCCCCGCCCACCCTGCCCTACTCGCCGAGGTGAGGCTTCCGGTCGTTCGGCAGCCCCCGAAACAACCGGAAGCCTCACCTCGACCGGGTCGCCCACCCAGGGGGCGGCGGTTCACAACTCAGGACGCGCTCGGCGTGTCGTTCCAGCGCCCCGGCGTGTCGGCCTCGACACGCCGGGGCGCTCCTGAGTTGTGAACACAGCAAGCTCGCAGACAAACGCACTCCTGTTGGACATCTTACATATCAGATGGCATAATGGGCATGTGCGTCCACTTGAGACACCCGTTCCAGCCGCCCGGCCACTCCCGACGGCCGATGCGCAGCACCCGCTCCCCACACAATGGTCACGGGTCCTCACGACGATGTTTCCCACCGTGCGGCGACTCGCCCTCGCCGGAGCCCCCATCGCCCTCATCGTCTACAGCGTCTCCTACGAACGCGCCATCCCGACAGAAGTCCTCGGCTCGTTCCCCTGGTGGACGAATCTGTTCACCTACCTCGCCGCCGCGGGCGCACTCTACGCCTCGAAACGATTCCCTCTGCTCGCAGCCGTCGTCGCCGCCGTCTGCTGGTGGGCGACCGGATCAGCACTCTTCGTCATCGCGGTCACCCTCCTCCTCGGCTATCGGCAACCGCGCGGGTGGATCGTCTACCTCGTCGGGCTCTCGATCCTGCACCCCATGGCGATCGTCCCTGACCCGCTCAGCTTCCTCACCGGGCAGGTCCTCCTGCCCTCCTGGAGCGTCCCCCTCTACAGCTGCTTCCTCTCGGCGCTCGGCGGCGTCGCACTCCGCACAGCTCGCAACGCAGCGGTCGAACGCGAACGAGACCTCAAGCGATCAGTGGCCGAAGCGGAAGCCCGCGCTGAACTCGCCGTCGCCGAGGACCGCCTGCGGATGAGTCGAGAGATGCACGACATCCTCGGTCACCAACTCAGCACCATGGTCCTCCTCTCCACAGCACTCGTCGCACAGCCGGACACAGCGCGGGCGAAATCGATTGCGGAGCGGATCGCAGACAACGGTCACCAGGCCATCGACGACCTCCAGTACGTCCTCCGGCTCCTCGACAGTCCACGCAATGAAATGGATCCGGACCGACCGGCACCGATGCAACGGATCTGCGACGCGGTCGAGTCCGCTGAGCACTTCGGGCACGAGGTGCGGATGCTCGGCGAACTCGACACCACCGACGCCGGACCGCACCTCGAACTCGGCGTCGACGCGATCGTCGAAGCCATCCACAACGCGATGAAGCACGCCCCGGGCGCAGCCATCGACATCAGTACCGCGAGCACTCCCGAAACCCTGCGCGTCACCATCACCAACGAGTGCGCGCCGCGCCCCACCCCCGAACACCCCCTCGGCACCGGCCGAGGACTCCGACTTCTCGCCGCCCGCGCCGTCGCAGCAGGCGGCACCTTCGCCGCAGGCCGCACCGACGGCGGCGGCTACCGACTCACCCTGGAGGCCCCCCGATGACCGATCCCACCCGTGTCATGATCATCGACGACGACGACGCGATCCGCGAAGGCCTTCGTCTGATCATCGACATCGAATCCGACATCTCCGTGGTCGCCGACGCCGCCTCGCCGGAGCGCGCAGCGGCCATCGCCACCCGCCTCAAGCCGGACGTCGTGATCACCGACCTCAACATGCCCGGCATGGACGGCGTCGACGTGACGACCGCCCTCATGGCCCTCGACACGCCACCGCGCGTGCTCATCCTCACGAGCTTCCACCTGCACGACCGAGTCCTCGACGCGCTCGAGGCCGGCGCGACCGGCTACCTGTTGAAGAACATCAGGCCAGGCGAGCTGCCCGAGGCGATCCGCGCCGCGGCATCAGGAGGGAGCCCACTGTCGCCGGAGATCGCGCGTGCCGTCATCAACCGGGCAGTCGCGCCCGCCCCCGTCGCCGCCGAAACGGACGACTCGATGCTCGATCTCCTGACGCCACGCGAGGTCGAACTCGCCGCGGCCGTGGGGCGGGGGCTGTCGAACGCCGACATCGGCACGGAGCTCGGTCTGAGTACGCCGTCGGTCAAGACCTACGTGTCGCGCACGCTCGCGAAGCTCGGCTTCACGAATCGGACGCAGCTCGCGCTGCTCGCGTACCGGGCCGGCCTGCTCGACGAGTAGCGGCCGCGGTCTCGGCCGGCCCCTGAGCGACCCGGCCCCGTTCCTTGAGCAACAGCGCCCCGGTCCACGAGCCTGTCGAGGGGCGCACTTCGACAGGCTCAGTGACCGGATTCCACGCACGCAGCGTCCGGAACCCGGTCCACGAGCCTGTCGAAGGGCTACAGGCGGAAGACCGTCTCGATCGCGAGCTCCGCAGCGATCGAATCTCCGGACACCACGGCTTCGCGCAGGCGCGGGTAGCCGTCGTCGAGCGTCTCCCAGTTCGTGCTCGTCTCCGTGCGCGTGACGGACAGGCGGTATCCAAGGGCGTCGATCGTGTCGCGTGCGGCGGCGACGAGGATCGGGTTCTGGCACACGTCCGCGAAGTCGTCGACCATGGCCCAGGCGAGCTTGCCGTGTCCGTGGGTGTCGCGCTTCTCGACCGACGCGATCGTCGCATCGATCGACTTCAGGAGCGACTTGCGCTGCGGCTCCGTGAGGGTCGGGACGGTCACGCGGATGACGCCGCCGACGAGCGCGCCGAGCGTCTGGAGGATGTCGGTGCGGTCCTCGGGGCTGGGCTGCGCGACGCGGGTGTAGCGCTGGGCCGCCATCTCGATGAGGCCGACGCGGGCGAGGTCGTTGAGGGCTTCCCGGATCGGCGTGCGCGAGACGCCCAGCCACTCCTGCAGTTCCTGGTCGTTCAGCGTTTCGCCCGGCTGCAGCGTGCCATCGAAGATCGCGGCCTTGATCTGCTCGGCAGCGCTCTCACGAAGCGACTTGCGCTCGAACACACTCTGTCCGGACGGAACTGGCATGGAAGACTCCTCGGGTGGTAGATGCTGACGTGTACTGCGAGCGTACCGCTCACCTCCAGCTTCCGCCCACACCTGTCGGTTTCTGCCCCAGCTTGCTAGCGTCGAGTGCATGGCACCCCAGGAGTGAATCCGCAGGCGACGTGACGCCGCGGATGCAACAGAGACCCGACCTCATCCGGCCTCTCCATCCTTGGGAGTATCACCATGACCGCACGACCTGAGTTCACCGCAGGCGCCACCGGCTCGACCGGCACCCGCATCGCCACCGATCGGCTCCCCCTCCTCGGCAAGACAGCCCTCGTCACAGGTGTCTCTCGGCGTCGCGGCATCGGCTTCGCCATAGCGGCCCGCTTCGCCACACTCGGCGCCGACGTCTTCATCCAGCACTACGCGCCGCACGATGCCGAACAACCGTGGGGCACCGACGACCTCGATGCCGTTCGCGCCGACATCCGCGCAGCCTCCGGCTCACTGGGAGGTCGTTTCGGTGACACCTCCCTCGACCTCTCGCTCGCCGACGCGCCGCGACGGCTGATCGATGCGGCGAGCGCCTTGACCGGACGGCTCGACATCCTCGTCTGCAACCACGCGAAGAGCGGCGGTGACGGCTCGATCCTCGACATGACCCCGGAACGACTCGATGCGCACTGGCAGGTGAACGCGCGGTCCACCCTGCTCCTGACGTCGGCGTTCGCGAAGGCGTTCAGCAGGGAGCAGTCGGCGGATTCGCCGGACTCTCCCGATTCGACGGGTGCAGCAGAGTCGCCAGGTGCCCCTGGCTCGCCGGACTCGCCGCTCGCACCGGGGCAGCTGACGCCGGCCACGGGCCCGTTCGACGAGCACCGGACCGGCCGCGTGTTCTGGATGACGTCCGGGCAGCAGGACGGGCCGATGCCGGGCGAGGTCGCCTATGCGACCAGCAAGGCGGCTCTCGCGGGGATCACGCCGACCGTCGCGAAGGAACTCCTCGGCTTCGGGATCGTGCTCAACACGATCAACCCGGGGCCGGTCAACACCGGCTATCTCGACCCGGAGACGACAGATCGGCCGCTCGACGACCTCCTCGCGTTCATCCGGACGACGCCGTTCGGCCGGTTCGGGACGCCGGACGACGTCGCGCGACTCATCGGTTGGTTGGCAACCGACGAGGGCCGCTGGATCGTGGGCCGCGTCATCGCATCGGACGGCGGCTGGAACCTCTGACCTTCACGCACGACGGAGGTACTCGGCGACGAGGCGCTCCGTGACCTCGAGCTCATTGGCGATCTCCGGCAGCTCCTGGGTCCAGTGCAGGACTTCGTCGAGCCGGACGGGATCGATGAGGCGCCTCGCGGCGAGCAGATCGGCCTGCCGCTCGTCCTTCGGCGTCGAGGTGCGGTGCCCGAGTTCCACGTGCGCCAGCTCATGGGCGAGGACGGACCGTTCGTGCACCCGGCGCAGACGCGGCTGCACGAACACGACGCCGAGGTCCGGCACCCACAGCCCGTTCGCCGAGCGCAAGGGGCGAGAGACGATCCGCACCCCCAGTTCCGCCGCGTGCGCGTGCGGCTCGTATCCGGTCACTCAGCCCCCTACCCGTTGGGGTACTCCCCCTGGCCTCCGTCGTCGTCCGTCGCGGCGAGGTCGTACTCGCTCAGGTCGATCCGTTGGAGGTCTTCATCATCCAGAACACCCCCGACATGCGATGCTGCGCTGACCGTCGCGCCCACCGGCCCGCGCAGGAGCGCGTCCGCCGAGAGCACCCGGACGGCGCGGTCGACCGCGGCCAATCGGCGCTCGGGCGGCAGCGATTCGATGATGGTCCCGATCATGACGAGCCAGGTCTCCGTCTCGGCGCTGAACGAGGACCGGTCCGGCTCGACGCCGAGCGAGGTCAGCACGGCGCGAAGCGTCTCACCCTGCGGGACGGTGCCGCGCTCGAGGTTCGACACCGTCTGCCGCGAGACGCCGGCCAACGAGGCGAGTCCGCCCTGCGTGAGCCCGGCGGACTGCCGAAGCGACCTCACGTGGCGAGCGAGCTCCTGCCGCTCGGCACCGGTCGTCGGAGCGCTTCCCGCAATCTGCATGACGTCATCCATTCCATACTCCCCGCCCAGAAGTCTATGCGCGTTCGGGACACATTGTCAAAGAAATGGCCTAGACGTTGACGGAAAGTTGGCACTCATGTCACAAACATGGCACAGTTCTTGACACGCCGATCGCACGGGGCGAGCGGATCCACGAACCGGTGGGTCGACGACGAACACGGCAGGGGGAACCGATGGGCGCACAGCAGGTACAGGTCACGCTCCACCTGCCCGCGGAGCAGTACCGCAGAGTCGCAGCGGTGGCCACGGCGAAGGGCGTCAACGCGCACTCGCTCATCGAGCACCTGGTCCAGGCGGCGCTCACGCCGAAGCCGCCCACGCCGCGGCCGAGCACCATCCATCAGCAGTCCGACCGGGTCGTCGTCACGGAGGCGATGCTCGACCGCATCCGTGAGTTGAACGCCGCCTGCTGCTCCGATGCGACGATGGCACGCGTGCTCGGCATCTCGAAGGCAACGGTGGCCGTGCACCGCCGGCGACTCGGCCTCCCACCGCGAGGCAAGGCGGGGCGCCCGCCTGCTGCCGGCCGCTGAGCCTGTCGAAGTGCGACACCGCCACCACCCGGTCACTGAGCTTGTCGAAGTGCACCCCCATCGGTCACTGGGCCTGTCGAAGTGCACCCCTTCGACAAGCTCAGGGACCGGATCACCTGAGGGACCGGAGCACCTCAGGGACCGGAGCACCTCAGGGACCGGATCCGACCAGTGCACCTCGGTGACCGACCGGATCGCCTCGAGCGCCGCGCCGTCAGCGTTCGTAGGTCCCCGTCAGGCGACCCCGCGCGATCACGTGCCCTTCCATCGCCTCGAAGACCGTGCCCGGCATCGCCCCGCTCGGCAGCACGAGGCTCTGATCGAGCGCGAACAGTTGGAAGACGTAGCGGTGCGGCCCGTGCCCGGCGATCGGCCGGGGCCCTTGGTATCCCGTTCGTCCGAACGACCCCCGCCCGGTCCCGTGCAGTTCGCCGGCGTTCAACTCCCCGGCGCCGACCCCGGCGTCGTTGGGCGCGAGCCCCGTCACGACCGCGTGTTGGATCGCGGCGGGCAGCGGCACATCGGGATCCTCGATGACGAGGACGAGTTCTTCCGCTTCGTTCGGAACGCCCAACCACTCGACGACTGGCGAAACGTTGTCGCCGACACCCTTCCCGGCCGTCCGTGCGGGCATCGGTGCGCCCTCGACGAAGTCCGGGGAGGTGAGCTTGAGCACATCCGGCGAATCGAACCCGGGCCGGTTCCAGGCGAGCGCGTCATCCCCCGCGTGCCGCTTGCGCAGCATCCTGCCGAGTGCACTCACGATGTCCTCCGTCCCCACCAGCGGTCGGCGCACGCCTGTACGCCCGGGCCACGTTACGCCAGGGCCGGCCGATCAGGGAACCCGCTCTGGGATGCACGGGGCTGACGCTCAGGCGTGGGTGACGTCCCAGAGGTGGTGCACGGGATCGTGGATGAGGTAGCGTCCGAGCGATTCGACCGTGAAGGTCGCGCCATCGCTGCGGCGTCCGGTCCGTCCGAGTTCGGTCTCGGGAACCGCCTCGAACGCTGCGGCGAGCGCCGCGCCCGCGACGACGAGTTCGCGCCCGACGAGCACAGGGTCCTGTTCGCCGTATCGCTCGGCGACGGCCGTCGCATCCTGGTCCCAGTTCTCGAAGAGCGGGTCGTCCTCGGTGCGGATGCGCCCGAGACGGACGCCGAAGATCCGGAAGACGTCGCGGACGTGCGCCGCATACTCGAGTGGGGACCACGTGCTGTCATCGGGCCGCACCCGGACGTCCTCGCGGGCGAGGACCGGCTCCCACGCGGCGGCGTTGGTGCGGATGAGCTCCGGGAGGTCGTCGATCGCGACGGTGGACGCATCGAATCCGCACTCCTGGCAGGCGCGGTCGAGGACCCAGGTCCAGTTCTTGGTGTCAGGCGTGATGGGCATGCCCTCACCCTATGGAGTGGATGTCCCGCGCGGCAGACCGGAAACGGTCACGGTGCCGCGATCCCCCGCCAGACCTCCGTTTTCGTGCAAGAAGTGCCCTCGAAAACGGGCGGATTGCACGAAAACGGAGGTTTCGCGAGACGGGCACGGGAACTAGCCCGCGGCGGGCGCTTCCGGCTCCGCAGGAGCAGCGGGCGGCGCGCACACCATGGCCGATGCGGCGAGCGCCTCGGCAGCCTGCTGCTCGGACCACGGCAACTGCACGTCGGGCTTCTTCTGACCGGAAGCCGGAGCGGCCTTCGACCCGATCGATGCGAGCTGCATCGCGAGTTCCTTGGCGAATCCGGCGCCGACGGTCGAGTTGTTGAGCATCACGACGACCGTGAGGCCGGAGGTCGGGTCCGAGAACGCAGCGGACAGGTACCCGGGGATCGACCCGGCCTGGCCGCGCATCGGGCCGAGCTGCATGGCGCCGATGCCGAAGCTCTGCCACGTCGGAGCGTCCGGTCCGATCGGGACGGGGTTCGCCCACTGCTTCTTGTACGTCGACTTCGTCAGCAACGATCCCGACGCGAGTGATTGGGTGAACGCGCGCAGGTCGTCGACGCTCGAGACGACACCGCCGGCCGTCCAGGCCATCGACGGCGACAGCTCGCTCTCGTCGACGGGGGTGTCGCACTGGTAGGTGCCGTCGGGCAGCCTCGTGGTCGTGTACCCATGCGGGTGGGAGGTGCCGGGGAGGACCGTGGTGGTCGCATCGGGGAGCGCGGACTGCTTCATGCCGAGCGGGGAGAAGAGGTACTCCTGGTAGAGCGACTGCCAGGACTGACCCGTCAGCTGCTGGATGGCCATGCCGAGGAGGATGTAACCGGTGTCGCTGGAGCCGAAGAGTGCGCCGGGCGCCGTGCGGGTGCCGGATGCGAGACCGTTGGCGAGGATCTCGGCCATCGACCAGTTGCGGGTCGGGTTCGCGATGAACTGCCCCTGCAAGGTGGTGCTGTAGCTGCCGAGACCGGACGTGTTCTGGCAGAGCTGCCCGAACGTGATGCCGTCGATGCCCTGCACCTGCGGAACGACATCGTTCACCTTCTGGTCGAGTTTGACCTTGCCCTCGTCGACGAGCTGCAGGAGGACGGTGCACGTCATGGGCCTGGTGGTGTCGCCGATGCGGTACGCCATACTCGGATCCATCTTCGTGGACCCGCCCGGCTCGGTCGTTCCGACGCCGGCGACCATGCTGCCGGCCCACGGCGCCCAGACGCCGACGACGGCGCCGGAGGAACCGGACTGGGTGACGGCCGATTCGACGGCCGCGGTGATGGACGTTCGGACGTCCTTCGGCAGCTCGCCCTCGACCTGCTTCGGGAAGTTCGTTGCGGAGACGGTCGGGCCGGAACATGCGGCGAGCGCGACGGCCAGCGTCACCGCTGTGATGAGAGCGCCGATGCGGCGACCCCTCGAAACGTTCTCAGTCATTCATCCCCCTGATGAAGCGGGCATGGCTTGCCCCTGCGATTCTAACCACGCGCTTCGTTCTGAAGCTGTCGGCTGGCCCGGAGAGACGCCAAACGCCAGATGGTGTTATCTAGGAGTTATGAACGCACAGGTTTTCGCCCCCGCAGTCGTCGATGCGGTGCTCGCACACATGAACGGCGACCACCCGGATGACAACGTGCTCATCGTCCGTGCGTTCCACGACGATGCGGCGACGGACGTCGTGATGACGGCGCTCGACGGGGATGGCGGCACGTGGACGTGGACCGTCGACGGGACGCCGAAGACAGGCGATGTCGCGTGGCCAGCTGGCGCGATCACGGAACGCGCGGAGATCCGTCGTGAGATCGTCGCCCTGTACGACGCGGCCTGCGCACGACTCGGCGTGGAGCCGCGCCCGCACGCCTGACCGCCCGCCGTCGGATCGCCGACGAATCACCGAATCGACCAAACCACTCCCCGCTCGCCTCCGAACACTCTTGTGAACACGGCACATGCCGTCGTCGAGCAAGGAGGCAGCATCATGCGTCAATCACCCAACCGTCTGCTGGCGACCATCTTCGGAGCCGTGTACGTGCTCGTCGGTCTCCTCGGATTCGCCGTCACGGGCGGCGTCCAGTTCATCGCAACGCAGGGCGGTCTGCTCCTCGGCATCTTCGAGGTCAACCCGCTGCACAACATCGCGCACGTGCTCATCGGGGCTGCGCTGCTCATTGCGGGCGTCTCGAACGTCCAGGCAGCGAAGACCGTCAACACCGTGGTCGGTGCCGTCTACCTGTTGCTGGGTGTCGTTGGATTCTTCATCGTCGGTTCGGCGCTGAACATCCTGGCCCTCAACACGGCCGACCACTTCCTGCACCTGGCCAGTGCAGTCGTTCTGCTGGGAGTCGGTCTCGCAGCGGACAAGCAGGCTAGAGCCGTCACGGCCTAGCCAGGGGGCGCCCGGGGGTCGGTTCACGACGCCGGCCCCCGGGCATCAATCCCACGCGCGACGCCTGGACCGGTGGTCCCTGAGCCGAACCCGGCCCCAAAGCGCTACCCGGTCCCTGAGCACTACCTCGGCCCCAAAGCGCTACCCGGTCCCTGAGCCTGTCGAAGGGCAGTCCTCATCACAACCACGAGCGGAGCACCCCATGACGACATCACTCGGCAACATCCTGCTCGCCTTCGCATCGCTCGGCGCCGGCCTCGTCTACACGGCGGTCGGGGCAGGGTCCGCCCCGGTGTCCGCGACCGTGCTCGTCGCAATCGGCCTGGCATCGATGGCGTGGGCGATCCTCGTCCTCGTCCGCGACCGCGTCCCGGCCCCGAGAACGTCGCTCACCGCATCGATCGCCGCGATCCTCGCGTGGGTCGCCCTCGCCGGCCTCTCCTCGATCTTCCCCGAAGCGGTCGGCGGGCTCCCGCTCGTCCCGCTCCTCGCATCGACCGTCATGCTGCTCTACGTGTCGATCGTCCTCGCCGTTCGTTTCCGCGCAACACAGGCGGCAGCCGCAACTACAACCGCGACTACAACCGCGACCGCGACCGTCGATGCAACCGTGGCTGAACCACCATCCGAGCCGACCACCACCCGCCGCACCCCTGCAGGCCGCTTCCTCGTCGGCGTCGCCGCGGGCGGCTTCATCGTCGCGGCGCTCACCACTCCAGCGCTCGCCCTCACCAACGCCGGCGAACACGCCGTCCCGCATGGCACGCACGGCTTCTCTCAGCACGCCGGTCACTGACCGCGCCCCAAACCGTCCCTGGACCCTTTCGCAGAACGGGACGACCGCGGGCACCACCGTTCTCTTGGTGGTGCCCGCTTTTCCGTCCTCCTGAGGTCACTCACCGGCGGACGAACGGCGTCCCTTCGCCGTCTCATCGCCACCTCTGGGGTGATGCGCAGGAAATTCCCCGTGAGAATCACCGAAAACTGGCTAGACTAAGGCAACCCTAACCACAAGGCATCATCCCGCCGATCACCACGGAGTCCGACATGAGCAACGTGATCCCCTTCTCACAGGCCCTGCGCGAGCGCACTTCGTCCGGCCACTCGTCCAGCGAGGGCGCCGACTTCATGAGTGATCTGATGACGGGCAAGGGCACCAAAGAGGACTACGTCGCGCTCGTCGCGCAGCACTTCTTCATCTACGAAGCCCTCGAGGCGGCAGCGGACCGCATGCGCAAGGATGCCATCGCGGCACCGTTCATCAGCGACAAGCTCACCCGTCTCCCCGCCATCGAGCAGGATCTCGAGTTCCTCATCGGCGCAGACTTCCGCGACCACATCTCGCCGCTCCCCACCACGCAGCGCTACGTGGCCCGCATCAACGAGGTCGGCGCCGTCTGGGCCGGTGGATTCGTCGCCCACCACTACACGCGCTACCTCGGCGATCTGTCGGGCGGCCAGATCATCCGCACGCTCATGCAGCGCCAGTTCGGCTTCGACACGAACGGCGTCGGCTTCTACCTCTTCGGCGACATCGCCAAGCCCAAGGAGTTCAAGGACGTCTACCGCGAGCAACTCGACTCGGTCCCCTGGGACGAAGCCGAGCAGGCGCGTGTGATCGATGAGGTCATGGTCGCGTACCGCTTCAACACGGACCTGTTCCGCGACCTGGCCGATGCGAAGGCCGGAGGGTCCTCGACCGTCGTCGCCTGACAGCACCCGGACACCTCACCTCCCGGCCCGTGACCTGCCACCTCGGCGGATCACGGGCCGTTCTGCGTCTCCCCCCACACGCGTAACTCCTTCGATCCGCACCGGCCGGTCGCGCCGAACCCCGGAATTCCGGGGTTCGGCGCGGCCGGCATGTCGCAATCGAAGGAGTTGTGCGCGACGGCGGCGCGATGCTCAGACCGAGGTGTCCGATCCGGCGCGGTCGGCGGCCGATGACGCCCCACGCTTCGAGAGGCGCTTGCCCGCGATGAGCGCGCCACCCGCGGCGAGCGCTGCAGCCGCGGCAGCCACGAAGCCGCCCGCATTCACGCCGGTCGAGGCGAGGTCCTTGCCGCCCTTGCCGCCGGCAGGCGCACCCGCACCCGTGCCCGCACCAGCGCCAGGTGAAGGCGTCGGCGTCACCACGCCTCGCGCGTTCACCGTCACCACCCGATCGACCGATGCGGCGTTCCCGGCGGCATCCGACACCGAGTAGGTGAGCGTCGTCTTCCCGGCCTTCGACGGGTCGACCGCCCCTGCCACCGTGATCTTCGACGTCAGGTCGCCGTCGCGGGCATCGGCGGCAGTCACACCGGCCATCGGGTCGAACGCGTCACCGACCGTGAGCGTCGTCGATGCGGGGGCGGTGATGACGGGAGCGACCGTGTCAGGCTTCTCCAGACGCACCTCGTCGACGACGGTCAGGTCGGACACGCGGTACGTCGTGAGGGTGATGGCATCGTCCGTCACCTGCACGTTCGTCATGTTCGGGATGTGCTCCTGGTTCTCCACGTCGGCCCAGAAGAAGTCCTGACCCTCCTGGATCTCGTAGAACTTGCTGCCGCTCGACGAGTTCGCCGTCAGGTACAGGACGTCGCCGTCCTTCGGGACGACCGTGCCCTTCGCTTGCTGCGCGACGCTCTGGTTGCCGTTCATCAGGTACGAACGCGTGTAGACGTGGTCGTGGCCCATGACCACGAGGTCGACGCCGATCTCGCTGAATCCGGCGGGGAAGACGCCGCGACGCTCGATGATGTCCGCATCGGTCGCGTGCGAGGCGACGCTGAAGATCGAGTGGTGGAAGTGCACGACGATCCACTTCTTGCCTGCGCCCTGCTCCGTGACGATCTTCGCCACGTACTCGACGTGCCTCGCGTTCTCGCGGTTGTTCGAGTTGAAGGAGATGAAGAGGACGTCGTTGTAGACGAACCAGTAGTTGCCGCCCGACTGACCCGCGTTGCCCTGGCCGAACGTCTCGTCGATGTTCGGCATGTTGAAGTGCTGACGGTAGGCGAGGCTCGCGACGTCGTGGTTGCCGATGTTGGTGATGAGCGGTGTCTTCGTCAGCTGCTTCGGTGCGAGGAAACCCGCGTACTGGGTCTCGTTGGCGGCGGAGTCGACCTGGTCGCCGACCGAGAGGACGAAGCGGCTCTCCGGGAGGAGCGTCTCCGCTTTCTGCAGCGTCGTCGCCCAGCCCGCGGCATCGTTCGTCGCATTGCCGGAGGCGCCGATCTGCGAGTCGCCGATGAGGAGGAAGCTGAAGTCGCCCGTGAACGCGCGCGTGGAGAAGGAGAAGGTGTCCGACCAGACGCCCTCGGCGCTGCCGACGCGGTAGCTGTAGGCGGTGTCCGGTGCGAGGCCCGTGAGCGTCGCGTGGCGGTACTCCTGGCCGTCCGTCGACTTCGCGCCCGACGCCGGGAACGAGGTCGCGGTGTCGAACGAGCCGCCGGCCGTCATCAGCTGCGCGACCTCGGCGATGCCGGACGTCGTGTACCAGGCGAGGTTCAGCTGGGTGACGTCCGCACCGATGTTGAGCACGACGTCGGAGACCTGCGCGGCGACCGAGGTGGTCGTCGCGGTCAGGCTCGTGAGGTCGAAGTAGATGTCGGAGCTGCCGGCGTCGCCCTGGTACAGCGCGACGGCGACGGTGTTCGTCCCCTCGCGGAGCAGCGTCTTCGCCACCGTGAACGCGGCCACCTGCGGGTCGCTCACCGATGTGCCGGAGAACTGGAGGTTCTTCGTGGGGTCGATCGCGGCATCGGAGAAACCGGCCGCCTTCTGCCCGTTGACGTAGATCGTGAACGCGTCGTCGTACACCGCGGACCCGCTGAGCGCCTGCACCTGGGCGAGCTGCTGGGCAGTGAGCTCGAAGGTGGTGCGGAAGAAGTACGTGGGGATGTCCTCACTCGTGCTGCCCGCGACGTACTGCGTGAGGAGGGTGTTGATCGCGTAGCCGCCGCCCATGCCGGTGGCGAGGCCCCGCTTGGCGCCGAAGCCGCCCTTGCCGCTCTTCCAGGAGGCGTCGTCGTAGCCGGCCTTCGCCCACACGAGGAGGTCGGCGTTGCCCGCTGCGGGGTCGGCGTTCGCGTCGGAGTAGCGCCAGGTCGTCGTCGCAGTGCTGAGGAGCGGGATCGCCGTCGCTTCAGCAGCCTGGGCGATGTTCCGGCCGAACGGGTCGGAGAGCACGACGGCACTCGCTGCGGCGGCGGAGCCGAGCAGGACGAGCGCCTGGCGACGGGTGAACGAACCGGGGGCGTCGGATGACGGGGTCACAACATTCCTTCTGTCTGGGGATGGTGTGGCCCGGACGACGCAGAGCCACGCGATGCCGCCGCGAGCGCCCTGTCCGGCGCCGGTCGGCCTCAACGAGGGTCGCCGATCCAGTGAACTCGGAACCGACGTCCGGATGAACGTCCGGCGACCTCCGCGTGAACCCCGCCCTCGCAGCCCGCGAGGTGTCACGTATGGCTCGTCCGGCACACCCGCAACGAGCCATTTGCGAACCCTCGCGAGCCGAGAAGGACGGGAGTAGGGTCTCGGCATGGATGTCGTACTGGTTCCCGGATTCTGGTTGGACGCGTCGTCATGGGACCGCGTCAGGCCGGCGATCGAGGCGGCCGGTCACCGCGTGCACGCCGTGACCCTGCCCGGGTTGGAATCCGTCGACGCCGATCGCACCGACATCGGTCTCCGTGATCACATCGATGCCGTCATCCGTCTCGTCGACGAGATCGGAGCACCCGTGGTCCTCGTCGGCCACTCGGGCGGTGCGCCGGTCATCCAGGGAGCGATCGATGCTCGGCCGGATCGCGTCGTCCGCGGCGTCTACGTCGACAGCGTGCCGGTACCGGAGGGCGGGGTCGTCAACAACGAGCTGCCCGTCGTCGACGGCGAGATCCCGCTGCCCGACTGGAGCGAGTTCCCCGACGAGGACCTCGTCGACCTGAGCGATGACATCCGCACCGAGTTCCGCGCCCGCGCCATCCCTCAGCCTCGCGGAGCCGCGTTCGACCAGCAGCACCTGCACGACGATCGCCGCTACGACGTCCCCGTCACCGTCATCGCGTGCGAATTCCCCTCGGCCATGATGCTCGAGTGGATCGCCGCGGAGTACGCGGAGGTGGCGGAGCTCGGTCAGGTCCGGCACGTCGACTACATCGACCTGCCCACAGGGCACTGGCCGCAGTTCACCCGGCCGGTCGCGCTCGGCGCAGCCATCCTCGCCGCCGTCCAGACCCCTGCCCCGTAGCTCGCGAGGTGTCACATATGGCTAGTCCCGGGCATCCAGACTAGCCATATGTGACACCTCGCGAGCCGGAAGGGCGGCAGGGCGCTAGCGCTCGCGCATGAAGCGCTCGACGTCGGTGTCGACGATGATGTCGCTCGGACGCAACGGCCGTGACAGGTACAGGCCGTCGAGGGTAGAGATGCGGCTGAGCGCGACGTAACTCTGCCCGGGACTGAACGCGCGCGTGCCGAGGTCGACGATCGCTCGCTCGTACGTCTTCCCCTGCGATTTGTGGATGGTGACGGCCCACGCCAATCGCAACGGGAACTGGGTGAACTCGGCGACGATGTCGCGCTTCAGCTGCTTGGTGGCCGACGAGTACGAGTACTTGTGCTTCTCCCACGTGGCGGGTTCGACCTCGAAGAGCTCCCCGTCGACGTCCACCCAGACGGTCGAATCGATCTTCACGACCGTCCCCAGCGTCCCGTTCACCCACCGCTGTTCGCTGTCGTTGCGGAGGAACATCACCTGCGCGCCCACTTTGAGGTCGAGCGCTTCGTCGGCGGGGAACGCACGCCCGCCGAAGTCGCCGGAGACCTCCGCTTTAGCGGTGAGGACCTTCCCGCCCAGTTTCGCGAGGGCGGCGGCGTTGATCCGGTTGACGGTGTCATTGCGACTCGCGAGCGTGATGATGCCGTCGTCCGGAGGCGTCCGCGCGCCGGTCCCGTTGAGGCGGCCGGCCATCTCGGCGGTCACCTGGCCGTGCCGCACACCGTTCAGCAGGTACTTGAACTCGGCTTCGTGCTGCCGGTGGATCTCGGTGAGCTCGATGATGCGCAGCGGCACCTCCTGCCAGATCTTCGCGTCGAAGAACCAGAAGGAGCGGTAGGTGTCCTTGATGTAGGCGCGCTCGTCCGGGCTGCCGGGAACGGGGGCGAGCTGGTACGGATCGCCGAACAGCACGACCTGCACGCCACCGAACGGGTCGTTGGGACGCTGCCGCGCCTGGCGGAGGCTGCGGTCCATCGCATCCATGAGGTCTGCGCTCACCATGGAGACCTCGTCCACGACGAGCGTGTCGATCGCGTTGAGCAGTTTGCGGGTCTGGTCGTTCTGCTCGATGGCGTGATCCGCGATGAGGCCGATCGGCAACCGGAAGAGGGAGTGGATCGTCTGCCCGCCCACGTTCAACGCAGCGACACCGGTGGGCGCGCAGATGACGAGCTGCTTCGACGTGTTCCACGCCAGATGGTTGAGGAGGGTGGACTTGCCCGTCCCGGCACGACCCGTGACGAACACGTGTTCCCTGGTGCCCTCGATGCGATCGAAGACCGCCTGCTGTTCGGCGGTGAGGGCTACGCTCATGAGTGGGATGGTCTCCTTGCGGATCGGCTCTCATATCTTACGCGGAAGCCTCCACCCTAGGATGGCTGGATGACCCATGTCGCGACGCGGGAAGAGCGCCACGAGGCGGAAAACGCCTCGGGGCGACGACCCGGGGCCTTGGCACGGGCGATCGTCCTGTGGCTGTGCGTCGCCGCGCTCCTCGTCTCGGCGGTCTTCGCCACGTGGGGCGCGCTGTCCCGCGAGGTCTACGGAGCGGGAGCGTTCGTCCGGGAGTACCTCGATGCGCTGTCGGCGGGCGATGCCGCAGCGGCGCTCGCGCTTCCCGGAGTCAGCATCGACCGGGAGAAGTTGGCCGATGCCGGACTCCCCGCCGGCAGTTCCGACGCGCTCCTCCGCAAGGAGGCGCTGGGGAAGCTCACCGACGTCCGGTTCGTGTCCGACGTCGCCGAGTCCGACGGGTCGCGCAGCATCACGTTCGAGTACGTCTCCGGCGGCAAGCAGGGCCGCAGCACGTTCTCGGTGTCGAGCGCCGAAGCGACGTTCGGGCTCTTCCCCTCGTGGCGGTTCGAGCGGAGTCCGCTCAGCAGCGTCTCGCTGACGGTCGTGCACTCGACGTCGTTCCGCGCGAACGGCTTCGAGCTGGACACCCGGCAGGTCGCGCCGACGGATCAGGCGGCGGCGTTCACGAACACGGTGTCGTTGCTCACCTTCACCCCGTCGACGATCGATTTCGATCTCGACACGACGATGCTGCGCGCACCGGTGCAGACGGCACGCGCGACCGACCCGCGATCCGTGGTGACGGCATCGGTCGACACGACACCGACGAAGGCGTTCGTGACGGAGGTGCAGACGCAGCTGAACAGCTACCTGGACGAGTGCGCGACGCAGGTCGTCCTGCAGCCGACGGGGTGCCCGTTCGGGCAGTTCCTCCGCGACCGGGTGAAGACCACACCCGCGTGGTCGATGGTGACGTACCCGACGGTGCAGATCCAGCCGGGCGAGACGACGTGGGTCATGCCGGCGACGGTCGGCACCGCGCATCTCGTGGTCGACGTGCAGTCGCTGTTCGACGGTGAGGTGACGACGCTCGACGAGGACGTCCCGTTCACGCTCTCCGCGTTCGTGACGGTCCGCGAGGACGGCTCCCTCTACATCGACCTGCGCTGACCCAACCGCTGCCTGCCCCGATGCCCCGGCTCGTCGCCCTGCCCCTCGTCCCCTGGTGGTTGCACAATTCAGGAACATCTGCACAATTCAGGATGATCTCGGGCGCCGCGCCGGGCGATTGTCCTGAATTGTGAAAATCGTCCTGAATTGTGAAACCCCGGTGGGTGAGCGGCAGGTGCGGGGTCGGCGAAGAGGCAGGTGCGGGGTCAGCCGCGGTCAGTCGTTGCTGCGGGCAGCCATGCGGGCGAGCCGCTCGTTGTACTCGTTGAGCTCGGCGTCGTTCGTCCGGTCGGCGTTGCGGTCGAGGCGCTTGGCCTCCTTCTCGTCGTTCCGGCTCCACTGGATGGCGACGGCGATGGCCAACGCGACCGTCGGGATCTCGCCGACGCTCCACGCGATGCCGCCGCCGGTCTGCTGATCGCCGAGCGGCGTCTGCCCCCACGTGCGGCCCATCGCGCCGAACCAGTCGGCGAGGAACAGTCCCGTCGACGACATGATCGCGAGTCCGAAGAAGGCGTGGAACGCCATCGTCGCGAGGAGCACGAGCAGCCGCATCGGATACGACAGCCGCTTCGGGACCGGATCGATGCCGATGAGCGACTGCACGAACAGGTACCCGGTGATCGTGAAGTGGATGACCATCCACTCGTGCCCGATGTGGTCCGTCATCGACCAGCGGAACAGCGGCGTGTAATAGAACACCCACAGCGATCCGGCGAACAGCACGGCCGCGACGATGGGGTTCGCGATGACGCCTGCGAACTTCGAGTGCACCGCGAGGAGCACCCATTCGCGGCCGCCGCGGGAGCCGTCGTCGCGTTTCTTGACGGCGCGGGCGATGAGGGTCACGGGCGCACCGGGGACGAGCAGCACGGGCACGAGCATCGTGAGCCCCATGTGCCCCAGCATGTGCACGCTGAACAGATACGGCTGGTACGCGTTGATGCCGCCGCTCGTCAGGTACATGAGCACGAGGAGGCCGAGCACCCAGCTGATGGTGCGGAGGATGGACCAGGAGTCGCCGCGCTTGCGCAGCCGGTACACGCCGGCGAGGTAGAAGAAGATGCCGAACGCGCACGCGAGCACCCAGAGGAGGTCCATGTCCCACTGGGTGAAGTAGCGCTCGAAGGTCAGTTCCGGTGGGAGCGCTTCGCCTGTGAGGAGCTGGGCGGGCGTGGCTGCGACGGGAACCGCCTGGTCGACGGGCGGAGCCGTCTTCGCGAGCGCCGCTGCGGCACCGGAGGCGAGTCCCATGAACGCGAGTTCGAGGGCGACGAACCACCAGAACGGCTTCCGGGACGGCTTGAGGTTCGTCTCGAGCTTCCGGATGAGCACCCGTCGCTGTACCGCGCCGAACAGGCCGAGCGCGAGGAGCGCGAACACTTTGACGAGCACGAGGATGCCGTACGGCGAGCCGAGCCGGTCGAGCGAGCCGATGCGCAGTTCAGCGCTCACATACCCGGATGCGGCGACGACGACGAAGGAGATGAGGGCGACCGTCGAGTATCGGAGGAGCACGGGGACGATCCGGCCGTCGTCGAGGGTGCGGCGGATGAACACGATGGTGACGAGCCCGCCGAGCCAGATCGCGGCGAAGACGAGGTGCAGGCCGAGTGCTGTGACCGCGGCGTTGTGTCCGCTCGCTTCAGCGGAGTGGCCCTGTTGCGCCATCGGGAGCAGCGACAGCAGTGCGAGCCCGGTGACGAAGATGAGCACGGTCTGGTTGCGGACCGCGAAGCACAGCACGGTGACGGCGGCGGCGATGAGCGTGGTGTTGAGCCACGCCTGTCCGGCTTCGATGCTCGTGAAGAAGAGGCTGAGCTTGGCGCCGAACGCGTCGTCGAAGGCGAGCGGCACCTGTGTGACGTTGAGGAAGGTGAAGAACCCGGTGATGCCGGAGGCGACGGTGAACACGGCGGCAGATGCCGCAGCGACGTCGAGAGCCGCGCCGTACTCCTTCTGCTGCGGGCTGAGCGCCCAGCAGGAGAGGACGAGCGCACCGATGGTGCCTGCCGCGCTGATGTTGACGAGCAGCGTCGCGATGGGCAGTCCGTAGCGGACCACCGCACCGGGGTCACCGAGGAGTTGGGCGTTGGCTCCCCCGCCGAAGGCGAGTCCGGCGAGGAGGGAGGCCACCGCCACGAGCAGGAGCAGGGCTGGTCCTGCGAGGCGGGCGACACGATTCACGATCCCAGCCTACGCGGGTGCGCTGGGAGCTCCGTCCGCGACCGGTCCCGGGTTTTCGGCCCTACGCGCGGACGAGGAGGGTGGAAGAACCGTCCGCGAGTCGACGCACTTCGATGCGTTCACCGATCCGCTGCTTCATCTCTTCGACGTGGCTCACGACGCCGACGACCCGGCCGCCGGCGGACAGGCGTCCGAGCTCCGCCATGACCGTGTCGAGCGTCTCGGGGTCGAGGCTGCCGAAGCCCTCGTCGACGAAGAGTGTGCCGAGTTCGACGCCGCCGGCTTCGCCCGTCACGACGTCCGCGAGACCGAGTGCCAGGCAGAGCGATGCGTAGAACGTTTCGCCGCCGGAGAGCGATTTCGGATCCCGGCGAGTGTCGGTCCGATGGTCGTGGACGGTCAGGGAGAGGCCGATGCGCTGTGCCCTGGACGCGCCTTCCTTGACGTCACTGCGGACGAGTTCGTACCGGCCGCCCGACATCGCCTCGAGGCGGGCGTTGGCCGCGGCGACGACGTCCTCGAAGCGGCGGAGGAGGACGTAGGTGCCGAGCGTGATCCGCTTGACGTTGTCCGCGCCGGTCGCGGAGACCACGTCAGCGAGCCGGATGACCTCTGCGGCGTCGCGCACGGCTTCCGCGTTCTCCGCGATGGCGTCGTCGAGGTCGGACTGGGCCGCTTCGGCCTGGTCGGCGCGTCGCTTGGCAACCGCTGCCTCATCGGCGACGATGCGTGCCGTCTCGCGCACCTGGGCGAGCCGCTGTTCCGCAGCATCGAGGTCGATGACCTCATGACCGGTCAGCTCCCTGATCTCCGGGGAGGCCAGTCCGTCCGTGACCTGTTGAGCCCGCCGATGGTGCTCGGCGATCGCCGCCTCGTGCCTGGCCCGGTCGCCGCTCTCCAGGACGGCCGCTTCAGCTGCTTCGAGGTCTGCGAACCCTGCCGCTTCGAGCGCCGATACGAGTTCCGCCTGCCGTTCTGCGAGTCGTGCCGCGCGGTCCACAACGGCCGCGTGGGCTGCGGCGAGCGCCACGATTCGCTCCCGTTCCTGCGCCAGTCGATTGTCGAGTTCTTCCAAGGTGTCGCCGAGCTCGCCGAGGGCGGCCGCGATGTCCGCACGCGCGGCCGCGACGGCCTCCCGTTCACCCTTCCGCCGTTCGGTCAGCGTCGCGAGGGTCGGGGTGAGCTCGGCGCGTTCGGCGGCGGCCGCGGCCGTCGCTGTTTCGATCGTCCGGAGCGTTTCCGCGCGTGTCTCCGCTGCAGCGAGCGCCTCCGCCGTCTCGCTCAGGCGCGTGATCGCCTGTTCCGCGGCATCGGTCGCTTCGTCCCGGAGGGCAGTGACATCGATGTCGGGGGTGCTCTCGATGTCGGGGGTGCTCTCGATGCCGGCGGCGGTTTCGGAGTCGACCGCGGCCGGGACATCCCCGGCCGCCGCGACCAGCTCGCTCACCAGCACGGCCCGTTCGGCGAGGATCGCTTCGTGAGCGCCCCGAGCGCTCCGCACGCGTTCCTCGGCGGTCTCACGGGCGGAGGCCGCCTCCTCGATCGAGTGCTCGGAGGGATGCTCTCCGGACAGCGACGCCGGCGCAGGGTGCGAAGCGGACCCGCAGACGGGGCAGGGTTCGTCGTCCTGCAGGGCGGCGGCGAGTTCTCCGGCCATCCCGTCGATCCGTTGGCGGCGCAACGCCGCTTCTGCATCGACGGAGGCTTTCGCCCGGGAGACGGCGGAGCCGAGCGCGTCGGCGGTGGCCGCTCGTCGTTCATCGAGGGCGTCGATGCGATCGAGGACGGCGATGCGGGCCCGCACGTTCTCGGCGGCGAGGCGGGCGGCTGCGACTCCGGTCCGGCACTCTTCCACCGTGCTCGTGCCATCGCCGAGCTCCTTCCGCTGAGCCGCACGCGCGGCATCGTCGGCCGAGAGTGCTGCCAGGCGCCGCTCGGTGTCGTCGATGCGTCTTCCGAGCGACGCGATCTCCGCCTCACGGCCGGCGAGCGAGCGTTCGAGGGTGATGCGGGCGGCGAGGCCGACGCGTTCGGCGGTGATGGTCTCGCGGCGTTCGGCGAGCTCGTCGAGGCTGAGCCCCGCCGTCTCGGATCCCGCGTCGGCGAGTGCCGCGACGAGAGCAGTGTCCGCCCGCTCGAGCCCGATCGTCGCGGCCCGCGCACCGGACGCCGACGACGTCACCGTGTCCGCCCGCTGCGCCGCGGCGACCTTCGCCGTGAGCTGTGTGATCCAGTCGTCGTCAACGGCCAGCTGCTCCTGCTTCGCGAGCAACGCGATGCGGCGCTCCAGGCGCTGCTGCAGCTGCACGGCTGCGTCTCTGGCCACACGGGCGTCGTCGAGCTCCGCGGCGGCTGCGGCCGCAGCCGCACGCTCGGAGCGCGAGCGGAGGACGTGGACGATCGCGGCGGCATCGGCCTCCAGCGTCGGCGAATCCGGCTCCAGGCGGCTGGCGAGGATGTCGTCCTCTCGCGCGCGTTCGACGAGCGCCTCCGAGGCTGTGGCAGTGGCAGCGTCCACGGTGACGACGGCGGCATCGTCGGCCGCTGCCCCACCCAGGTCATCGGGTCCATCCGCACCCGGAGCCTCGGTCGCATCCGCCGGCCCTCCTTCGAGAGCAGCAACCGCAGTAGCTCCAGCCGCATCGGCATCGGCATCGGCAGCACCAGCACCAGCATCGGCATCGGCATCGGCATCGGCATCGGCATCGGCATCGGCACGACCCTCCACCCGCGCCCGGACCTCCGCGAGCTGTGCTGCTCCGCTGAACCGCGCGACCGCCTCTCCGAGCGTCCGTTCGGCAGCCGCGACCTCTCGCCTGGCGTCCTGGCGCAGCGCGACGAGGTGTTCGGCGAGTCGTTCGTAGTGCTCCGTGCCGAACAGGGATCGCAGCAGCGCGCTCCGGTCCTCGCCGTCGGCGGAGAGGAACTTCGCGAACTCGCCCTGCGGCAGCACGATCGTCTGCACGAACTGCGCGCGGGTGAGTCCGACGATCCGGGTGATCTCCGGCCCGATCTCCTGCGTGCGCGTGGAGAGCGTCTCCCCGGTCTCGGCGTCGGGATCGGTGAGTCGCATGAGGGTGGCGCTGGCCGGTTGGTCGGTGAAGCCGCCGCCGCGCTGCTTCGGGCGCCGGTGGGCCGGCGTCCGTCGTACCCGATAGACGCCGGATCCCGTCTCGAAGACGAGCTCGACGAACGGGACGACGCCTGGCGCCGCGTGATGCGAGTGCAGCCGGTCCTTGCTCGCGCCGGTTCCGGCGAGCTCCCCGTAGAGGCCGAACACGATGGCGTCGATGATGGTCGACTTGCCCGCGCCCGTGGGACCTTCCAGCAGGAACAGGCCCGCACGCCCGAGCTCGACGAAGTCGATCGCGTGCTCGCCCGCGTACGGCCCGATGGCCTGCAGGGTCAGGGAGTGGAGTCGCATCAGGCGCTCACCTCCGCGGCGAGGGCCGCTTCGTGGGCCGTCCTGATCAGTTCCGCCTGACGAGCGGTCGTCGGCGAACCCGTGACGAACTCGACGAACTCGGACGCGACCTCCACCGGGTCGGACACCGCGGTGACCGCACGCGCGACGCCCGTCTCCGCCCGGTTCGCGGGTGCGTGCAGCCACACGAGCAGGCCAGGGAAGCGTCCTCTCAGGGTCGCGTACAGTTCGGCCGGACGGATGTCATCGGTGACCGTCGCGCGCACCCAGGCATCGGTCGCGTCGTCGAAAGCACTGCCGAGGAGTTCCTCGAGCGTGCCGCTCACGTCGACGAGTCGCTTCGGCACAGGTGCGGGAAGGAGTTCGATCGTCGTCGATCCGTCTGCCGCCAGTTCGACGAGCACACTCGACTTCGCCTGGTTGCGTTCGGAGAAGGAGTAGGCGAGGGGTGACCCCGAGTAGCGCATCCGGTCCTCGACACCTGCGCGCCCCACTCGTTGCGCTCCATGGAGGTGACCGAGCGCGACGTAGTCGAACCCTTCGAAGACCTCCGAGGGGACGGCGTCGACCCCGCCGATCCTGATGTCGCGTTCACTGTCGCTCGAGGTGCCGCCGATGACGAATGCGTGCGCGGCGACGACTGCGCGGACGTTCCCCGCCTCCCGCCGTTCAGCGAGGTCGGCACGCACCCGGCCGAGCGCAGCGCCGACGACCGCTTCGTGGGAGCGCGCGAGCGGCGGCTCCCCCGGCAGGGCGAGCGTGCCGCGGGTGGTGTCCGGATCGAGGTACGGCAGCGGGTAGAACGCGACGTCGCCGTCGTCGTCCGCGACGATCACGGGCTCCTGCAGACGGTCGACTTCAGCACGGATGTGGATGCCGTCACGCAGCATCGACGCCCCGAAGCCGAGGCGGATGGCCGAGTCGTGGTTGCCCGGAGCGAGGATGACGGTCGCGTGTTCGGCGAGGCGGGTGAGCGCTGTGGAGAGCGCGGTGACGGCTTGCACGGGAGGGATCGCCCGGTCGTAGACGTCGCCGGCGACGAGGAGGACGTCCACTCGCCGTTCGACGACGACCTCGAGCAGGTGATCGAGGAACGCTTCTTGGTAGGGCAGCAGATCGACACCGTGCAGGGATCGGCCGAGGTGCCAGTCCGAGGTGTGGAGGATCCGCATGCGGCCATCGTATGCGGCCCCACCGACAGCGCCGGACCACCCCGCGGCGCACCCGGCAACCCGCGCGTTCGGAGGCCTCCTGGAAACGAACGAGGGGCACCACAGAACTGTGGTGCCCCTCGGGACGTGTATTCGAGAACCGACGAGCTCAGCTCGCGGTGCTCACTCCTTGCGGAGAGGAGACTACTTGACGGAAGCCTTGAGCTTCGAGCCAGCGGTGACCTTGACGCGCTTGCCGGCCGGGATCTGGATCTCGGCGCCGGTCTGCGGGTTGCGGCCGGTGCGAGCAGCGGTGTCGGTCTGCTCGAAGGAGATCCAACCCGGGATCGAAACCTTGCCACCCGTGGCGACGGTCTCAGCGACGGTCGAGAACAGGGCGTCGACGACGCCGCCGACGGTTGCCTGGCTCTGGCCGGTGGCGCTGGCGATTGCGGCGACGAGCTCAGTCTTGTTCAAATTTGCCATTGTGAGGGTCCTCCTCGGACGATGCTGCAGAATCACAGCTGTTTTGTTGGTATCGAAGGTGTCGCTTGATACGGCACCAACTGGTCTTTCTGACCGCCTTGAATGTACCAGCATTCCGCGAGATTCCGCGGATATGTAGGCTGTTCGCGGACATTCAGGCCCGCGTGTCGGCCAGATGACCCCTGTTTTCACGTTTCAGGCCGTTTTCGACCCGTTTCGGCGACTTTTCCGCGTGTTTCCGGGGAACCTGGCCACCCCCCTTGCGCTCGGCGCCAGCACCGTCCAGCTCGATGCCACCAACGCCACCTGGAGCCTTCTGTCGTTGATGCACTGAACTTGCCTGCGATCCGGTGTCGCGTTGGGTTCATGATTCCGACGAGCGCACGTTTCCGCCTTTCAGCGTTCGGGACAGCGAGATCGCTGTCGTTGCCGATCGCGCCCTTCCCGCGCCGCACCGTGAGCGACCATCGGCCCGCAGTAAGCACGGCAACACGAGCGACTCGAATCGAGTCTCAGTAACCCCTTCCCCGCAGACTTGGCGAGCGCTAACGTTACTTCATCATCTATCTATAGACCATTGGAGCTCTAAAGTTTATGTCTGCTACATTTGCAACTGCGCTGATCTTTGCCGCCGCCCTGGCGGCTCCCAACACATTGGCGAACGTGCCGCACGTGCACCAGTCTTATGCAGGTGGAGCGATCTGCACCGATGCCGACTACGCAGCCGGCCTTTGCCTTGCGGGCGCATGGCCGGAGGATGCACTCGATCCCCTCCCACATCTCATCCATCAGGCAATGGACCGAGGTGACGTCGCCCAAGCAAGGTCCTTTGTGCAAAATCGCGCACGGGGAGCACGGGATAGCACGCAGTCGACGCTCGAGAAGATCGTCGAGGATCCTGACGCCTGGCAGACAGCCTCAGGATCACGATGGGCCGGGGACGATGGATACATCGCAAATGCCTACCAACACGAAGTGAGCGACATCGTTGCATACGGAGTCTGTGGCGTCTCAATCGGAGGTCTCGACTGTGATTTTCAGGGATCTTACGCGTTGGAACTGCACTATTCGTTCTACTTCTACCCGGGTGTGACGCTAGACGGCTACCTCGGCTACGGCGGAGGAAAGCCCGTTCAGTTCACGGATGTCCAATGTCGAACCCGACTCGACGAGGATCCGTTTTTCGACACCACCGTCGCGACCTGGAACAACTGCGAGGACGTTGAAAGCTACGCACCGATCGCCTACGGTCAGAACATCTTCCCCCAAACCTGGCACCAGGGCGGGATCCCGGGGAGGACGTACCACATGGACTACACGGTCACCATCGACGCACCCTGCTGGCCGAACTCTGCCACGATGGTTTGGACCACTCATCCTTACAAGATCACTGGCGTGGGAAGCGCGTCCTTCAATTACTAGGCCGCTTGGGCTGGCGTAGCAGTGCGACGTGCGCCAGGTTCGCGTCGAGCTCAGCTCTGAGGCGCGCCTGCCGATACCCTGTCGCGAGGAGTTCGACGGTGGACGAGAGCAACACGTTGGCCGCCACTTCGGATATGCGTAGATCTCGCGCCAACGTCGTCACCGCTTCCTCACGGCTGTCGCAGGTACCGAGCGAGCGGAACGCCCCGATCAATTCAGGTCCTGCTCCGAGCACGGCCTGAAGAACTTCGTTTCGCAACACGAGACGCTCGATCTCCGCGCTGTCGTTCATCTGCCAGCCTCCTGCCATAAAGACGCCTCGATCCGTGAGCGTGTGGCGGTCGTAAAGTCCATCGAGCCGAAATCCCGCTGCGCAAAGCAAGCCTAGTATGCCAGATGTGCCTGTGGTCGGCCGTTGGAAGGGGTCAGTTTCGAGAGCGAGGAGGGAAGGACGCGGCCCAACGGGAGACTCCTGCCCGTCGCTCACTCCGAGGTTCGGGAACGTCAACCCTTGGGTGCTGGGGCGGGAGCACGCACGATGACACCGCTCCCGGCGGCGCGGGAGAGCGCGAGCGCCTCGAGCGTCGGGTAGAGGGTGAGGACGGCGATCGCGATGAACGCGAACTGATACGGGAGCAACGGCCCGCCGTGGACGGCATCGTCGACGGCGAAGCCGGAGGACAGCAGGATCGCACCGACGGCGACGCCGAACCCGCTCGCGACCTGCTGCAACGTCGAGTTGAGCGTGTTCGCGCCCGACATCTGCGACTGCTCGACATCGGCGAAGGTGATCGTGTTGTAGGCCGTGAAGCCCACCGACCGCGCGACGCCGCTGAGGAAGAGGAGCGCGGCCATCAGCACGATCGACGTCTCGGCGGTGAGGAATGCCATCGCCACCATGCACAGGGCTCCGACCGCGCCCGATGCGACGAGTAGCACCTTGAATCCGAAGGCGTGCAGCATCCACGTGGTCGCCGGCTTGATCGCCAGATTCCCCGCGAAGAGGAACAGGACGACGGCGCCGGCCTGCACGGGCGTCCACCCGAACGCATCCTGGAAGAGGAGCGGCAGGAGGAACGGAACGGCGCTGATCGTCAGCCGGTAGACGGACCCTCCCGCGTTCGCCAAGCGGAACGTCTCGACGCGCAGCATCCGCAGATCGACGAACGGATGCGGTGCACGCAGCAGGTGCCGGACGGCGAGTCCGAGGAGCGCCAGCCCGATCACCAGCGACACGATGAACGGCACCGCTGCGAATCCGACGCCCGACACGAGCGCCGACGCGTAGACGAGTGCAGCGAGCCCGGTGCAGGCGAGCGTGAGCCCCAGCCAGTCGAGTGGCGGGACCTCCGCTCCTGCCAGGTCCGGCACGATGCGGAGCGCGATCACGAACGCGATGACGCCGACGGGCACGTTGATCAGGAAGATCCAGTGCCACGACGCGTACGTGGTGATGAGGCCCCCGAGGAACGGGGCGATGATCGGAGCCGCGAGAGCCGGCCACGTCAGCAGCGCGATCGCCTGGATGAGCCGATGCTTCGGTGTGACGCGCAGCACGGTCAACCGCCCGACCGGCACCATGAGCGCACCGCCGACCCCCTGCAGCACCCGCATCGCCACGAGCATCGGCAGGCTCGAGCTCACCGCGCACAGAACAGAAGCGATCGTGAAGACCGCGATCGCCGCCGCGAACACTCGCCGCGCACCGAATCGCTCCGTGAGCCAGCCGCTCACGGGGATGAGCACGGCGACCGTCAGGAGGAACGCAGTGACAGCGAGCCCGACGGCCGTCGACTCGGTCGCGAAGTCACGTGCGATGCTCGGTGCCGCGGTGGTGAGGATCGTCCCGTCGAGGTTCTCCATGAAGAAGCACACGGCCACGAGGAGCGCGATTGCGCGTTGGCGTTGCACGTCCAGCGACGATCACCTGCTCACTCTCGGGATCCCGGGATCGGAAGAGCTCCGTCGGGATCCCTCCAGTATGCCGCCCTGCCCGTAAACGACCGAAGGGGATGTCCGTACAAGACGGACATCCCCTTCAGGATGAAACTGTGCTGTGTTCAGCTGTCGGAAGAACCGACCGCAGGAACAGTCGCGAGCGGTGAGTGACTACCAGCTCGACTTGGTGATGCCGGGCAGTTCGCCCTTGTGAGCCATGTCGCGGAAACGGACACGGCTGATGCCGAACTTGGTGAGGATACCCCGGGGGCGTCCGTCGACGGCGTCGCGGTTGCGGACGCGGATCGGCGATGCGTTGCGGGGAAGCTTCTGCAGGCCGAGGCGAGCTGCTTCACGCGACTCGTCGGTACCTGCGGGGTCCACGAGGGCCTTCTTCAGTTCGAGGCGCTTCGCGGCGTAGCGGTCAACGATCACCTTGCGCTGCTCGTTGCGGGCGATCTTGCTCTTCTTAGCCATGTTTAGCGCTCCTCTCGGAATTCAACGTGCTTGCGCACTACGGGGTCGTACTTCTTGAGTACGAGACGGTCGGGGTTGTTGCGACGGTTCTTCTTCGTCACGTAGGTGTACCCCGTGCCGGCCGTAGAACGAAGCTTGATGATCGGACGGACGTCCTGCTGCTTAGCCACTAGATCTTCACCCCACGAGCGAGAATGTCCTTGACGACGGATTCGATGCCACGTGCGTCGATCACCTTGATGCCCTTGGCGGACACCTTCAGGGTGACGTTACGACGAAGCGAAGGCACGAAGTAGGTCTTCCTCTGCACGTTCGGGTCGAAGCGGCGCTTCGTCCGACGGTGCGAGTGCGAGATGTTGTGTCCGAAGCCGGGAACGGCTCCAGTCACCTGGCACACTGCTGCCATAGTTGTTCTCCTTCATTACCGCAGGACGAGTGCCCTGCCCAAGATCTCTTGTCGGCATGCGCGTCCCCCGGATCTTGCTGGAGGGGGATGCGCGTACGGCGTGGACGATAGAGGACGCCCAGCCAAAGGTCAAGCTTATGCGCTCCACGACGGGAACGCAAGTCAGCTCGAGCTCTTTCACCTGATGAGGTGCTGTTTCGGATGTTGCTCTGTTAACGCGAAATGGCCACCCAAGAATCTTGGGTGGCCATCTCAACGAAGAAGTTCGGCGGTGTCCTACTCTCCCACAGGGTCCCCCCTGCAGTACCATCGGCGCAAAGAG